>CAZOWW010000201.1:0-6682 GCA_964583765.1 uncultured Kineosporiaceae bacterium
CGGCAACCCGCCGACGCGTGAGAACCCAGCCTCCATCAAACCCGGTACTTGACAGAACCGCGCCTTCGGACACCGTGTGGTCGCCCACCTCGCCGAATCCGGAACCACGCAGTTCCTCGACCTCGGTTGCGGCCTGCCAGCCCCCGGGAACGTCCACGAGATCGCCCAACGCGTCAGACCCGAAGCCAAGGTCGTCTACGTGGACATGGATCCGATCGTCCTGGCGCATGCCCGGGCGCTGCTGGCCACCGATGCCCGCACCATCGCCGTCGCCGGCGATCTCCGCGATCCGCGGGCGATCCTCGATGACCCGCAGGTCCGTGACCACCTCGACTTCACCCGCCCTATCGCGGTCCTGTTCCTGGCCGTCCTGCACTTCGTCGCCGAGGAACACGAGCCTGCCGCCATCGTGGACACCTTCCGGGACGCCCTTGTCCCCGGCAGCCACATCGTGATCACCCATGCCGCGGACCTGCCCGAACACGAGGGCGCCGTCCGGGCCGCGGCCACCCGCGAGGCGGCGGGGCTCTACCAGGACCTCACGACCCCGTTCACCCTGCGCACCCAGGCGCAGATCACCGAACTGTTCGCCGGGCTCACCCTCGTACGACCCGGCGTGGTGCCCGCGCGCCTGTGGCGACCAGGACGAGGACACCGCGGCCCTGCCGCCCCGATCCTGGGCGGTCTCGGGCGCATCCCTTGCCCGCAGGATCAGACGCGGATCGAGGCCACCTCGTGATAGGGCTGTCTGGCAGCTCGACCAAGGATGACGCCGCGGGGGAGTCGGTGGCCGTAGCAACCGACGGGACGGGCGCCGTGGGGCAACTGCCGAGGCGGCCGCGGCGTGCGCCCGAGCACCGCATCTTTGGTCCGCCCCCAGAAGTTGATCCACCCCCAGAATGGACAGGAAGCTGGCCGAGCGCGTGCTGGCCGGCCTTGTTGCGCAGCTACGCGGTCAGGTCGCCCACGCAGGGGACCGACGGTACGACACGGCGAAGGGAGGCGAGGTGCGCGGACGGCGCTCGCTGACCATGGCCCGTGCCCATCTCGGCCACGTCGTCCAGGTGGTCGTGGACCGTCCCCTGGGTAGCCACCACCCGGACCACGGATTCGAGTACCTGGCCAACTACGGCTACCTCCCGGGCACCACGGCACCGGACGGCGAGGAACTCGACGCCTACTACCTCGGCGTCGGCGCACCCCTGACCAGCGCCGAGGGGATCTGCATCGCGATCATCCACCGGTACCAGGACGACGACGACAAGCTCGTGGTCGTCCCCCTCGACCAGGCCACCATGACCGACGAGCAGATCACCGCCCAGATCGCCTTCCAGGAGATCCCCGGCGCCCACGAAGTGATCCGCACGGGGACGCACCCGGCTGACCCGCGATCCTCAGCGTGCTGAGGCGTTGCAGTCCCGGACCAGGCCCGGCAGCTCGCGCAGACTCTCGATCCGGAACCTCGGCAGCCGCCGCGCGTCCGGGGTGGCCCACTGGATCCTGGCCCACGGACCGCGGTGGATCAGCGCGGTATGCAGGCCCGCCGCCGCGGCGGGTCGCACATCGACCTCCAGGCGATCACCCACATAGAGGATCTCCTCGCGCGGGAACGGACAGGCCTCGACGAGGTGCTCGAAGAATGCCCCGTCGGGCTTGCTGGCACCCCAATCGTCAGAGGTGCCGATCAGGTCCACGTCGTCATTGAACGGTGCCCGCAGGATCCGACCCGCCTGGACCGTCTGGTTGCCGGCGATTCCCAACCACAGCCCATCAGCGCGCAAGGCGGCCAATGCCGCGCCCACGTCCGGATACAGGTCCGGCCCTGGGCGTGACCCAGTCGATGGGAGCGGTCGGGACCAGCGCCGACAACTCGCTGGCCGAGGCGTTCCACGCCACCTTGAAACGCGAACTGCTCGCCGGCGCCCAGGTCTGGGCGGACGCGACCACCTGCCACCGGGCCACCCGCTACAACACCCGGCGCCGCCACTCCTACTGCGGCAACCTCAGCCCCAACGCCTACGGGAACCTCACCACCGCCACTACGCTGAACCGAGAGGCATAACCAGCACACCCCGTGTCCAAGATCCGGGGTGAAGGCCCGACCATGACGAGTACCGCGACCGTCCAGCCGGACTACTGGGCCGCGCTCAGGGGCCGTCGAGTGCGCTGGACATGAACGGTCGCGTCGCTTCCCCGGCGCTGGCCGAGATCGAGATACCGCAGTCGTGCCTCAACCTCCCGTCGAACCAGGATGGGCACGAAGGTCTGCACCCTAGCCTCCGCGAAGCGCGCATACACCGATGCCACGAGACGTTCGACGGTCTGTCGGGCGAGGACGGGGTGCCGAGAGATCATCGCATCAACAATGTCGTCATAGTGGGGTAAATCGGATTCGCTCACTGCGACTTCCTCCCGCCTCGTCTGTGGGGTTCACGTGAAGTTTTGCACGACCACCCCGGGGTGTACATCGCACTTAGTGGACTCTTCACCAGATTATGATCATGAGCTTGCTCACGAACCGAGGGCCCGACCGCGCCGCTCATAACCCCCCGAACACGAAGACCTCGGTTCTTCCAAGATGGGGTGCTGATCTTGACCAGGGTGGTCGCCGGCCCTTTCGATCGGCGGACTCACCCGGGAGGCCCGTCGTCAGGCAGGCATCGCTTCTGCCGTGGCGAGGTGGTCGAGGAGTCGGTGGGAGGGTTGGGACGGCCAATGGAGGTAGCCCTGGGCATGAGAAACCCCGAGATTGCGCAGCAGGGTGGCCTGACGCATCGTCTCGATGCCCTCGGCTGTGGCTGGGGGGCTCAGGGTGAGGCCGGGGTCCGCGAGGACCTTGGCCACGGCCGAGTCGTGGGCGTTCTGGAGCGTGCGGCGGACGATTACCCTGTCGATCTTGAAGCCGGTTGCGGGGAGGACGGACAGGTGTCGCAGGGCCGATGGCCCGGCGCTCATGTCGCCCAGGGTGATCCCCAGACTGGCCGCCCGCAGGGTCTCCAGATGCGGGACGACCGCGGTGAGGACGGCCAGGTCCGCGGTCTCCGGGAGTTCGATGTGGATCCGGATGGGTCGGCTCCCGCGCGGGTGATGGCGCCCAGCACGCGCTAGACCAGTCCGGGTGTGGGCAGCGTGGCGAGGGTGAGGTTGATGTTTACATGTCCGGTGCGCACGCTCAGCTCAGGGGTACCGGCCATCATCTGGATGCCGCCGATGCCCACAGCGGCCAGGATTCCGCGGTCGTGTTTGACGGCCATGTCCTGAGGTGCACAGGCCGATAGGTGGCATCCTGCGCCCAGGACGATCAACGCCGCACACGCGATGGTCTTGATCGCCTGGGCACGGTGAGCGCCAAGGTGACCCGCCGGATCAAAGCGCATGCTGACGCGGTCACCACTGCGAGGCGGACAAACTCGTAGAACTTCGCCTGAAGCTGACGAAGTGGGGATTCACTTCGCCGCCACGCGCTCCTTCGGCAGGGGGTCCGCCGACCAGTCGGCCTGACTCCGGTCGCATGGCTGGAGGACGTCAGCGACTGCTCCGGTGGGCTTGGGACCGATGGGCGAGTGGGTTGCTCGCGGGTCCAGATGATCGCACCTGCTCTCCGTACGTAAGGCTCGACTGGATCGCCAAGGGTGCAGAAGTCGCAAACGGGACACGAATGCCACAACAACAGGCGATGCGGTCCCGCTGGTACCCGCGGGCGTGCTGGAAACGTGGTTCTTCGGTCGCTGTTCCACGTGCGAGTTGCGACAAAGGAGTTCCCTGATGCAACGGAAATCCTGGCGCCTGGGCGTCATTACCCTCACCCTGTCCGCCGCCCTGGTCTCGGCTCTTCCCGGCTCCGGTCAGAGCGCCACCGCGAGCCGCCCGGCCACCGGCGTGGGGTCGTGCACGCTGAAGAACTGGAACCCGAGCACCGACCCGGACGACGCCAAGGACCTTCCCCAAGGGCATCGTCCACAGTCGTACCGGCCTGACGACTACAACTGCCAGGGCGCGACGTTCGCCCAGGACGGCGCCGAGTTCCGCACGTTCCCCCAGCCCCACGATTTCCCGGCCGCACAACCCCGGAGCGCCGCCAGGGTGGCGGCCGCAGCCGGGTCCGCGGCGATCAATCCGCTGGCACGGTACTTCCCGCCGTTCACGCACTTCGTGATCCTGTACCGGGAGAACCACACCTTCGACGACTACCTGGGCGACTGCGCCACGACGGTCCAGGCGGGCTGCAACGGTCAGGTCCAGAGCACGAACCACATCAGCTCCGTGCCCAATCTGCACACGCTGGCCAAGACCTACGCCCTGGCGGACGCCTACAGCACCGGCACGCAGCCCCCGAGCGGTCCGAACCACTGGTGGCTGTTCTCGGCCCAGTCGGCCTCCAGCTCCCAGCAGCAGAGTTACCCGGCCGGCAGCGGCACGCAGTTCGACCGGTTCCTCAAGGGCGTCACCGGTCCCGCCGGTGAGGGCACCGACCCCTGCACCGCCCAGACGGGTGCCGCGACGGGCACCAGCCCGTACACGTTCGTGATGAATGGCGACTTCTACTGGATGCTCAGCACGGGCAGCGGGGAGTGGCGGAATCCGGGCACCGGCAAGCCCGAGGTCCTGCCCGTGATCCGGCCCGGCTCGAGCATTCCCGAGGAGCTCGCCTACAACAACTACAGCTGCAAGGGCCAGAACGACGACGATCAGACGATCGGCACCGGCTTCCTGAACTTCGTGAGCGCGAACGGGCTGCCCGCGTACTCCTACGTGGAGCTGTTCAACGACCACCCGGGCACCTACCAGGACATCCCGAAGAACGACTCGGTGACCAAACAGATCGTCGACTCGGTCATGGGGAATCCCTCGTACAAGGACAACACGCTCATCGTGGTCACCGAGGACGACACCCAGAACGGCAGCAACGGTCCCGACCACGTCAGCAACACCTACCGCGTGCCGCTGGTGGTCATCGGCTCACCGCTGTACACCAAGCAGCACTACCTCAGCCACGTCGCCTACACGACGAACAACGTCCTGGCGGCGATGGAACGGACGATGGAGAACGTCCACGCGGGGATCATCGACCCCAACGACAATCTCGGCGCGGGGACCTATCCCATGACCACCGCCGATCAGGCGGCCCTCGGGGATCCGCTGGAGGACTTCTGGATCCAGGGCGCCACGCCCCTGTCGGCCCGGGCGTCCGCTTCCCCGACCACCGGGAACGCGCCGCTCGCCGTGTCCTTCACCGGTTCGGCCACGGGCGGCACCAACCCGTACTCCTACCGCTGGGACTTCGGCGACGGGTCCGCCACCAGTACGACTCAGAACCCGAGCCACACGTACAGCGCGGCCGGTACCTACACCGCGACCCTCACGGTCACCGACAGCGCGTCACCGGCGAGCAGCGCCACCTCGACGGTCGCCATCGCCGTCAGCGCCGTCGGGAACCCGCTCACGGCGTCGGCGTCCGCCACGCCCACCTCAGGTCAGGTGCCCTTGAGCGTCGCCTTCTCCGGCACGGGCACGGGCGGCACCCCGCCGTACAGCTTCCGCTGGGACTTCGGCGACGGGTCCGCCACCAGTACGACCCAGAACCCGAGCCACACCTACAGCGCGCCCGGCAGCTACACCGCGACCCTGACCGTCACGGACAGCTCATCCCCGGCGCGCACCGCGAACGCTTCCGTCACGCTCACGGCATCCCCGATCGCCGGCACCCCACCGGATCCGCCCACCGGCCTGGCCGCGACGCCCGGTAGCGGCCAGGTGTCCCTGGCGTGGTCCGCTCCGGCGAACAACGGCGGTGTCGCGATCACCTCCTACCGCGTGTACCGGTCCACGGCCTCGGGCGCCGAGACGCTGCTGACCACCGGCGGTTGCAGCGGCCTGGGTACGACGCCGAACTGCACGGACATCGGCCTGGGCAACGGCCAGCGCTACTACTACACGGTCAGCGCCGTGAACTCCATCGGTGAGGGTGCGCAGAGCGCCGAGGTGAGTGCCGCGCCCTCGTCCACGTGCTCCGCGCAGCAGCTGCTCGGCAACCCTGGCTTCGAGACCGGCAGCGCCGCACCGTGGTCGGCTACCAGCGGAGTGATCAGCAACAGCGCCTCCGAGCCCGCGCGCACCGGATCGTGGAAGGCCTGGCTCGACGGGTACGGCAGCGCGCACACCGACACGCTGTCGCAGAAGGTCGCTCTGCCTTCCGGCTGCAGCAGCTACCAGTTCAGCTTCTGGATGCACATCGACACCGCCGAGACGAGCACGACGACCAAGTACGACACCCTGCTCCTGCAGGTGCTGAACCCCTCGGGAACGGTGCTCGCGAATCTCTACACGTACTCGAACCTGAACAAGAACACCGGTTTCAGCCAGCACACCTTCAACCTGTCCGCCTACGCGGGGCAGACCATCACGCTGAAGTTCACCGGCAGCGAGGACTACACCAAGCAGACCTCGTTCGTCGTCGACGACACCTCCGTCAACGTGAGCTGACGCCGACAATCCTGACGCGGCCGGCGGTTGGGGCCGTCGGTATGTCTGTGATCGGGTCGCCCGGAGATCTCACCTCCGGGCGACCCGATCACTGGAAGGGCTTCGTGGGGCGCCGATGGGCGCTCATTGGTCCATGGGGTCGGGGTAAGCAGTCACGGGTAGATCCCCGCCAGGGTCACGCTGCGAGAGCGTGTGCGGT
>CAZOWW010000202.1:0-6598 GCA_964583765.1 uncultured Kineosporiaceae bacterium
CAGCAGAAGAAGTCCCCGGCACAGTTCCCGATCTTCAACTCGCGCAGGGTCAGCACTCTGGCGTCGGGAGCGTGGGCACGCAGTGAGGCCACCAGCCGGCTCGCCATCGGGTCGCCGGGGTGGGACCCGTCGAGAATCAGGGTGCTCATGACACCTCTCCCAAGAAGTCGACGACGATGTCGTTCCCGTGCTCGGCGGCGTCCGGCTGCGGGCGTGGTGAGAGCCGGCGAACAGCTCGGTGCGCACGCGGCCGCCGACCTGCTCGTACCGGGCCGGCAGGGCTCGGAGCTGAGTCACCATACGCTGCGACGGGGCGACGGCCTTCACCCCGGCCGACCTGTCCCTGCGTGTTCCCGAGCCCGGACAGCCCGGAGACGATCACCGCGGCCGCCCCGCGCGACGGCTCACGTCACCTGCCCGTCACGGCGTGTCCGAGCATCAGGCCCAGGGCCGCGGCGCCGAGCCCGGCGACCAGCGATGCCACCACGTTCGCCGCGGCGTAGAACCGGGATCCGCCCTGGGCCAGGCGCAGGGTCTCGTAACTGAACGTGGAGTACGTGGTCAGCGCCCCGCAGAATCCCGTGCCGACCAGGGCGGTGAGGCTGGCGTTCGTGGGTAGCGCCGCGACCAGGCCCAGGAGCAGGCTGCCGGTCACGTTGACGGTCAGGGTCCCCCAGGGGAACACCGAGTCGTGCCGGGCCTGGACCATCCGGTCGGTCAGGTACCGCAACGGGGCCCCCACCGCAGCGCCCAGGGCCACCAGCAGCATGGCGGCGCCCCCGCTCACCGGTGCCCGCCCCGGAGGTCCCTGGACCGCGAGGCCGTCCCGGTGCGCCCGACGTAGCGGATGACCTCCACGGGATCCACGATCACCAGGCCCTCCTCGATCAGTTCGTCGAGCTGGGGCAGGAACGCGCGTACCTTGACGGCCTCGTCCACGATGATCACCGCGATCGGCAGGTCCTCCGACAGTGACAGCAGGCGCGTGGTGTGGATCCGGGACGAGGCCCCGTAGCCCTCGATCCCCCGCAGCACGGTCGCCCCGGCCAGTCCCGCCTGATGGGCACGGTGCACGATCTCCGTGTACAGGGGCCGGTGGTGCCACTGGTCGGTCTCCCCGACGAACACCGTCAACCGCAGCGCCGCTCCCTCGATCCTCATCCGCGCCTCACCGCCCTCCACGAACGACTCCCCCGCCTCGGGACCCGTGCTCCCTGCTCGCGCGCAGGCGCCGCCGGCTCACCAACACCCCGGTGATCCCGGCACCGGCCCACACCGCCAGCATGGCCCCGAGCAGGGTCACCGCGAGATAGGCCAGCGCGATCCCCGCCGCTCCCGCGGCCGCAGCCCGGTGCACGTCCACGACGTAGGTCGAGAACGTCGTGAAGCCCCCCAACACCCCGATCCCCAGCAACGGGCGCACCCACCAGCGGGCGACGACCTGCGTCACGATCACCATCAACACACCGATGAGCGCGCACCCCGACACATTGATCACGAACGTCGCCCAGGGGAACCCGGTCGCCGGATGCGGCCAGGCGTCGGCCAGGCCGTACCGGGCCAGGGCACCGCACACCCCGCCCGCGGAGATGACACCCAGCGTGGGGAGTTCTTGCACCCACGACCGGGACCGCCCGGGCTGCGGGACCGGTCCGAGATCGGGGTCCACCGAGTCGGCCTCCAGGAGGTGCCGGTCGCCCAGGACCGGCACCGGCGCTCCCCCGGGCACCACCCCGTCCCACTCCCGGGTCTCGGTGCTCTCGCTCATCCGCAGCCTCCCACCAGCACGGCACCGACTGCCCGGTGCAGCTGTCCACTGGTAGGGACCGTTGGCGTCCTCGCGGTTCACCCGGCCCGGCCGCACACCGGATCCCAGGTCGGCGGGCCCCACCGCCGTCGAAGCCTGCGACGGCTTCCACCAGCCAGGATAGGCCTGCCCTGCCGGACATCGAGGACCTCGGGGCATCTCCGGGCGACGGATCCGTCACAACCGCTGGGGCAGGAGTTGACGAACCAGGTGCCGGCCGAGGGACCTATGCGGGAACCAGGCCCTTGTCCGCCAGCCACCGTGCCAGGGGCCGGTCGTGGTCGAGCACGTGCAGCGCCCACCAGCCCTGGAAGAACTCCACGACTCGCAGCGGATCCTGTTCGACCGCGGGGTCCGCGCACAGCACGCCCAACCGGTGCGAGAACAACACGTGCTGGGCCACATGCGCCCGGGCCCCGGGGTAGTCGTGCTCACTCATGAGGCCGTTCTCCTGCGCGACATGCGCCGCCAGCACCGCAGGGATCACGTCCACCAATCCCCGGCAGGCGATCAGGTCTCCGGCCACCGCACGCCCTTGCAACGCGCCCAGAACCTTGACCAGCTCGCCCCGACCGGCGTCGAGAGACGACATGCCCACTCGCATGCCCTCACCCCATGCCCCGACCATCGGAGCTCCTCTCCACCGGTTCCTCACCCATCATCGACACGACCGCACCCGGGATCAACAACTCTGGGCCTCTCGCATGCCCCCGGCCCCGCCCGCCGTACGGTCGGAGCGCTCGAGCGACTCCGCGGTACCGGTGGCCCCCGGCGACCGGATGACGAGACGGGATTCGGCCACGATCCGATCAGGGCAGGGACGTGACCGCGCCCGATGCCCTGGGAATCCCCCTCGGGCGTAGAAGGCATCCCCGAACTCGGCACCCCGGTGCCGTCAGGCGAACTTCACGGACCGTGACACAGCCTCGATATCTTCGAGAACTGCCGCCTGACCTCCGATCGCCACCCTCGTCCCACAGGTGATGCACAGCCAATGCGCAGCGTCTGGACAACCTGGGCTCGGGCGACGACCCGCCGCACACCCCTCCCGTGACGGGACCCCTGGCGGCGGACAGGAGGTTGCCGTCGAGAGTGATCTCTGGCGCCGGTGAGCCGCGACCCCCGGCATTTTTCATGATCAATGATAACGTGAACTCAAGGCCTGGGCGCGAGAGGTCGATACCCTGCACAGGGCCAGGAAAGAGTGGCGCACACGAGAGGGCAAGGTCGTGACGAAGCCGCACAAACGCCTTGCCCTGGTGATCGGGACAGGCATCGATCAGTATCACACCCGACTGGTGGCCGGCATTCGCGGCGTGCTCACCCAGAAGGGCGTGGCGGTCCTCATCTGCGTCAACGACCAACATGTGCCGGGCCTCCCCGCATCGTTGACGTGCGTGCTCGACAGCGAGGACGTCTGTGGCGTCATTGCCCTCAACGCGGCCTCCGAACGCGATGAGCGGGAGTTGAACGCGCTCCTGGCAACTCACAGAATTCCGGCGGTCAGGATCGGGATGAGCGTCCCGGGTGTCACCTGCATTCGTGGAGACAATTTCTCGGGAATGCAGGCGCTCATGGCTCACCTACTTGACGAATGCGGCGTGAGATGCCCGGTTCTGGTACGCGGTACACCTCACCAACCCGACTCCGCAGCCAGGGAGGCCGTGTTCCGTGCAGCGCTGGCGGAACGGGGTATTCCGATCGACGAGGACCTGGTGATCACCGGCAACTTCTGGCATGACCGCACCTACCAAGAAATGCGCCAACTGCTGAAACGGCGCCGGGACATGGACGCGGTGGTCGCCGCGAACGATGAATCTGCACTGGGGGCCTTCGGGGCGTTGACCGACGAAGGGCTGCGCGTCCCTGAGGACGTGCTCCTGACCGGATTCGACAACACCGAACTTGCCTCGGGTTGGCCAGGCCTGACCACTGTGGATCAAGATCTTGAGGCGCAGGGAACAGAGGCAGCCCGGCATCTGCTGGCGGAGATCGACGGCTTGTCCGTGGCGGGTGAGGTGACCGTGGCGTCGCGGCTCGTGGTCAGAACATCGACGGCCCCGTTGACCACACCGTTCCCGGAACGGCTCGACAACGCGATGGCCATGGCGCGAGCGGCCTACTTGCGTCTGGCAGCACAGGACTCCGTGATCGCCGTTGACCGCGCACTGATCAACTGCCGAACCCTGGACCAGATCATCACCGCGCTCACGGCATGTCTGGACCAGTTGGGGGTGGACCGCTGCTTCCTCACCATCCGCGACTCGGCGACCAACCAGTCATCGTCCCGAGAACAGCAGTCCCCGGGTGCGACCAGCGAGGAAGACATGTCCAGGCTGGTGCTCGACTACCGTGACGGGCGAACCTGGCCGATCCCCCCGCAACCGTTCCCCACTCGATTCCTTCTCCCCGAGCACCTGCGCGGGGAGCTCGGCAAGGATGTTCTGGCGCTGCAACCCCTTGCGGGGGACGGCTGGGACTACGGCTCGATCCTCTTCGAACGGAACAAGGGACTCATCACCATCAGTGAAGTCCTCTACATGGACCTCAGCCGCACCCTGGAAGCAGTGTTCGCCAACCGCGCACTCGAACAACATGCCGCCACCCTGGAACAGACCGTGGCTCGCCGAACGGCGGAACTTGAGGCTGAGATCATCGTCCGCAGGCAGACGGAGATCGAACTTCAGCGTTCACTGGCAACTGACCCGCTGACTGGAATAGCAAACAGACGCGCCTTCCGTGCGGCCCTCGACAAGCAATGGCTGGCACATCTGGACGGGCGTGACGAACTGGCGCTGCTCATGGTTGACGTCGACCTGTTCAAGAACTACAACGACCGTTACGGGCACCTCAAGGGTGACGACGCCCTGTCAACGGTTGCTGACTGTCTCCGCCAGGCGGCCTGCTACCCCGACGACGTGGTCAGCCGATTCGGCGGTGAGGAGTTCATCGTCCTGCTGCCGCACACGAGTACCCGGGGCGCGGAGACCGTCGCCCGGAGATTCCGCGAGCGGCTCGACTCCGTCGCCATCCCGCACGCCGCCTCGAGCATCGCCTCCATCCTCACCGCCAGCGTCGGGATCTCCACGCTCGTCCCCGTCGCGAACGTCACGCCGGACACCCTGATCACGGCGGCAGATCAAGCCCTCTACCGCGCCAAGGAATTCGGCCGCAATCAAGTGGTGGCCTTCAGTCTCGAGGCTTCGCCGCGGGGCAGTGATGCGTGATCGGGCCCGCGCCCGGGCGCGGGCCCGACGCCCCCACCGTGGTCAGGACGTGGGGCTCGCGCTCCGCGTGCGGAACTCGTAGATCCGGTTGGAGTTCGGGTCGTTCAGGTCCCGCGCCGCCTCGACGTTCGCGGTGAAGGGCCGGGACGTGGTGGCCGCCGGCTGGTAGGGCGCCGTCAGGTCGAAACCGGTCCCGATCTCGCTGTCCCGGATCAGCAGTTGCCCGTTCGGGGAGGTCCCCGGGACGTATCCCGTGGAGCCGGCCCCGGCGTCCCAGGCCCGGGCGAAATGGCCCGTCGTCGACCCGCCGTCCGTCATCAGCCGGGAATGCGTGACCAGGAACCCGTACGGCCACGACGGCGCGGTCGACGGGGCGAAGATCACCCCGTTTGCCTTCCTGGTCGAGACCAGCCGGAACTCGTCGCGGTCGAACACCACCGACGCCCGGCCGAAGACGAAGTCGGTGTCCCCCTCGATCAGGCTGTCCCGGACCTGCATCCGGGAGACGATGGTGGCGGAGGGGGTGTCCAGGTACAGCGTGTCCTGGCGGCTGATCAGGTGGACGTGCCGCAGCGCGGTCCGGTCGCCGCTGGCGCGCACCGCGACCGCCTGGTGCGTGCCGCTGCCGACCGAGTCCGGGACGGTGTTGGCGACGGTGAGGTTCTCCAGCGTCAGGTCCTTCGCCTGGGACCAGACCACGGACGAGCAGCCGGTGCCGACCACCGCGTCCACGGCCTTGCTCGCGCAGGTCCAGTACATCGCGTAGCCGGGGTCGGTCTCGGCGTACGGGCCGACCACGGCGAGGTACGAGGCCACCGTGCCGGCACCGTCCAGGGTCAGCTCGAGCCGGACCTTCTCCCGGTCCCCGACCCCGACGATCGTGATCGGCGGCCCGCCGGCCGGCAGGTAGACGCTGCCGCGGTAGGTCCCGGGACGCACCACGATCCGCACCGGAGCCGTGCCGCCCAGGGCGTACGCGGCGTTCACCGCGGCCTGGACGCTGGGGTACGTCGCCCCGGACGCATCGGTGGGGCCGACCACCAGCGGGCGCCGTGGCGGAACGGCGGGAAGCGGGGGAACCGGTGGCCCGGACGGAACGGGCAGGGCAGCCGGGCCGGGCAGCCACGGATCGGTGACCGGCGCGCTCACCGAACCCGTCGCGGCCAGGTACGCGGCGGGGGTGTAGGGCGCCGCCTCCGTGGCCGTGAGCACCGGACGGGTCGCCGTGCCCGGCGCATCGGGGGGCGGCACCACGAACAGCGCCGCCGGGAGCAGAGCCAGGACCGCCTTCGTACCGAACATGACGCCTCCGCGCTACCGTCGTGGGAAAGCGCTTACCGGAGTCGAACTGTAGGGAATGTCCTCGAACGGCGTCAACGGATCAGCGGCAGGAATCGGGACCCGCCGGGTCAGGCGGTCTCCCGGATGACGAGTTGGGTGGGCACGACGACATCCACCGGGGGTTCCCCGGCGAGCAGTGCGTGGAGCAGGCGCACCATCTGCGCGCCGATGACGTCCAGGGGCTGATGCACCGTCGTCAGGGCGGGCTCGGTGGTCAGGGCCA
>CAZOWW010000203.1:0-6572 GCA_964583765.1 uncultured Kineosporiaceae bacterium
CGTGCTGCCCCTGCTCGAGGGCGATCTGGGCACCCGGGTCCGCGCACAGGCCGCGACCCTCACCGAGCCGGCAGGCCGGCACCGTCTGGTCGAGGTGGCCCTCGACGGGCTCGGCGACGCGCTGTCCGCCTGCCCTGTCCCGCTCTCCACGATGGGCCGAAGCCTGTCCCGCGACCCGGCCGCGTTCCTGTCGGCCGCCGCCGCCGGGCGTCACGCGGCGACCCTGGTGCCGCCCCGGTCCTGAACTCGCGACCGGCCCGGAAGCGGGCCGCGGCCCTGATGGGCAACCGTCCCCTGAGCTGGCCAACGTCCCTGAGCTGGCCACCGGCCCTGAGGAGCGACCGGTCCCCCGACGGGACCGACCCGGAGGTCAGCCGTCCCGCAGCCCGACGCAGTCCAGCGCCCAGAAGAGATCGGGGTACACGAGGGTGCCGGTCATCCACGGCTCGTACCCGGGCAGGGGCACCACCTGGAAGGCGGCCCGGGGGATCCGCAGCGAGGGTCGCCGCATACCCAGCTCCTCCGCCGGGCCGAAGCCACGCCGTCCGTAGTAGGTCGGCGATCCCTCCACGAACAACAGCGGCACCCCGATGCCCTCGGCCGCCGCGATCGCCTCGGCGACCAGTCGCGTGCCGATCCCCTGCCCCTGCGCCCGGGGCAGTACCCCCAGAGGGGCCAGAGAGAGCACGTCCACCAACCGAGGCGGGGCGTCCAGCCGGACGGCGCTGAGCAGCACGTGCCCGACGACCTCGCCGTCCTGCTCGGCGACGAGCGAGGTCGGCGCCAGCGCGGCCGGGGCGAGCCGCAGGGCGTCCACGAGTCGCGGCACCGGGCCACCTGCCCCAAAGGCCGCGTCGTGCAGGGCGTACACCGCGGCCTGGTCCTCGGCCCGTTCGGCGCGCACGTGCACCGGACCCGCCGCCCGGGGCACACCCGCGCCATTGTCATGATCGCTCACGTGGGCGACCGTACGCCCGTCCCGCCACCGGCGGCCACGAGGTTTTCCCACGGGGCGGCCAGTGGACGGGCGGGCATCACGAAGCGTGCCGATCACCGCGGTGCGGTCAGGGAGCGCCGACCACGGGAGCGATCAGCCCGTCACGTCGAGGATGTCGACCACGAAGACCAGCGTGTCCGTCCCGCGGATGCCGAACTTGCTGCTCCCCTTCGCGCCGTAGGCCTTGTCCGGCGGAACGACGATCATCACCTGGCTGCCGACGTGCTGGCCGACCAACCCGAGGTCCAGGCCCTGGATCACCCGGCCGGCGCCGACCGCGAAGCTCTGCGGGTTGCCGCCCTGCCAGGTGGACCCGAAGACCCGACCGCCGGACCAGATCGCCCCCACGTACTCCACGCTCACGGTCTGTCCCTTGCGCAGGACCGCCCCGGCGCCCTTGATCAAAGGAGCGACGACCAGCGAGGTGGGCGGCGCGCTCTTCGGCATGGTGATCGTCGGTACGCCCTTGGCGTCCCGCTTCACGGTGGGCAGGCCCGGCTGCACCGGCTGAACGGCGCCCTGCGCCTTGGTCAGCACATGCCGGCAGTCGTCCACGTGCACCACGAAGAGAAGGGTGTCCGTGGGCCCGATACCCGCGGAGGGCACACCCTCGGTGCCGTAGCCGTCGTCCGGCGGCACCGCGATCACCGCCCGGGCACCCACGTGCAGGTCCATCAGCCCGTTGTAGAACCCCTTGACGATCGAGCTGTTCATCACGAAGCTCGCCAGCCGTCCCCGGGAGAACGACGAGTCGAACTCCTTGCCGTCGGCGCCGTTGAGCCCGACGTAGTCGATGGTGATCCGGTCGCCCGCACCCACCGTCGCCCCGGAGCCCGGGTCGAGGATCCGACGCACCGTCTCGGTCACCGAGAACGGCGTCCGGAACGTCACCTGCGGCTTCGCGGTCCCCTTCACCGTCACGACGACGGAGTCCAGCCCGCTCGGGGCGGAACTGCCGGTGGTCGTGGACGGGGACTTGGAGGTGGAGTTCGTGCACCCGGCGAGCAGGGCGAGTGCCGCCAGCAGTACGAGCGGACGGACAGCGGTCAGGCGTGGGGACACGGCGCGCCTTTACAGGGTGTGGGTGAATCGGGCAGCGGAACGGCGTCACCCTAGTCCCGCGGGGTGCTCCGCGTCGCCTGTGCACCCCGAAGAACCCGCTCGGCGGATCACATGCTCTGGATGAGCCGCTCCACCCGCTCGTCCACCGCCCGGAACGGATCCTTGCACAGGACCGTCCGCTGGGCCTGGTCATTGAGCTTCAGGTGCACCCAGTCCACGGTGAAGTCCCGGCGCTTCTCCTGTGCTCGGCGCACGAAGTCACCACGCAGCTTGGCCCGGGTGGTCTGCGGCGGCACGGCGGTGGCCTCTAACACCTCGATGTCCGAACTCACCCGCTCCACGAGCCCGCGTCTCGCCATGAGGTAGTGCAGGCCGCGGGTGCGGTGAATGTCGTGGTAGGCGAGGTCCAGACGGGCGATCCGCGGGTTGGACAGGGGCAGGTCGTGCCGAGCCCGGTACCGCTCGATCAGCCGGTGCTTGATCACCCAGTCGATCTCGCGGTCGACGAGGCTCAGGTCGCCGGATTCCACGGCGCGCAACGCCCGCTCCCACAGGTCCAGCACTCGCTTGATCACGTCGGAGTGCAGGCCGCGCGACTCGACGAATTCCTTCGCCTTGGCCAGGTACTCGCCCTGGATCTCGAGCGCGCTCGCCTCACGGCCGCTCGCCAGGCGCACGCGACGGCTTCCGGTGAGGTCGTGACTGATCTCGCGGATGGCCCGGATCGGGTTCTCCAGGGTCTGGTCCCGCATCACCACCCCGGCCTCGACCATCCGCAGCACCAGGTCGGTCGCACCGACCTTGAGCAGGGTCGTGGTCTCGCTCATGTTCGAGTCCCCCACGATCACGTGCAGCCGCCGGTAGCGCTCGGCGTCCGCGTGGGGTTCGTCCCGGGTGTTGATGATCGGGCGCGATCGCGTGGTCGCGCTCGAGACGCCCTCCCAGATGTGGTCCGCTCGCTGGGAAAGGCAGAACACCGCACCCCGAGGGGTCTACAGCACCTTTCCGGCACCGCAGATGAGCTGGCGGGTGACCAGGAACGGGATCAGGATCTCGGACAGCCGCCCGAACTCCCCGTGTCGGGACACGAGGTAGTTCTCGTGACAGCCGTAGGAGTTTCCGGCGGAGTCGGTGTTGTTCTTGAACAGGAACACCTCACCCGAGATGCCCTCTTCGTGCAGACGTCGCTCGGCGTCCACGAGCAGACCCTCAAGAATCCGCTCGCCGGCCCGGTCATGGACCACGAGCTGCCGGATGTCGTCGCACTCCGGCGTGGCGTACTCGGGGTGCGAGCCGACGTCCAGGTACAGGCGGGCACCGTTGCGGAGAAAGACATTGCTCGATCGCCCCCACGAGACGACCTTGCGGAAGAGGTAGCGGGCGACCTCGTCGGGAGACAGTTTGCGCTGCCCCTCGAAGGCACACGTCACCCCGAATTCCGTCTCAAGTCCGAAGATTCGGCGATCCATCCCCCCACTGTACGTGGGTGATCCGACAACGGAACGCTGAGAAGGCCTACCCCTTGCGCCGGGACGGTGTGATGCCCGTGACGGGGCGCCATTGCCTCGTCACGGGACGCACAAGGGGCCGCCGGTCGCGGCGACCGGCCCGGGGCTACTGGCCCGGGGTGGAAGCCTCCGGCCGATCGTCGTCGGCCGGTGGCGCATCGGTGGTCGGATCGGCCGGGCTCAACAGGCGGTCGAGCCAGCTCGCGGGCAATCGCCGGAACGCCCGACGCGGTCGCGAGCGGTCCAGCACCGCGACCTCCAGCGAGTTGGACTCCACGGTGCGGGTGCCCGTGCCGTTGGGTTCGCGGGAGAGTAGTTCCACCGCGAGCGAGAGCACCTCGGCCAGGCTCTGTCCCGGCTGCCACCGGGACTCCAGCCCCGAGGCGATCTGCTCGGCCTGACCTCCCATCGCGACGAAACCGCGCTCGTCGGCGACCGAGCCGTCGTAGGTGAGCCGGTAGATCTGGTCGTCCTCGACCTGCCGACCCACCTCGGCGACGACGATCTCGACCTCGAGCGGCTTGGACTCCTGGGTGAACACGGTGCCCAGGGTCTGGGCGTAGGCGTTCGCCAGCCCGCGCGCGGTCACGTCGGTCCGGTCGTAGGAGTACCCCCGCAGGTCCGCGTACCGCACGCCGGCCACCCGCAGGTTCTCGAACTCGTTGTACTTGCCGACCGCGGCGAAGGCGACCCGGTCGTAGATCTCGCTGATCTTGTGCAACGTGCGGGAAGGATTCTCGGCCACGAAGGCGATCCCGCCGTCGTATCCGAGCACCACCACCGGACGTCCTCGGGCGATGTTGCGCCGGGCGTAGTCCGCCCGGTCCTTCATCAGCTGCTCGGGCGAAACATAGAACGGCAGGTTCATCGGGCCAGCCTCCGCTCCCGGACAGCCGCCACGGCGGCCGCCAGCTCGTCGTCGGGCACCCGCTGGTACCCCTCGGCGGTCACCGTGGCTACCACCGGATAGATCGACAGATCGGGTTCGGGACCACCGGTGGCCGAGTCCTCCTCGGCCGCGTCCACCAGGGCCTCCACCAGCACCTCGACCACCCCGGCCGGGTCCAGGCCCCTGCGCCACCGCTTCTTGAGGGACCCGCGGGCGAACAGCGACCCGGAACCCACGCTGTGGTGGTCGTGCTCCTCGTAGCGACCGCCCGCCACGTCGTAGGAGAAGATCCGCCCCACCTGACGGTCGAGGTCGTAGCCCGCGAACAGCGGCACCACGGCCAGACCCTGCATCGCCAGACCCAGATTGCCCCGGATCATCGTGGCCAGGCGGTTCGCCTTGCCCTCCAGGGAGAGCCGCGTGCCCTCGATCTTCTCGTAGTGCTCCAGCTCCACCTGGAACAGTTTCACCAGCTCGACGGCCACACCCGCCGTACCCGCGATGCCCACCGCCGAGTAGTCGTCGGCGGGGAAGACCTTCTCCATCGAGCGGTGCGCGATGAGATTGCCCATGGTCGCCCGGCGATCCCCCGCGATCACGATGCCGTCCGCGAAGGTGGCGGCCACGATCGTGGTGGCGTGCGGGAGCTCGGGCAGGGCGCCGGGGAACACCCCGGTCCCGCTCGGCAACAGGTGCCGGGCGTGCGCGGTCAGGAAGTCGGTGAAGGAGGACGAACCAGGGGTCAGGAACGCGGCCGGCAGGCGTCCACCGGCGGCGGGATCGACGTCACTCACGGCTGCGACCCTATCCACTCCGCACCCGATCGGGGGGCCTCTGTCCCCTCGAGTCCTGTCCTCCCGAATGCTGGCACCTTCAGTCCCGTCCCCACGAGTCCGACACCCACGTGCCTGCGCGGTCCCTGGCAGGAACCCGGCGCCGGCGCCCCCGTCCACGGGGACGCCGGCGCCGGGCCGGTCACGGAACGCTCGAGGTCACGGGGCGACAGCCCGCTCACTGCCCGCCCTTCTGGACGAACCCCTTCACGAACTCCTCGGCATTGGTCTCGAGGACGTCGTCGATCTCGTCGAGGATCGCGTCCACGTCGTCGTCGTGGATCTGGGCCTGCGGGGTGGTGGGAACGGGCACGTCCTCGGGGTCGTCGTCGGGACGCTGCGGTTGTTGCTGCTCCTGCCCGGACATGGCGGTCCTCCTTGTCGTGAAGGGGCGCGATCTGCCCGCACCGGGTCGATCCGCCTCCTCGTACGATCCTAGGTCGGATCGCACTGATCAGCGCGAACCCAGGGCTGTGACCAGATCCTCAGCCGTCGGGCAGCGGTCGAGCAAGGCCCCCACGTGCGCCCGGGTGCCGCGGGTCGGGTCCATCGTGGGCACCCGCTGCAGAGCACCCCAGCCGGGGATGTCGAAGATGACCGAGTCCCACGACGCCGCCGCGACCTGCGCGCCGTACAACGACAGGCAGCGACCCCGGAAATAGGCCCGGGTGTCCTCGGGGGGTTCGGTGACCGCCCGCTCGATCTCCTCCTCGGAGACGAGCAACTCCACCTGCCCCCGGGCGGCGAGCCGGTGCCACAGACCCTTCTCCGGCCGCACGTCCGCCCACTGCAGATCGATCAGCTGCAGGCGGGAGGCGTCCCAGGCGAGGGACTCGCGCTGGCGGAAGCCCTCCAGCAGCCGCAGCTTGGCCACCCAGTCCAGTTCACGAGCGCAGGACATGGGATCGGTCTCCAACCGGCTGAGCACGCTCTCCCAGCGGGTGATGACCTCCTTCGTGGCCGCGTCGATGTCGCTGCCGAACCGGTCGTCGAGGAAGGCGTGCACCTGCTCGAGGTAGAGCCACTGCAGTTGCACCGCGGTCAGCCGCGTGCCGTCCCGCAGACTGATCCGGGTGCGCAGGCTCGGGTCGTGGGAGATCCGGTGCAGCGCCGTCACGGGGCGGTCGACACTCAGGTCGCGCGTGAACGCCCTCGCCTCGATCAGGCTCAACACCAGTGCGGTGGTACCGAACTTCAGCAGGGTCGCCACGTCGCACTGCGTCGCATCCCCGATGATCACGTGGAGCCGCCGGAACCGATCGGCGCTCGCGTGCGGCTCGTCC
>CAZOWW010000204.1:0-6543 GCA_964583765.1 uncultured Kineosporiaceae bacterium
TCCGGGAGGCCGGAAGGCGCACCCGGTTGCCCGTGTCGTCACCCGGCCGCAGGCCGATACGCGCGGGGCCGGCAGCGGTGGCCGGCACCTGGACGGAGCTGAGCAGGCCAGCGGTGAGGGCGGTCACCACCACCACGAGCACGAACGGACGCAGGCGACGGACGACGCGCACGACGGCGGTACGAGGCCCGACGAACGCAGTCCCAGACTCGAAGAACACAGCACGAGACCTGAAGAACAAGGGATCACCCCCCAGGGTGGCCGGCGAGAGCCGGCACGACGGTGGCTCCGCGGAGAACCGAGGCCGGTCCGGACACTAGGCGGCGGGGCTTGTCAGATCGCTGGCGCGGAGCTGTAGCCGCTGGCGCAGCGCTGTAGTGGCAGCTCAGAGCCGGTCAGGACCGGAGGGCGGCGATCGAAACGGCGGCGATCCGAGACCTTCCGGACCGAAACGCCCGGGCCCCCGGCGTCCACAGGACGCCGGGGGCCCGGGCACTCACTCACCTTCCGGGCGCTCGCCCGCGGTCCGGAGCACTCCCCACACTTCCGATCGCCGGTCCTGCCGATCGGGATGTTCGTTGCACCGTCCGGGGAAACCGCGCGACGACGGTCGTCAGCTGTAGGCGAGCCAGCGGAGCCAGGGCCACGACTTCGGCCCGGGCATCCCGTCGACCGACAACCCTGAGCCGTACACGTGCGACCACTGCTGGAACTGCTTCATGGCGGCCTGGGACTTGCTGCCGAAGACCCCGTCGACGGGACCGGGGTTGTAGCCCAGGCGGAGCAGCAGGCACTGGGCCTCGACCCCGGCGCTGGTCACCGAGGTCTTCGAGGGCACGACGGTGAGGCCGCTGTAGTTCCCGGCGTACTCGTACTCGGTCGAGGCATCACCTCGGTACGAACAGCCGGCGGCCTGCGCCGGGGTCGCGGGGGCGAGCAATGCCCCCACACCCAGGAATACCGGTGCAAGCACCAGCGCACCGCGTCGGGAGAACTTCATGAACTGACTCCTTTTCAAGGACGGTGGGACCGACACCGGAAGAGACTTCCGGCACACCTGCCCTCAGGGGACAGGTAGATCTCATCTCATGGCAGCCAGGCTTCCAGGCCCGGTCCATCCGTTCTCATCCTCACGAGAGATCGCATTCCCAGATCACCCTCAAGGCGTGATCGCCCAGGTGTTCGTGCCGTACCCCGACATCCCGGCACTGACTCCCGGCGCCACTCCTCCTGAGAACTGCCAGATCTGGTTGTTCTTCCCATCCTTTCCCGAGGCGACCGAACCGGCCACGCCCGGGCCCCAGGACCCGCCTCCGCTGATCTGCCCGAAGGGGCCGGTGACACCGGAGAAGTCCTGCGCATTCGACACCATGCCCCCGATGAAGCCGTTGGCACCGGGGTGAATGCCGGTCATCAACCCACCGCCGGCGGTGACGGTAAGGCCTTGTTGACCGCTCGGGGTGGCAACCCAGCATCCACTCACCCCACCGGCAGCGGAGAGTGCACCGGCATCCCCACCCACGCAGACGCCCCAGGTGAGCCCGGTGTGCGAGGCAAGCAGGTCCAAGCCGATCACTGTGCTGGGCGCGTTGACCATGACCATCGCGGTCGCGATCCGTCCCAGCGTTCCCAGGAAGCCGCCGTCGTCCTTCTTGCTCGCGGCCGGCGTGGTCGGAGCCGGCAGACACTGTCCGATGTAGAGCGTGTGCACGACCTGCCCCGGAGCGAGCGCCCCCAGACTGCCCCCGTTGATCGAACGGAGCTGGTCGAAGGTGAGTCCCGAGGCTGCGGCGACGGTGTACCAGTTCTGGCCGGTGCCCACGGTGTACGTGCCGTTGCTGTTCAGGTGGCCGGTCACATAGCTCGAGGCCGTGCTCACGCCTCCGACGCCGAGGGCGACGCCGGCGGTGGCTGCGCTGAGGATGCTGGAGATGGACAGGCCCGAGGGGTCGGTGTAGCTGATGGGATTGTCCGCGGCATAGGCATACGGATTGACGGTTTGCAGGGTCGTCTGGTCGTTGAGGGGGTCTGTGGTGACGAAGTGGGCGAGGGCGGGGTCGTAGTAGCGGGCGTGGAGGTAGTCCAGGCCGGTGTCCTTGTCCTGGGTCTGGCTGATCCATCCGCGGTCGGTGGGCAGGAGGTACGTCGTGGCGCGGTTACCGCCGTAAGGCAGGTAACGGTCACGACTGAACGTGCCGGTGGCGGTGTTGACGGCGAGGGACGCGGAGCCCTGACGGTCGCCGAGCAGCCAGTAGGTGCCAGCGCCGGTTCCGGTCCTGCGTTCGGCGACAGCGTGGCTGCCCTGGGTGTAGCAGCGGATCGCGGTGACCTGGCCGGCGGAGGTAGCGCCTGCGGGCAGGTGGAGCTCCTGGCCCGCGAGGTAGGCGACCGTCTCGCTGGAGGTCTGCCGGATCCAGCGGTCACCGGTGGGTCCGTCGACGAAGGTCGAGGTCGCCGTTCCCACCGTCAGGGAAGCCAGGCGTTGCTGGGCGTTCCAGGTGTAGGTGGTGCTGACACCGCCGGCGACGCGCTTGGTGAGTTGTCCGTCGGCGTCATAGGTGTAGGTGGTGGTCGCTCCGGACCTGGTCACCGTGGTGGGGGCGTGCGGGCCCCCGGCGAGACCGAGACCGCTGTTGGTGCCGTAGCCGTAGGTGGAGGCCACTCCCCCGGAGGTGAGGGTGGTGAGGTTGCCGTCGTTGTCGTACCCGTAGGCCTGGCTGTACGGCGCAGGGCCGGTGGAGTCGGCAGTACAGGCGTTCCCGGTCTTGGCGCCGGGGGTGCCGGCGCTGCTGGACGTGAGAGCGGCGGTGAGCCGGTCGAAGGTGTCGTAGGCGTAGCACTGCTGCTGGCCGGCGACGGCATCGGTGATCTTGGCAACGTCGCCGGTCGGGGTGTAGGTGTAGCTGTCGTTCTGGACGTTCGCGGTGGTCCCCGAGGAGGGGGTGGTCGCGGACTGTTTGGTCAGCCGGCCGCTGGGAAGGTCGTAGCTGTAGACGCGCTTGACCGAGCCGGTGGCTCCGGCGGTACCGAGAACCCGGGTCGAGAGCTGGCCGATATCGGTGTATGCCGTGGCCGAGACGTAGCTGGTCAGCGAACTGGTCAGGGTGCTGGCGAAGGCGCCGGAGTAGCCGGTGGTCACGGTCTCCGCGGCCAGGCCGCCCACGGCGGGGTAGGTGATGGTCCGCTGCCGGTTGGCGTCGTCGAAGGTGGAGGTGGTGGTGTAGGTGCCGGCCAGGTACTGGATCGGGGAGCCCGTCACCGTGGGGATGACCTGGTCGGTGCGCGTGACCCGGTAGCGGGCGTCGTACCCGTACTTCTCGGTGTAGGCCTTACCCGCGGCGTAGGCCGTCCGGGAGGTGATGGTGCCCTTCAGTGCGGTGGTGCCGCCGAGGGGGATGCTGTCGTAGACCGTCTCGGTGAGCTTGGTGCCGGAGGTGCTGGTGCCCGCATAGGTGGACAGGGGCCGTCCGAGGACGTCGAGGCTGGTGAAGACGTCCTGGCCCTTGGCGTCCTTCGAGTGCTTGAGGTCGCCCGAGGGGTAGTAGTCGGCGGTGGAGGCACCCGCGTCGGGGTCACTGGTGGAGGTGCGGTGACCGGCCCAGTCGTACCCGTAGGTGGTCGTCTTCCCCAGCGGTGAGATGAGTTTGACCAGGTTCCCGGCGAGGTCGTAGGTCTGGCTGCTGGTCAGGCCCCCCTGGGCGCGGGAGACCGGTCGCTTGTACAGGTCGGTGGTGACCGAGGTGGCGGCGAGGTCGGGCTCGCTCGCCGCGGCGGCGGTGTTGGACGGTGGGGTCGTGGTCGTGGTGAAGCCGTCGTAGCCGGTGGTGGTCGCCCACTTCTTGACGTTGTTCGCCGCGTACAGGGTGGAACTGGTGGCGCGGTCGAACTCGTCGTAGCCGGTCACCGTCGTGGACGGCAGGGTGGCGTCCCAGGTCGGGTCGTACCAGCCGGAGATCGCGGTCCCGGAGGCGCCGGTGACGACGATGCCGGTCACGGCGGCGGCGGGGTTGCCGTGCTCGTCGTACCGGGTGCCGGTGAAGACCCGGCTGCCCGCGGAGGGTGAAGCGGTCTCGGTCTGGAAGGGGCGTCCGAGGGAGTCCAGGTAGGCGTAGCCGGTGATCGCGGACCCGGACGCGGTGAAGGTGTTGGTGGTGACCCTCGCCGGAGTCGAGCGGTCGGTGGACAGCGTGTACGCGTAGGTCGTGGTGTCGTAGCTGTCGCCGGGCCGCCGGACGCCGGTCAGCCGGCCGAAGACGTCATAGGTCAGGGAGGTGACCCGGCCGTTGGGGTCGGTGACGCTCAGCGGCGCAGCGTGTCCGGGATCCAGCACCGTCGTGGTGGTCGCCCCGGTCTCATCGGTGACCGTCTTCTTCGTGACCGGTCCGGTCGAGTTGTCGTACACGGTCGTCTTCCAGACGGGGTTCGCGGCGGCGTACTGGTTCGCCGACAGCACCCCGGTCACGCGCCCTGACGCGTCGTAGCGGGTCCTTGTCCCCGAGACGGCGGACGGCGGCCCTGCCGAACCGGTCCAGACGGCGACGTCCGTCGGGTCGCCGGCCGTCACCGCACCCGCCGTGGACGACCCGTCGTAAAGGGTGTCCTTGCGAGCGATCAGGTTCGTGGTCGGCTCCGCCGAACCGCACGCCCCGCTTGCCCGCACCTCCCGCTGCTGGCGGTCGAGCAGCCAGGCGGTGGTGTTCGTGGCCCAGGTGGTCCAGGTGCAGGAGGCGCCGATGCCGCTGCCGGAGTCCCCGCCGTCCTGCTCCCAGATCTTGCGGCCGTAGCTGTCATAGCCACTGGTCAGGAGGTGCTGCCGGCCCCGCGCCTTGGTCCCGCCCGCGTTGTACAGACTGGTGGCGGTCGTCTCCAGGGCTCGCGTCACGGGCAGCAGCGCGTTTCCGGCTTTGTCCTCCGGCCCGGCGTTCAGCGTCTGCACGAGGTAGTCGTGCTGGTCGGCGCCCCGCTCCACGCCGTCGGCCCCGAGCGAGCGGTGCTCCAGGAGCCGTCCCCGCAGCGGATTGGCATCGGCGAGGCTGCGCCCGTAGGTGGAACTGGTCGGCGCCGGGGATCCGGGGTAGGCGGCCGTCGTGACCGTGTCGGAGCGGCGGAGTGAGCGATCCGAACTCGTGTAGTAGTCGCCGTCCAGCCCCCGGAAGTAGGTGTAGACGTCCTTGGCCGGGGTTCCGTTCGCCCGGTCCTTGGTCACCGTGACCGTCCGGTAGCCCCGGAACTGGGTCCAGCCCTGCTGGTCCAGCGGGGTGACGAGGTCCTCGTCGGAGTGCCAGCCCGCACCGGTGCCGGCCGGGGCCACCCCGCTCGGGTTCGGGTTGCTGGAGTACGCGTAGTCCGTGGTCTGGGTCGGGGCGCCGTCCCGGTCGATCACCTCGGTCTTGGTGACCAGCCATTTCTGGAAGTAGTGATCCGCCCCGTCGAAGTCGGTGACCCGGTAGCAGTCGCTGGCGTTCTCGCTGCGGTGCAGCGAGTTCTGGGCGTCGGAGCACGGGTCGGGCTGGCCGTAGGTGACGTGGGTGCGTCCGCCGAGCTCGGTCTCGATGTCCTCCAGGCGTGGCTTGAAGCCGGAGTCGTCGCCGTCCGACCACTGGTTCGGCTTCAGCGTGTACTCGAAGGTGGTCGACGGCAGGGCGCTGCTCGTGTCGCTGCCGAGCGTCCAGAGCGCATCAATGATCATCGCGGCCGAGGTGTAGTCGTCCGTGCCGAACATGAACCCGTGACCGAACCACGTGGTGTTGACGCTCTGCCGGGTACCGTCGGACTTCCGGTAGTTGGTCTGGATCTGGTCCAGGCGCCGCAGCGAGTAGTAGGCGAGGGTGCGCGGCGGACCGTTCGGGCACAGGTCGCCCTCGGTGAGGTGCGCGCAGACGAGGTCGAACGGGATGTCCGGGTACCAGTCGGGGTGGTCCGCGCTGGGTAGGTCACCGGGCTCGCAGTCCGACAGCTCGACCCAGCTCTCGCAGCGCCACCGGTAGGCGAAGTCCACCTGCTGGGCCGGGGCACTGGTCTTCACGGTGTCGACGCGCTGGCCGTAGTTGATGTCGAACAGGCGGCCGTCGCCGTCGTAGTCCCAGTAGACGCCCGACTGCGGCTCGTAGGTGTAGCGGTCCTTGCCGTACTGGTAACTCTGGATGTTGCCGTGGGTGTCCACGACGTACGCCAGGTTCCAGCGGTAGGCCATGGTGCAGACATTGCTGTCACCGTCGTGGCACGGATCGCCGTCCTCCGCGCTGATCACCGGCTCGGTCAGGGTCGAGTTGTTCGACCGGGTCTGCCAGTCCGTGTTCTCCCGGCCGAAGAAGTACTGCGTGCCGTCCGGTGTCGTGGCCTTCCAGTACAGGCCGACGCCGTCACCGTTTTCGTTGCCGTCGTGGCCGTAGATCCGCTCGATCCGGTAGCCGGCATCGTCCCGCATACCGAAGGGGGTGTCGTCGGAGTCGGCGCCCAGTGGCACCAGGGTCGGGGGGGGGGGGCCCCGGGGGGGGGCCGCGGGGGGCCGCCCCCCCCCCCCCCGCCGGGGGGGCGGGGGGG
>CAZOWW010000205.1:0-6467 GCA_964583765.1 uncultured Kineosporiaceae bacterium
CCAACCCCGATGGCCCTCACCGCTCAATCCCACGTGCGAAGGACGGGGCTAGACGACCCGCACGCCGCGCGGTGAGGATCCGCAACAACGTGTGCGGATCCCCGGGAGGGGCCCATCGACCAGGTCGTGGGCCCCTCCCGGGGCGACCAGGAGATCGAGACCTGTCGTTCCGGAAGGGTTCCGTGCGGTCAGTCCGACGGCGGTTCGGGCTCCCCGTAGGTGGTGCGCACGTCCCCCTCCGACGTCACCGTGACCGTCGTGCGGAACTGCGCCCACTCGTCCTGCCCGGGTTGCCCGCCGTAGGGCCGGCGCCGGGCCAGCTGGGCCGCGGTCGGTCCGGTCACCGGCTCCACCTCGCCGCGCAGGAACGCGACGAGGAATTGCGTCATCGAGCCGTCGAAGCGGCGCCACTCGTCCGCCTGCTGACCCGTCCAGACCACCAGCCATCGATCAGGGTCGGCATCCCCGGTGAGCCACAGGTACCTGTTGCCGCCGCGATCCCAGCCCCACGGCAGCACGCCCCCTGGTTCCGGGTACAGCGGGTACGGGTACGACCCGTCGCCGCTCGCCCGCCAGCCGCGCCAGTCCTCGAGGACGACCGTCGCCTGTTCCGGGTAGTGATCCGCGGGGGCGCCCAGCCAGCCGGGTCGGTACACCCGCAGCCAGCCGCGGAACATCCCCTCGCCGGACCTCTCGACGAACGCCTGGTAGTCGCTCGGCAGGCCCGGCAGCCCGGGCAGGCTGGCTCGGACGCCCTCCCAGTCCACCGACACGCCGCCGAGGGCCTCGGCGCCCATCAGCTCGAGGAGTTCACGGCACGGATCCGTAGGCGAATCTGTCACCGGAACATGCTCCCGCACCTGACGTCGAACTCCGCGGTGGAAGTGGGGACCGGGCGGCCGGTGGCGCTCCTGGTCCGCGCATCGACCGGTTCACCGATCGGATCGCCGGTTCCGATCGCCGCCCTCCGGTCCCGACCGGCTCGCGCACATCGTCGATCCGGGTGCGGGTACCTCCGACACTCCTCTTGATCAGTGATGCTGTTCCCGGGACGGATGTGCGCGTAGCGTGTTGATCTTCCGATTCGTGAACGAACTGGGGGAACCATGTTCGGGAGGAGATCGAACGAGTCAGCGGTGCGGGAGGCCGGCGCGAGGTGTGGGAGGCCGGCCGCCCGGAGGAGACCCTTCGCCCGGAGGCGGTCGGTTGCCGGGAGCGGTGGGTGGCGAGGCCTGGGGGTGGTGGTCGTCACTGCCCTGACGATGTCGGCTCTGATGCCGGTGGACGCCGGGGCCGTGGCGGTCGCGCGAGCCCGGGTGTCGAGCCGGATCTCGGTGGCGATCTATGCGGACGGGAGTTTCCCGGCCACTGTCCCGGCCGTGCACACGGCTGAGCCGGGGGAGGCCCTGTTCGCCGCCGGCCGGTACTCGCCCGGAGATATCCGATCCATCACCATCCAGATGCGCGCGCCATCGGGGCGCTGGCACACGGCGTCGCCGGGGCCCAATACGGGGCGGGGCACTTACTGGGCCCAACTGACTCCCGTCCCGGCCACGGGTCGGTACGAGTACCGCGCGGTGCTGGCCGCCACCCGGACCCAGGCACGAGCCGTCTCGGCGACCTGGCAGGTGCGGGTGGTCAGGCCCAGGAACACGCTGGGGGTCTTGTCCCTGTCCGCGAGAGGGCGCCTGGTCTCCGGCGCCGGGGTCGTGGTCCCGCCACGACCGGGTCACCCGGTGCAGGTCCAGGCCTTGCGGGCGGGGCACTGGACGCAGGTGGCCCAGGTGCTCCAGGGCGCGGGCGGTCGGTACCGGTTCACGGTGATGGCGGATGTCGTCGGCCGTCAGACGTACCGGACGGTCGCCCAGGAGTATCCGCGGACGGTCGGTTCGACGTTCCGCACGGTGGGGGTGCCGCGCGCGACCGGTCCCGCCCGTATCGATCTCGCCGATGTCGACGGGCTCTGGACCTACGATCCGCCGCTGCGCGGTACCCGCAGGATCGGTCAGCAGGCCTACCCGAAGTCCGTGGAGTTGGCGTCGTCCGATGGGGGGACGAGTCTGACCTACCTGCTGTCACCTGGTCTGCGGAGCCTGCGGACGACCGTCCGATGGACGCCGGTGGGGAGAGTCACGATGGGTGAGGTGTTCGTGGTGAGCACGGACAGACGCACCGTCCTGATCCGTGACCTGGTCCGGGGCACGGCCTTTCCCCTGACGGTGGACCTGAGCGGGGCGAAGTGGCTGGAGTTCAGCCAGTACGCCCTGAACGCGGACGTCGGGACCTCCGACGTCCTGCTGCAACGGCCTCAGCTCACCACGCGGGCTGCGCCGCAGCGGGGGTTCGATCCCCGGATCCGTTACCTGGGTGACCTCGTCCCGACCTCGAGGACCAGCCAGTGCGTCGGCACAGGCGTCGCCTACCTGCGATTGACGTCCCGTGTCGCCTCGCTCCTGTGGGGGTATGGCGTGTTGGGCCGGCACACCTGCGGGGCGGGCGGGAGTGATTCGATCACCTATCGGCTCGCCGGCAGGTACACGCGGTTCCACGGCGCGGTGGAGGAACCGGATATCGGGTACTCGGCGGGTACCGTCGAGGTGATCGCGGACGGACACGCCCTGGCCACGGCGACCAGTGGGGATGTCCTCGATCTCGATGTCTCCGGGGTCCGGACGTTGCGGTTCACCTTCCGGAACGCTCCCCGGCTGGAGACGCGTCCCAACGGTTGGCTCGTGATCGTGACCCCGACGCTGCGCCTCGCCGCACGGCCCGGCACGGCGCGCTGCCGCTCGGGGTGGGGGGAGCCCCGGCCGATGAGACACCGGCGTTGCCACCGGTAGCCCCGGCGTCCGGCGGCGCAGCACCTGACGCAGAGGTCAGTACCCCACGGAGAAGGTGGCGTCCTTGCGCCCGAGCTCGTCCGTGATCGGGTCGAGGCGCAGGCGGAACTGGGAGTGGCGCAGGTACTTCGTCGGGTCGGTGAAGGACCGGAACGACGTCCAGCGTGGGTCGGCCAGACCAGGGACCTGCACGAAGGTGGCCGAGGACCGGAAGGCGGCGGTGCCGTCGTCCTTCGCCAGGACCACCCCCGAACTGGTGTCGTGCAGGTACTGGCCGGGCAGGTCGACCGACTCGAAGGAGACTCCGGCCCGGCCGGCGAGCCCCGGCACGAGCTGCCACTGCGAGTTCGCGAACGGATCGAAGGGGTAGGGATCGAGACGGGCGACCTCGTCCTGGTGCCGGAGCAGGCGGTCCGGGTAGTTGTAGGACTTGATCCGTCGCCAGGACGGGGTGCCCCAGCGGTCGACGAGGGCCGTCCGCTCGGCCGCCGTGAGCGCCACGATGCCCCCGGCGCGGGCGTTGAGCGGCTGCGAGTAGGCGGCCATGCTCACCGTCGTCCAGGTCTTCGGATCGTCCGGGTTCGTGGTCTGCCACAGGTAGAGCCGGCCCTGGTTCTTGTCGACGTAGGAGTCCGCCCAGAGCCACCAGTGCTGCCCGTCGATCGCCTGGACGACATCGGGGTTGCCCACGCTGGTGCCCTGCAGGAGGGCGCCGGGCTGGATTCCCTTGTCGAAGCTGCGTGGGGCGAGTGTGCCGGACCGCGCCTCGTGGATGCTCTGGTCGCGGTTGTCCCGGTAGAAGAGGCGGTAGTCGCCGTCGGCGCCGACGACCGTGGCGTCCTGCACGGAGAAGCCGGGGTCGAAGTAGAGCTGCGGGGCGCTCACCGTGGCGAAGTCGCTCGTGTAGTTGACGAAGATGGAGTCCCTGCCGTTGCGGTTCGCCGAGTAGGTGATCCCGTACTGCTTGCGTGCAGGGTCGTAGAAGGCCTCCGGACCCCAGGTATGGGTCGGCATCGTGTGCAGGTGCAGTCGGTGGTAGGTGAAGGTGCGCAGGTCGGGTGAGGTCCACGCGTGGACGTACCCGGTGTGCGCGTAGATGTCGTTCCCGGCGACGTCGGCGGCGACCACCACGAACGTGCCGTCCGGTCGACGCAGGACGGACGGGTCCCGCAGGCTCTTCGTGCCGGCCTCGGCGGTCAGAACCGGGGCGTTCTCGTTGAGCGGCGTCCAGTCGACCCCGTCGGAGCTGACCGCGAGGTGCATGCGGGAGTCGGTGCCCTGCCCGCCGGGGGAATCGGTGAAGTAGACCATGGCGTAGGCCTCGTCCCGCCGGATCTGCGTGGCGGTCGGGCCGGGGCGCGCGGTGGGCCCCGGACCCGGGGTCGGAGCCACGGCCGGGGCGGATGCCGTGGGCCGCGGGATCACCGGGTGATGGTCCGCGCCCGGGGGGAGGTACATCACGCCGAAGCCGATCGCCAGGGCCGCACCGGTGGTCGCGACCCCCGTGACCACCACGGTGGGCTTGAGGGCGGAGAGCGTCCGGACGGCGGCCGCCGGGTGGACGGCCGCGGTCGGGGCCGCGCTCGCCCCCACGCTGAGCAGGGAGGCCACCCCCGCCGGTGCCGCTCCGGCCGCGCTGGAGAGAACTCCCGGCAGGCCGTGCGCAAGGGCGATGGGCACCGGCAGCAGGGTGATCCCCGCGAGCAGGCTCTCGGGGGGCACGAAGGCCCGCGCCGCCCGACGGCAGTCCTCGCAGTGGCGGACGTGCCGGGAGAGCCGGTTGAGCTCGCGATCGCCGGGCGAGGATCCACCGGTCCGCATCGTGCCGAGCAGCCGGGGACAGCCACGTCCGGTCTGCTGGACCCGCTGCACGATGCGTGCGGTCTCCAACCGGTCCTTGAGCCGCTGGATCCTCGCCGAGGTGTGCCGCCGGTTGAGCCCGGCCGCCTCGGTGAGTTCCGAGCGACTGATCACCCCGGCGGCCTCCTGCCACCACAGGGCGAGCAGGTTCCGGTCGTCCTGCGACAGCCAGCGGGTGGCCTCCACGACCTCCCGCCGCTGACCGGACAGGGCCAACTTCAGCACGGTCTGCTCGACGAAGTCCCCCGCGGGCGCCGCTTGATCGCTGAAGTGTTCCAGTGGGGCCTCCCGGGAGGACCGGCGGGCGCGGACGCGGTACCGCGTCTGGACCTGCCGGAAGCAGATCGCGATGAGCCAGGACCGGAATCGCGTCACGTCCCGCAGGGTGGGGAGTTCCTGGGCCGCCCGGATCATCACCTCCTGGACGACGTCGTCGACGTCGTCGTGCCCGTTCAGCGCCCGTCCCACGACGTTGTAGACCAGTGGGAGGTACTCCCGGAACAGCTGGTCCAGGGCCCGATCGTCGCCGGATCGGGCCGCCTCGACCAGTCCGGTCTCGTCCTGGGTCTCCATGCCTGCTCCCTGCGGGTCACCGGATGTCCTGTGGCAAGCCCCGGGCGGGCATGTTCACACGGGGCCTCGCGGGCCGTCAATCGCGCGGTCGGGTGTTCGCTGTCGGGATCGTCCGGTCTGCCGACGTGGACTCCCGGTCTGCCGACGTGGACTCTCGGTGGACGGCGCCGGGACTCCGGACGACGAGGAGCGCCCCGACGGCCGCGAGCAGGGCGGCTGCGGCGGCGGCCTGGAACCCGTGCGAGACGCCACGGGCGAGGGCGTGCACCGCGAGGTCCGCGGGGACACCTGGGCCGGGGCCGTGACCGGTGGTGGCGAGTCCGGCCGTGGTCGGCGCCCCGGCCTGCCGCGCGGAGGTGCTGCCGGCACGCTCGCTCCAGACGACCGCTCCCATGACCGCGAGGCCGATCGCGCCGCCGATCTGTTGACAGATGTTGAGCAGGCTGGAGGCCAGGCCAACGTCGTCGGGACGCACTCGTGCCAGCGCGGTGAGGTTGGCCGGCGGGAAGGTGAGACCGACCCCGGCCGCCACCACGAGCATGGGGGGCAGCGCCCCCGGGAGGTAGTCACCCGTCTCGTCCAGGCGCGACAGCCCGGCCAGGCCGGCGGCCACGAGGCAGGAACCGAGCAGCAACAGCGGGCGGGCTCCCACGCGGGACACGAGGCGAGAGCTCAGGGTCGCGGCGAGGACCACCCCGGCGGCCATCGGCAGGTAGGCGACGCCGGATCGGAGTGCGCCGTACCTCCAGACGGTCTGCAGGAAGATGGTCAGGAAGAAGAACACGCCGAACATGGCCGTCACGACGCAGAGCACGATCAGGTACGCGCCGCAGCGGTCCCGGGAGGCGAGGATGCGCAGCGGCAGGAGCGGCTCGGGGACCCGCCGTTCGACGACGACGAAGGCACCGAGCAGCGCGAGGGCTGCGCCACACCCGGCGAGGGTGGTGACGTCGTGCCAGTGGGCTGTGCCGTCCTGACCGGTCGCGGCGTGGGAGACGCCGTGGACGAGCAGAGCCAGGCCGGTGACGCCGGTGAGCGCGCCGAGGACGTCCAGACGGCGACGTCGGCCCGGGGACGCCGGGAAGACGCGGGGCGCGAGCACGGCGAGGGCGACGCCGACCGGCACATTGACGTAGAAGACCCAGCGCCAGTCGGCGTACGTGGTGAGCAGCCCGCCGGCGAGGAGTCCTACCG
>CAZOWW010000206.1:0-6454 GCA_964583765.1 uncultured Kineosporiaceae bacterium
AGCATCCACTCGACGGCGGCCAGAGTCAGATGACCCCGGGCCGGCGCCCCTGTAGGCCGGGATCAGTCGATTACCTCGTCGTCGACCGCACCTGCCGCGCCTTCCCACTCCAGGAAGGTCCCTGTCTCGGCCAGCACGGTGCCGACGATCCAGGCCACCAGCACCGCATCGTCCGCGAACCCCAGCAGTGGCAGGAAGATCTCCGGGATTCGATCCACGGGAGAGACCAGGAACGCCATCACCAGCAGCACCAGCCCCAGCCGGAGCTTGCCCAGGTTCGGGTAGCGGCCGGTCACCCCCTGCACCAGCATCCTGGGCAGGGCCGCCAATCGCTTGCCGATGCCGGGCACGCCAGGTCGACGCGTCGACCACAGGGCAGCCCACAGCGCTCTCATGGCGGCCACCCGACGAACCGATGCCATCCGCGTCCTCCTTCCCTGGGCCCAGGAGGGTACCCAGGCTAACGCCGATGGGTGTGGCTCTTCTGGAGTGACCAGGCCGGGTCGACGCGATGGGCGGCCTGACCTCCGAGGCCACGGCGGGATCACTCCAGAAGAGCCACACCCGATTGGGACTGCCGAAGTAGCGGTGGGGCCGAGTCAGGTTGACAGACTCAGATCCGGGTCGTCCCCACCGGGTCGCGCGCTCTCTCGTGGGGAAGTGTCACAGTCGGGCGTCGACGAGTTCGAGGTCTTGCGCCAGGCTCGGGAGGTCCGGGGCGATCGGCGCAGTACTCGCAGGTGGGGTCGGGACAGGGTTGTTCTCGCCACCGATCACAGGGCAGGCATACCGTCAAGTCGTACGCGGGGGACCGGCGGAGGGAAACTCCGCACGCCTGGCATGTCCGTGGGCCGGTCATCGCGGCATCGGGGAGTTCACTGCATCAGGACGCTCCGCGTGTCCGGCTCGGTGGAGGACCGGGAGGCGTTGCTCCCGGTTGGTTGGCACGGACTCCTCCTGGCGTCCACCGGGCGTGCCGACCGGGCGGGGGCGCTGAAGTGCACGTGCTAGGTCTCCCTGGACCTCACTGACCAGTGCCCGTCGCAGGGCTGTTGCGGTCAGGTCGGCCATGTTGCCCAGTCGGGCGACGTCGTCCGGGCCTAGTTGTGGGGATCCGGCCCACACGAGGTCCAGGGCTGCGTAGAGGTCTCCCGGAGGCTCGTACAACGTGGAGCCTGCAACGACGATCCTGCGTTCGAAGTGTTGTCGGGTCTGGCCTCCCGGGTTCTGGGACGCGCCCAGGACGACGGAGACCACGGGCGCGGGGTCCTTGACCGCGAACGGACTGCTCTCCGGTCCTGGTGGCCTGGCGATCCGCTCCCGGTGGCGTGGCCAGGTGGGCGCCACGAGCAGATCCCGACACGGGTCCCACAGCGCCAGGCGGCAGTGCACGGCGCCGACCACCTGCGGCGCCGACTCCGCGACCGTCCGGACCACCTCCTGGACACCGGTCCCGACCGCCAGCCGATCGACGAACGTGGCCAGGGCCACCGACCGGTCCGGGTCCGTGGGCTCTGTGTTCTTGGGATCCGGGGAGATGTCGACCACCGAGACGATCAGGGCCGTCACCACACCCCTGGCAGCCACCGGGACGAACGCGAGGTGCACCGTGAACAGTCGCCCCCGCGGACCCAGGGCCTGCTCCCGGTACCGAAGCTGCGCGCCAGCCGCTGCGCCGGCCACTGCCTGACGTACCCGGCGTTGGACGGCTGGAGTCCACGCCCACCACGATGCTGACCAGAACGGGCAGCCGATCACGGGGTCCGCGCCTGCCGGACTCGCTCCTCGGGCCAGGCATTCGGCCTGACGCAGGGTCCCGTCCAGGGACAGCAGACCGAAGAAGACGCCAGGTCCGGTCACCGACTCCGCGGCACAGGACCGCACATCGCATGCGCCAGGGATTCCCGCATGCTCTGGGCGGCGCGCACTGGGTTCGGGATCCAGGATCTTCCCAGGAGCGGAAACAGAGTTCTCTCTTTGAAGGGAACGGGGACCCCGCGGCGGATATTCCATGTCATAATGCCCCTCACGGTCTGGAAAGCCTCCGCAGATGTGGACTCACCGTCACCGTGGTCCGGGGCAACTCGGCAAGTCTAGCGACGCCGAGGACAACGTCAACCGACAAGGCGAGAAATCCGATGCGATCACCGGTGGGGGGCCGCGTGGCATGAATACCCCGTCCCGAGCGGGTGAGGTTACGACAATGTTTCGCGCAACACGCAGAGTGTTGCCGTGTCACGGCCAGGGGGCATGCGCGCGGGGACGGGACCTGCGGACCTCGCCGGGAAGTGGTGCCCGCCTCTCACTGTGCCCGCCAACGCGCTCGCGTGCTCGTCATCGAGGTGGAGAGCGGTCACACCGACACCGGCCGCCGACCGTCCCCCCTGTACTACGGCTGCGCTTCGCCGAGCGGTCGCGCGCCGCGAGACGCGGCCCCATTGGCCGCCGGCACGAAACGGGCACTACGGACGGTGTCCAGTGGTCGGGGTATGGTCAGTGACCATGATCGTCGGGAGCGCAGCTGTAGTACCTGGTGGTCCGTCAGCCGACCTCGGCCGGCCGCTCGGGCGGACCCGTACGACGGCACCGTGACGCACACTTCCGCGCTGATTGGCTCCGGTTCTGCGCCGGGTGGTGGACAGCCAACTTCCGGAGGGAGACCGAGAGCTATCCCCGCGGGACTCGATTTCCGCCTGTTGTCAGGGTGCGCTCACCGGGTCGATGCCGCGTGCTCCGTGGTGTGACATCAGTGAGGATTCCCTTACTTACTGCCGCGGCGACACTCATGCCACCTGTGGGCCACGGCAGCGGGGGTGCGAACCTGGGAGGACCCTCGGTGCCGGGTTCGGAGTGCGACGAGCGGGCCTGCGTAGAGTGAGCCGCTGCGCACATTGAATCTTGGGTTGTTCCCGGTGTAGCCTGAATTTAGGCTATGGGGAGAATCGCGACAGGGTTGGTCCCCCGTGGTCGTGCGGGCTTTTCGGGCCCGATCCATGGTTGAAGTTGTTGGCGTTACTCCGGACCCCGGTAGCGCGTCGTGAAGACGTACTGCGCGAGGGGCTCCGCTCATGACCCAGCGTTGCCGACACGACCTGTTCCGGGACGCCGCTGGCGATAGCGGATGTGGTCGTGATGGTCCGCCCGAGCGAGACCGGCACGACCGCGGTGATCAGACACGTCGGGGACGAGCGGCATGACCCGGCAGCCGACCTCCCGCTGGCCACGGCCGAGGATCAGGACCGCCCGGTCATGGGCTTCGGGACCCTGCGCGCCCTCGCGGCACACCAGGCCGCCAGGCCGCCAGGCCGCGCATCAACCCCCGGCCGCCCAGCGTGGCGGGCAGCCGGGTAGGGACACCCCCGCACCTCTGAGCATCATGGAAGCGAGCCGTCATGCCCGTCCTGACCCTCCTGACCTCACTGCTCATCGTCGCCGTCGCCGTCGCCGTCGCCGTCCCCGCCGTCCTAGGTCTGGGGGCCGGAACGGCCTTCCACGAACTGACCCGTAGCCGGGCCCGCATCCAGGACGCCTGGTCCCGTGTCGACGTGCAACTCACGCGCCGACACCAGCTGATCCCCGACCTGATCGAGACCGTGAGGAGCTACGCGGCCCACGAGTACGCCACATTCGAGGCAGTGACGTCCGCGCGGAACGGGGCGATCGATGCTCGGGCCGGCGCCGATCCGCGCCGGATCTGTATCGCCGAGAACCACGTGACCCAGGCGCTGCACGCATTGCTCGCCGTCGCCGAGAAGCAGCCCCGTCTGGGCGCTGTCCCCTCGTTCCGGCAGCTGCGGGAACAGTTGACCGAGGTCCAGGAGGAGCTTGAGCGTGCTCTGCACCACCACGCGGCCAGCGCCCGCGACTACGACACCGCGATCCGCACCTTCCCCCGCAACCTCCTCGCCTACCTTTTCGGGTTCGCCCCGTCAGCACTCTGGGAGGCCGACCCTGCCGCGACGGACTCTCGCCAGCCAGGCCTCACCAGCCCGGGGCTGCCTCACTAGATCACCGACAACCCCCGCTCGGAACCGTGGGGCCTGTCGACGGCCTGGCCCCACGGCCCGAGGACAGCAGGGGTCGACATCCGGACGGTCGTCCTGCCGTCGTCCCCACATCGGTGTGGGGCGCATCGATCGTCGGCGACACCATTTCGCGTGTCCGGAACTCTCCGGTCGCCGAGTGTGCCCGGTCGAGACCGCCAGCCCGAGATCAACGGGGAATCGCCTCCGGCCCTTCCCCGTGGCAGAGGTAGTCGCCCGACAGGACGCCGGCCTCTGCCGAGAGGTTGCCCAGGCCGACCGATGCCCCGTCTGGCTGTCGGTGTGGATCCATGCCAGTCTGAAGACTCCAGCGTGCCTGGACCTGTCCGGACCTCGCGCTTCCTCGCCGCTCGTCACCTCCAGCGCGAAGGCAGCGATCCCCATGTCTGTGCCCCTCACCTCCGAGCCCCTGGTCCACCGACCCCCCACCGCGACGCCTGCGCCGGAGCCGGGTCGTCTTCACCTCTCCGGCTTGACGCCGTGAGCACCGGTCCTTCCCGTCGGATCGGGCTCTCACCCTCGGGCGATCAACTGACCACCCTGGCCGGCGTCCACGCCGTGCTTCCGCCGTACCGGTACACGCAGTCGGAGCTGACAGCGGCCTTCACTGATCTGTGCCTGGGACCAGCAGGCGACCAGGCACTGCTGGCGCGGTTCCACACCAACGCCAAGGTCGGCAGCCGGCACCTGGTCCTGCCGCTGGAGCAGTACGCCACGCTGACCACCTTCAACGAGTCCAACGACCTGTTCATCACCCACGCGGTCCAGCTCGGGGCCCAAGCGCTGACCGGCGCGCTCCAGCGCGCAGGCATCGCCCCCGACGAGGTCGACGTGGTCATCTCCGCCACCAGCACCGGCATCGCGGTGCCCTCGCTTGATGCCCGCATCGCTGCACTCGTCGGTCTGCGCCCAGACGTGAAACGCGTACCGCTGTTCGGACTGGGCTGCGTGGCCGGCGCGGCCGGGATCGCCCGCCTGCACGACTACCTGCTCGGCCACCCGGACGAGGTCGCCGCGCTGCTGTCCGTCGAACTCTGCTCGTTGACCTTGCAGCGCGGGGACCGCTCGGTTGCCAACCTGGTGGCCAGCGGCTTGTTCGGGGACGGCGCGGCCGCCGTGGTGGCGGTCGGCGCGAACCGGCCGGAACCGGGTCCCCATGTGCTCGACTCCCGCAGCCACCTCTACCCGGACAGCCAAAGTGCCATGGGATGGGACGTCGGCGCCGGCGGGTTGAAACTCGTGCTCGGCGTACAAGTACCCCTGATCGTGCGGCAATACCTCGGCGAGGACATCCGCTCGTTCCTTGCCGCGCACGAGCTTCAGGTCCAGGACGTCACCACCTGGGTGTCGCATCCGGGGGGCCCGAAGGTCATCGAAGCCATCGAAGCCGAACTGGACCTCGCCGGTAACCCGCTGGAACTCACCTGGCGCTCACTCGACCAGATCGGCAACCTCTCGTCCGCCTCGGTCCTGCACGTACTGCGCGACACCCTCGACAAGTGTTCCTTCACCCCGGGAACGCCCGGAATCCTGATGGCGATGGGCCCCGGCTTCTGCTCCGAACTCGTCCTGCTGCAGTGGTGAGCATGACCCTCTACCTCGGGTTGCTCGTCGTGATCGCCCTGGAGCGCATGGCCGAACTGGTCGTCTCGCGGGGCAACCTGGCCTGGGCGATGAGCCGCTCGGGACGCGAGCACGGCGCCGGGCACTACCCGCTCATGGTCCTCCTGCACACAGGGCTGCTCCTGGGCTGCCTCATCGAAGCCCCACACCGCGCTTTCATCCCGGCCCTGGGCTGGCCGATGATGGCCGTGGTCGTGCTGGCCCAAGCCATCCGCTGGTGGTGCATCACCACCCTCGGCCCACGCTGGAACACCCGGATCGTCGTGGTCCCAGGGCTGGCGCTCATCGACGACGGGCCATACCGCTGGCTCAGACACCCCAACTACGTGGCCGTGGTCCTGGAGGGCATCGCCCTGCCGCTGGTGCACACCGCGTGGCTCACCGCGATCATCTTCACCATCGCGAACGCCGGGCTGCTGCGGGTGCGGATCTCAGCCGAGAACGCAGCGATGACTCAGGCACTCGGCGAGGCACCACCACCGAGGATGACGTCATCAACGACGCCAGCATCGTGATCGTCACAGGCCCCACCACCACCGAGGCCGGCCAGCACCGCGGGGGGCTGCTCCAGTTGAGGGGGTTTCGGCATCGGCGCAGCCACCGTGCACCGCCACGTCCGTGAAGGGCTGGACGTGCTGACTGCCATGGCCCACGGGTGGGACGGCCCCTGGTGCAGCGGGGAGATCTACGCCTGAGCGGTGAACGCGCCGGCTCTGAGCGATGCGGACAAGGGCTACAGGGGCGCCGGCCCGGGGTCATCTGACTCTGGCCGCCGTCGAGTGGATGCC
>CAZOWW010000207.1:0-6429 GCA_964583765.1 uncultured Kineosporiaceae bacterium
GGGGAGGGGTCGGCGTCCCCACCCTGTCTGGTGCGCCTGGAGTACCTGCCGACCGAGGTCCGGTCGGGGGACGGGTCCGAGGACATGCGACCCGTCGTCCTGGTCGGCAAGGGGATCACCTTCGACTCCGGAGGGCTGTCCCTCAAGCCGCGCGAGGCGATGGTCCCGATGAAGACGGACATGAGCGGTGCCGCGGCGGTCCTCGCCGTGCTGGCCGCCTGCTCCGCGGCGGCGGTGCGCCGACGCGTGATCGGCCTGCTGCCGCTCGCCGAGAACGCGTTCGGGGGTTCGTCGTACCGTCCCGGGGACGTCCTGCGGCAGGCCGGCGGGCGCACCGTCGAGGTGATCAACACCGATGCCGAGGGGCGTCTGGTGCTCGCCGACGCGTTGGCCCACGCCGTGGCCAGCCTCGACCCGGCCGTGCTCGTGGACGTCGCCACCCTGACCGGGGCGGCCACCCTGGGGCTCGGGCGTCGTCACGCCGCGCTCTACGCCACCGACGACGACCTCGCGCAGGCCCTCGGCCTTGCCGGCGAGGAGGGCGGGGAGCGCACCTGGCGCATGCCGCTCGTGGAGGACTACCGCGAGGTGCTCGACTCCGAGATCGCCGACCTGCGGCATGTGAGCGCGGATGCCCGGGTGGGCGGAGGCTCGATCACCGCGGCCCTGTTCCTGCGGGAGTTCACCGGGGGAGTGCCCTGGGCGCACCTGGACATCGCCGGCCCGGCCCGCTCGGAGAAGGACGAGTACGAGGTCTGTCGCGGGGCGACCGGTTTCGGTGCGCGGCTGCTCCTGCGGTGGCTGGAGAGCCTCGACTGACGGCTGTCCTCGACTGACGGGCTGTCCGAGGACCTTCCCCGGCCCTGGACCGGATCGCCCTCAGCGCCCGAGCGGCCTGGTCGTCGTCGGTGCCGAAGTGCCGATCAATGCTCGGTCGTCGTCAGTGCCGGATCGCCAGGAGCAGGCCGTCGCCCACGGGGAGCAGCGCCGGGAGCAGGTGCGGGTCGTCCCGGACCGCCCGGCCCACCTCACGGACCGCGGTCGTCGTCAGGTCGCGCTGGGCCGGATCGGCGACCCGGCCCCGCAGCAGGGCATGGTCGACCAGGAGCGCGCCACCGGGCCTCAGCAGCCGCAGCGCCTGGGGCAGGTACTCGGCGTAGCGCGCCGGCTCCGAGTTGAGCAGCACGAGGTCGTAGACGCCGTCCGCGAGCCGGGGCAGCACGTCCTCGGCGCGACCGGGGATGAGCCGTACCCGGTTGGTGCGGATCCCGGCCTCGGTGAACGCCTCGCGCGCGGCGCGCTGGTTCTCCACCTCGGTGTCGATCGTCGTGAGCACGCCGTCCGCGGGCATGCCGCGCAGCAGGTAGAGCCCGGAGACCCCCGCGCCGGTACCGATCTCCACGGCCGCCCGGGCCGGCAGCGCCGCCGCCATGGCCGAGAGCACCGCGCCGGTGCCCGGGCTCACCGGGACGTGCCCGAGCTCCTGCCCGCGGAGCAGCGCCTGGGCGAGGACCTCGTCCTCGGGAACGAAGTTGTCGGCGTACACCCAGCTCGCAGGCGACAGTGCGTTGATGGTGTCCTCCTCGGCGATCGCGACGTCCCCGGGCACCGGCACAGTCGGTGCGGGTGAGGCAGCCGCCCTGATCGGCGGGCCGGTCGCGGCGCTGGCAGCGTCGTCCCGCGGGTCTACTTCAAGAGCCTAGTGGTCGCCGGGCTTGCCGGGCAGCGCGGTCGGTCCACCGGGGAGGACGCCGTCCGTGCGGGCTTGCCGGGGAACGGGAACCGGAGCGGCACCTGACGCGTTCGACGCACAGAAGTCCGGACGCGGGTGGAACCGGGGTGCGCCCGTCCCCCGTGGACCGCCACGATAGGAGGATCGGTGTCGACATACGCGATGCCGTGCACCATGCGGGTCTTCGGTTCGGCCGGCGTGGTCAGTGGTCCGCGGTGTGGGGAAGGGGCGTCGGTGGCGGTTGACGCGGGGGCGTGGACCCCGCCCACCTGGGAAGAGGTGGTCAGCGAACATGCGGGACGCGTGTACCGCCTGGCCTACCGGCTCACCGGTAATCAGCACGACGCGGAGGACCTGACCCAGGAGGTCTTCGTGCGGGTGTTCCGTTCGTTGAGCTCCTACACCCCGGGTACCTTCGAGGGCTGGCTGCACCGGATCACCACGAACCTCTTCCTCGACCAGGTGCGACGGCGTCAGCGCATCCGTTTCGACGCGCTGCCCGAGGACGCCTCGGACCGTCTGCCCGGCAATGACGTGGGCCCCGAGCGGGCCTGGGAGCAGAACAACCTCGACCGGGACGTGCAGGCCGCACTCGACAGCCTGCCCCCCGACTTCCGGGCGGCAGTGGTGCTCTGCGACATCGAGGGCCTGTCGTACGAGGAGATCGCGGCGACCCTGGGCGTCAAGCTCGGCACGGTCCGTTCGCGGATCCATCGTGGCAGGGCCCAGCTCCGAGAGTCGCTGGGCCATCGCCGCATCGCGGTGGGCGCGGGTGCCGCGCACGCTGTCATCGACCAGTCCTCGACCCTTGACGCCGCGGAGGTGGGGGAATGAGTCACCTCGGAGAACGCGTGACCGCCCTGGTCGACGGGCAGTTGCCGCCCGACGTCGCGGAACGCGCTTTCGCGCACACCGCCGGGTGCCGCCCGTGCCGGGAGGCACTGGAGCTGGAACGGCTGACCAAGGCGCGTCTCGGTGCGCTGCCGGACCTCGCCCCGGGGCCCGAGCTGATCGCCACCCTGCTCGTGCTGGGCGGCCCGGACGGGCCGTTGCCCCCGCGTGCGGGCCGGCTCCCCGAGCGCGCACGGACCGCGGGCGACCAGCGCGTGGACCAGGGCCGGCTCGTGGGAGCCGTGGCCGCGGCGACGATCTCCGCCCGGGCTGCCCAGGGAGGCGGCCTGCGACCGTCCGGGGTGCCCCGGACGGCGGGGCTCACCGACGGTCCCCGCCGCTCACTGGGACCGGTCGATCGTCCCCGCACCCTGCGCGGTACCCCCGTCCGGCGCGGCCGTCGGGCCGCGGTGGCACTCCTCGGGGTGGTGGGCCTGGCCGGTGTCGGGATGATCGGCATGCTCGGCGAGCCCTCCGCCAACGGCCCGACCGTGGTGCCGCCCGTGGACAGCTTCGTGATGCAGCATGCGGCCACCACGCGCGACCTGCCGTTCGCCGGCACCCTGATCGACTGGTCGGTGAAGGTCGAGCCCACCTCCCGCCCAGGGAAGTGAACGCGGTCCTCGACGCCGTGCCCGCACTGTCCGCGCACGGTCGTCGCGACGGAACGGAGCCCGACCCCCGGCCGGTGACGCCGAGTACTTCACCGCGCGGCCGTTCACCGCACCCCCGACGGGCGCGCAGGACGGATGCGGAGCCTGCCCGGCACAGTCCCGAGCGACTGCCGTGGCGTGGCCTGGCCCTGCCGCTGGCGGTGCTCGTGGGACTGGTGCTCGTCTCGCCCTGCCTGGCGGGTACGGCCCCGGTGCAGAGCCCCCTGGCCCGGGCCCTGCTCGACTGGGCCGCCCGCGCGGGGGCACGCACGGGCTACCACGGTACGGAGGTGGTCAGCGCCTGGACGCCGGTCGGCACGGTGACCCGGATCCTGGACGTGCGGCAGAAGGCCGACGGCACGCGCTCGGTGCGGGTGGCGGGGGACGGGACCTCTGCCGCGGGCACCGCGCAGAGTGGCGTCCCGGCGCAACTCGACGCCGGCTCGGCCCGGGCGCTGGCCCTGCTCGGGCGCACCTCCACGCTCTCCGTGGCCGGTCACGAGGACGTGGCGGGGCGGCGGACCACCGTGGTCGTGGTCTCGCGTGAGGGCCACCCGGCGGCCCGGCTGTGGGTGGACACCGCCTGCGGTCTGCTGCTCCGCCTGGAGGTGTTCGACCTGCACGGTCGGCTCTCCCGGATGGCAGGCTTCCTGGAGGTCTCCGTGGACCGCGTGGGCGGCTCGCCGTCCACGGGACGCGGGTTGCTCACCGCTCCCGCGCCCGTGAGCATCGACGGGGCGGCCGCGAGTCTCCTCGGATCGGACAGCCCGGGCACGACCGCGGACGGCACCGGCGACCAGGGCGTCCGCGGCGACCAGGATCCCGGCGACCAGGACGCCGTGCCCGCGGCCCTGCTGGAACGATTCCGGCGAGCCGGCGACCCCTGCCCGACCGAGTTGCCGGGCGGTTACGTGCTCGTGGACGCGCGCCGTTCGGACCGTGCCGACTCCGGCTCGGGCACCGACACCGGTACGGGCGTGCTGCACCTGACCTACACCGACGGTCTGTCCTCGCTGTCGCTGTTCGTCCAGCACGGACGGCTGGCTCCCGGAGCGCTGGCCGGGTACCGGACGGTGACCTGGGACGGGATTCCGGTGCGGATCGCGGACGGATGGCCGGTCCGGGCGGTCTGGGAGTCGGACGCCACGGTGGTCACCCTGATCGGCGATGCCTCGACGGACGAGATCCAGGCGGTGGTGCAGGCTCTGCCCCGGCCGGCCGGCCCTTCCGGCGCGCTCGCGCGCCTGCGGCACGACGTGACCGAGCTCCTCGGCCTGCTGCCGGGACGGTGACCGTCGTGCCGGGGCGTCCCGGGCGGGTGCACTCCGCGGTCCCGCGCACGCGGCAGCGGTCGGGGACCTAGGCTGACCCCGTGTTCGGCATCAATGGCCCGGAGTTCATGGTGCTGCTCATCGTGGCCGTGGTGGTCCTCGGCCCCGAGCGGCTGCCCCAGTACGCCCAGCAGTTGGGCCGCGTCATCCGCGAACTGCGGCGGATGGCCGCGGGCGCCACGCAACAGATGCGTGAGGAGCTGGGCCCGGAGTTCGACGAGATCGACTGGCGCAAGCTCGACCCGCGTCAGTACGACCCGCGGCGGATCGTCCGTGAGGCGCTGGCCGACTCCATCGATCTGGACGACCCGCTGGGCCTGAAGGCCATGGACGCGGCGACCGCCTCCGCCCCGGTCCACCGTCCCGATTCCGGCCCGGCCCCCCGCGCTGATCTCACCCCGGCCCCCCGCGCTGATCTCACCCCGGCCCCCCGCCCCGGGGACCCGAGGGACTCGGGGGACTCGGGGGACGCCGGGGGCGAGGGCCGAGGTCCCGCCGCCGATCACGCGGAGCTCACCATGGGCCCCGGACCGTGGACGGAAGGGGCGGTGCCGGTGAACGGCGCCCGGACCGACGACCTGCCGTTCGACCCGGACGCCACCTGACCCGTCCGACCCGGGCGTGAGTTCACCCGTCCGGCCCGGACGCGACCTGACCCGTCCGGCCCGGACGTGAGCTGCAGAGTCAGCGACCGACCGGGCTGAGCCCTAGGGGACGGCCGGCGAGGCTGGTGGGACGGCGTCCGAGCGTGGCGGCGACCTCGCGCAGGGCCTTGGCCGCAGGGGTGTCCGGACCGGACAGCACCACAGGGGCGCCGGCGTCCCCGCCCTCGCGCACCGCGGGGTCCAGCGGGACCTGCCCCAGCAGCGGGACCGTCGTACCGAGGATCTCGCCGAGGGAGGCCGCGACCCTGGCGCCGCCACCGGATCCGAAGACCTCCAGGCGCGTGCCGTCCGGCTGCTCCAGCCACGACATGTTCTCGACCACCCCGACGATCCGCTGCTTGGTCTGCACCGCGATCGAACCGGCCCGCTCGGCCACCTCGGCCGCGGCCTGCTGCGGGGTCGTCACCACGACCAGCTGGGCGGTCGGCAGCAGCTGTGCCGTGGAGATGGCGATGTCCCCGGTGCCCGGGGGAAGGTCGAGCAGGAGCACGTCGAGGTCACCCCAGACCACGTCGAGCAGGAACTGCTCCAGGGCCCGGTGGAGCATGGGACCGCGCCAGACCACCGGCTGGTTGCCGGGGACGAACATGCCGATCGAGATGACCTTCACCCCGTGCGCGATGGGGGGCAGCAGCGAGTCCTCCCAGCGGGTGGGACCCGAGCTCACGCCGAGCATCCGCGGCACGGAGAAGCCGTACACGTCGGCGTCGATCACCCCGACCTGCAGGCCGTCCGCGGCCATGGCGGCAGCGAGGTTGACCGTGACGGAGGACTTGCCCACACCGCCCTTGCCGGACGCGATCGCGTAGACGCGAGTGCGCGAGTCGGGGCGGCTGAACGGCACCTCGCGGGCCGGCCCGCCACGCAGGCGGTCCCGCAGCGCCGTCCGCTGCTCGTCGGACATGACGTCGAGTTCCACCTGCACCGAGGTCACGTGCTCGACGGCGCTCACCGCGGCGGTGACGTCGCGGGTGATCCGGTCGCGCATCGGGCAGCCCGACACGGTCAGGAGCACCTCGACCCGGACGGCGCCGCCGTCCACCGTGACCGATCTGACCATGCCGAGCTCGGTGATGGGCCGGTGGATCTCCGGGTCCGTCACGGTGGCCAGGGCGGCGTCGATGACTTCTCGGGATGGCTGCGACATGTTCCGATCG
>CAZOWW010000208.1:0-2656 GCA_964583765.1 uncultured Kineosporiaceae bacterium
CAGACGAAGACATCCACGCGGACAGACGACAAGTAGTCGGTCGAGCCCAAGACCTCGGTCACCCGGTAGCGAATCCGTCAACCAGATCGGACGCCGGGTCACTGCGCGCAAGCCAACACAGCCGAGCCCACCCTTACGACCGTGCCGACCCGGTCGTAAGGGTGAACCACCTCACCGTAGGAGATCCATCCGATTCGTCGAAGGACGGCCCGGCGCTGTCCGCGAATCTCCGTGGGCGGCCCACCACAACTGCTTGGCGAATCCGAACATCGCGGGTCGCGTCGCCACGGCGCCGACCATTCCAGGGCGGGGCAGGATTCCCCTGCGCCGCGGGGCTGTGAGAGGACAATGATGGGCCAGCCCGCGCTGACCGCACTACCGCGTATCGCGCGACCTGCGTTGCCGGAGCCGCTGGAGGGGACCTCGACCGGCGCCCTGGGTATCCTCGGCGGGCGGTACCGCCTCGAAGGTCTTCTGGGCCGGGGCGGAATGGCCGATGTCTTCGCTGCCATCGACGAGTCGCTGGGGCGGCGCGTCGCGGTCAAGGTGTTCCGGCCCGGAAGCGGTGTGGCCCGGGAACGTCAGCGATTCCGCTCGGAGATCGAACTGCTGGCTTCACTGGACCATCCGCACCTGGTCCGGTTGTTCGACGCCGGCACCGACGAGCAACAACCCTGGTGCGTGATGCAACTCGTGGACGGGCGAACCCTTGCACGTCCCCCGAACCCGCTCACCTCCCGGCGACTCCTGGGGATCGGCGCCGACATTGCCAGCGCACTCGCACACGTGCACCAGCGCAACATCGTCCACCGCGACATCAAACCGAGCAACGTGCTCCTGGGCCGCGACGGCGAGGCGTACCTGTGCGACTTCGGAGTCGCCCGGACCATCGAGACGACGGAATCGACTCGCACCGACCCACTCGTCGGCACCGGCGCCTACCTGTCGCCGGAACAGGTCCGCGGGGGTCCTGTGACAACCGCCAGTGACGTGTTCGCGCTCGGACTGGTCCTCCTCGAGGGGATCACGGGCCGGCGCGAATACCCGGGAGGGCCCATCGAGGCGGCCGTGGCCCGCCTGTACCGCTCGCCACGCATCCCTTCCACCCTGGACCCGCCCCTGGCGGCCCTGCTCGCCGCCATGACCACGACCGAACCCGCCGACCGGCCCACCGCCATCGCCGTGGCCCATCGCTTGAGCACCCTGTGCGCCCAGGTCACCACTGCCCCCGACGAGCACATCGCACCTGCCCGAAGGACCACCAAGCTGCGGATCGCAGCAATGTTCGCCTTCGCAACCGGCGCCGGGCGCGCAGTGGGGCCCGGACCAGGACGCAGCTCGACATCCTTCTCCTCGCCCCACCGGACGTCCACGACCTCTGCCGCGGTACCGGCCGCGCCAGGCGCGCCCCCCGCAGACGTGGCGCGAGCCACAGTGGGACCGGTGGCGGTGTCACAGCCAAGCCCTGGGACAGATACCCCGGCCGCGACTCGCACCCAATCACCGGCAGGCGAGCGCCGGAACAGCGTCAGGGTGCATTCCCTCCACGGTGACCGTCATCGAAGGGGACGCTCATCGACCTCGACACCTGGCCCGATCGCGGCCGGACCAGGCGGACCCACCCTGCTGGACCAATCGGCAACGGGGCCCGTGTCGGCAACCCGGCCCTGGTCGACCTGGGCCAGGTCGGTGTAGCCGGCCTGCCGCCCACCCGCACCAACAACGAGATCGAGAACTCCTGGTTCGGTCTCTGAGCTGAGTGTCCCTGCCGATCGGATAACGGCCGGGCCACTCGAGGAGGACATGATGAACACATTCGGTTGGATCATCATCGGGCTGGTGGCGGTAGTGCTTGCCGCCCTGGCTTCCCTGACGATCCGGAACCGCAGGACGGGGCGACTCAGGCGGAGGTTCGGTCCCGAATACGAGCGGGTCATCGAGGAGACGAGTAGCCGACGCGAGGGCGAGAGGCAACTCACCGAGGTGGCCGAGCGCCGGGACAGCCTGACCATCCGCCCTCTGGATGCCGCCAGTCGGTCGCGTTACTGCGAGCAGTGGGAGGTCGTGCAGGCCCGCTTCGTGGACGAGCCCGCCAGAGCGGTGAACGACGCGGACGCCTTGATCACCTCGGTCCTGAGCGACCGCGGCTACCCCGTGGAGGACTTCGGCGAGCGCACCAGCCTGGTGGGCGTCGACCATCCGGAGGTCGTGCGGCACTACCGGGCGGCCCGCGCCGACCACCTCGAGCGGCGCGACGGCGAGGAACCCGACACGGAGCAGCAAAGGGTGGAATTCGTCCATTACCGCGAGCTTTTCCATGCCCTTGTCAAGGATGAGGAACGCTCCGATGGCCACTCGGTCGACGCCATGGACGAGGCCAGTCCCGATTATCCCAGAAGTATCCGATAGGAGCAGGAGGAACAGCGATGAGCATCGTCGAATCCAAGTTCCGTTCGACCCCAGGGGACACTGACCGTGATCCCGACACACTTACGGATGACGCCGCAGGGCTGGTTCCCGCCACGACCGAGGACACCTCGGTCCTGGTCCCCGCCACGACCGAGGACGCCGCAGGACTGGTTCCCGCCACCACCGAGGACACCGCGGTCCCGGTCCCCGCCACCACCGAGGACGCCGCGGTCCCGGTCCCCGCCAC
>CAZOWW010000208.1:2756-6169 GCA_964583765.1 uncultured Kineosporiaceae bacterium
CCGCGGTCCCGGTCCCCGCCACCACCGAGGACGCCGCGGTCCCGGTCCCCGCCACGACCGAGGACGCCGCAGGGCTGGTTCCCGCCACGACGGGGTCCACGTCTGTGGCTGCTGCGGATTCCGATACCTGGCGCGAACTACAGGGGCGCTTCGTCGATGACCCTGCCCAGGTCGTCCGGGACGCGGCTGTGCTCGCCCAAGGCGCGATCCAGGATCTGTCCCGGGAGCTCGACGTCGCCGGTATCTCAACGGAGGATCTCCGGACGGTCTTCCGGCGGTTGCGGGACCTCCACAGCGATCTTGTCTCCTGGAACACCACGGCCTGAAGCTCTGCAGTCGTGACCGGGACGCACCGGGGTTGGCCACCCCGGTGCGTCCCGGTCGAGGGTGGCGGGGGTTCCGCCGCCAGCGAATGACAGATCGGACACTGCCACGGCTCTCCCCGCCCCGGGTCCATCGACGATCGCTCCACGGGGTGACGTCAATCGGGGTGGCTGATGAGGTGTGCTCAGGTTGCTACTTTCCGTTGCGATGGTGTGCACGGTTGTCTGGTGATGGACAGCCGATGCTCGGCTCGGCTGGTGGGGGAAGGAGGCGACTGGTGACTGCCGACTCGCACGAAATGGCCGTGGGCATGCAGAACATCGGCCTGAATGGCTCGGCGCCGCATTGTGAGCATGCGGACTCACTGACGCCTGTTGTTCCCCTGCCCGCCGTCTGTCGGGAATGTCAGGCAGGTGGGACGGACTGGCGCAGGCTCCTGGTGTGTCTGACCTGCGGGTGGGTGGCATGTTCCGATGACTCCCCGCACCACCATGCCCGGGCACACTACGAAGAGACGGATCACCCACTTGCCGCTGAGCTCGGCCCGGGGCCAGGCCGCAGGTGGTGCTATGCGCACCAGCGGGCCGTGTGAATCGTGCACCCACCGCCTCCGGCCGGACACGGGGCGTCCTGACCCGCCCCGACATCGTGGCCACGGCCGTCACGGCATACCCGAGATACGGCGAACCTGCGATCATTCCACTGTAGAGACGTGTGGATGATGAGGAGCTGCGGGTATGGAGCTACGCCAGCTTCGGTATTTCGTGACCCTGGCCGAGGAGTTGCATTTCGGCCGGGCGGCTGCGCGTGAGCACATCGTGCAGTCGGCGTTGAGCCAACAGATCCAGCGGCTGGAACGCGAGTTGGGTGTGGTGTTGCTGGAGCGCAGTACCCATCATGTCGCGCTGTCCCGTTCGGGAGCGGCATTCCTGGTCGAGGCACGGAAGATCCTTGCCCAGGTGGAGCTGGCGGCCAGGGTCGCCCGCAGCGCGGTGGGAGCATCACCGGCGTTGCGGGTCGGCATCATCGATGCCGGTTACGACTCGATGCCGCAGATCTTGCACGAGGCTCAGGCCAGACACCCGGACCTGGTGATCCACCAGATCGAGGTCGGGGTACCCGAGCAGTACCAACTGCTCCTCGACGGCCGTCTCGACGTTGGGATCGGACGGGCGGCGCTCGCGCCCTCCGGCGTGGCCTCACTGTTGTTCCGCCACGACCCGCTCGGGGTCCTCGTCCCCGCCGGGCACCGGTTCGCCGATCTGCCGGGGGTACCTGTGGCGACCCTCGCGCAGGAGCCGCTGTTGCTGGCCGAGGAGATGCAGGCGCCAGAATTCAACCAGTTCGTGGTGGAGATGTGCCGCTCAGCCGGCTTCACCCCGACGGTCTACGAAGGCACCGTGGAAAGCATCCGGGCCGCAGCGGATCTCGTCACCCAGGGGCGATGCCTGCACTGCGTTCCAGCCTCGTGCATCTCCGCGCTGCCGGGGATCGGGTGGCGGCCGCTGATCGAACCGATCTCGCACTACCCGTGGTCGATCCTGTGGCGGGCCGCCGACGGGTCCGATCATGTACGGGCCATCGTCACCTGCGCGCGGGTCATGTCCCAACGCCTCGGCTGGCTGGCCACGGCGCACCAGACGACACGGTGAGCCCGAGCTCGACCGGCTCGTCATCTCGGATCACTGGGATCGCTGCGGGATGATCCGAGCCCACGGCCGAGGGTTCCGCGTGCCACACGGGAGTGGTGACCCGCCCAACCGGTGCGAGAACAACACATGCTGGGCCACATGCGCCCAGGCCCCGGGGTGGTCGTGCTCACTCATGAGCCATCCTCATGAGCCACACGCGCCTCCAGCACCCGGCATACCTCGCACAACAGCCCCCCGGCAGACGATCAGATCCCCGGCCATCGCACGTTCCTCCAACGCACCCAACGCCCCGAGTAGCTCGCCACGCTCGGCGTCCATGAACGACAGGCCCACCCGCACGCCCGCGCCCCACACCCCGACCATCGGCGTTCCCCTGCCCCGGAATCTCACACACCGTCGACACCACCACACACGAGATCAGCGACTCCGGCCGCCGCGTACAACCTGGGTCCCGCCCGCCGTGCCGCCGGGAGATCGAGCAACTCCGCGGTACCTGTGACCTCCAGAAGTCGGATGACCAGCCGGGAGACGGCCGCAACCCGCAGGGACCGGTGTCCGGCCATCGCGCTGGAGCGCGCCTCCAGCAGGACCGACAATCCCGCACAGTCGCAGAACCCCAGCTCGGACAGGTCGAGAACGACCGGGAGATCGGGGTAGGAACGCAACAGCTCGCGCAGACGTCGGGCCAGGACGTGGGCGTTGGACAGATCCACTTCCCCCAGCACCGCGACGTGCAGCTCGGGCACGCCCGACAGCTGGTGCGTGATCCGAAGAGGAACCGGTGGGGTATCGGCGTACATGGCGGACCTCGGCTCTCACCCAAGCACCGGCCACAACAGGGCACTTCAGCCCGATCGGTCGGCAGCGGGCCGAAGAGAGCACCGACTCAGATTCGGGTGCGCTGCCAGCCTCGACATGAGCTATCGCGTGCAACAGACCAGGGCGCGGGGTCTCGATGTCCTGCCAGTCCATCTTGAGAGTAGGAGAGATCCACGAACACGCCACCCCAGAACCGTCACACGAACCCCACAGAAGGTGACACGGACCTGGGCGCGAGCTCCATTATGTATCTGACCTGCAGTAACGCATGAACGTTCGCGGTGGTTCGTGAACGATCATTCCCGAATACCGTCACAACCGGTACGCCCCGACCCCGTGGTCGGGGCGCCGCCATCACCCCCCACACCACTGACCCCGCGCGCCAGTGGGCCGATCACCTCCGCCCGCCGGACCGCCAGGTTCCACGCCTCATCCGGCTCGGTCACACGCCCCGTTCGATCACCACCAGTTCGCCGGTCGTCCCGACCCCCGCGGATCGTGCAGGCGAACTCGGACATCGAGCGCACGCGAGTGCGGACGGCGGGTGCGCGGGGGTCTCCTTACGGACGCCCTGCGCCAGGGTGCCTATGGGTGGTGCGGTGGGTGGGCGGGAGGTGG
>CAZOWW010000209.1:0-6050 GCA_964583765.1 uncultured Kineosporiaceae bacterium
GGCGTCCTGACCCGCCAAGACCTCCTCAACTTCCTCGGCACCACACCCCACTGACACCCAATTCCGCGAACACCCCCACCAGCCCCCCACCACGACCAGCACCAGCAGACACCAGCCCGGAACTCCTCCTCACGCCACACCCCCACAGACAAGGCGGACAGATGAGCACCCCCGACCGGCAACTCGGCTTCGACACCCTGCAGCTGCACGCAGGGCAGAGCCCGGACGGAGCGGTACGCGCACGAGCCGTGCCGATCTACCAGACGACCTCCTTCGTGTTCGAGGACTTCGAGCAGGCCAAGGCGATCAGCTCCGTCGAGGAGTTCGGCTTCGACTACACCCGGATCACGAACCCCACCTGCGAGGTCCTCGAGAACCGCATCGCCGTCCTCGAGGGAGGCACCGGTGCCCTGGCCCTGGCCTCGGGATCCGCGGCGACGGCGTACTCGGTGCTCAACATCACCCATACCGGGGACGAGATCGTGGCCGCGAAGACGCTCTACGGCGGCTCCTTCAACCTGTTCCAGAACACCCTTCCGAAACACGGGGTGACCACGCGCCTGGTCGATCCGGGCGATCCCGAGAACTTCCGGCACGCGATCACCGACCGGACGCGTGCCGTCTTCGTGGAGAGCATCGGGAATCCGGACATCAACCTCGTCGATCTCGAAGCCATCGGTGCGATCGCCCGGGAGAACGGCGTCCCCCTGATCGTCGACAACACCTTCGCCACGCCCTACCTGTTCCGGCCCTTCGACCACGGTGCCAACATCGTCGTCCACTCCGCGACCAAGTTCCTCGGGGGCCACGGCACCAGCATCGGTGGCCTGATCGTGGACGGCGGCAACTTCGACTGGAGCAACGGGAAGTTCCCCGACTTCACCACACCCGATCCGGCGTACAGCGGATTCGTGCACTGGGACAAGTGGGGTGACTACCCCGACGCCGGCAACATCGCCTACATCATCAAGGCCCGCCTGCACTACCTGCGCGACTTCGGGGCGTCCATGAGCCCGTTCAACGCGTTCCTGTTCCTCCAGGGGATCGAGACCCTCTCCCTGCGCCTGGAACGCCAGGTGTCCAGTACCCAGCGGATCGCCGAGTACCTCGCCCGCCATCCCCAGGTGGCCTGGGTCAACTACCCGGGGTTGCCGTCCAGTCCCAGCCACGCCCTGGCCACGCGGTACTTCCCCCGGGGCGCCGGCGCGGTCCTGGCGTTCGGGGTGCACGGAGGCGCCGACGCGGCCCGCCGCCTCATCGAGGCGTTGCGGATCTTCTCGTTCCTGGCCAACGTCGGTGATTCCAAGTCGCTGGTCGTGCATCCCGCGACGGTCACCCACGGGCAGCTCACCGAGGCCGAACAACTGCTGGCCGGCGTGCGTCCCGAACAGGTCCGGCTCTCCATCGGCACGGAGGATGTCGAGGACCTCCTCTGGGACCTCGACCAGGCGTTCACGGCTCTCAAGACCGAGGGCTGACCGCGGGTACGACTACATGTCCATGCCGGGCATCCGCGTGGTGTGGGCGTGCCACCCGAGCAGGGACGGGTCGAGCATTCCGAAGATCATTGCGACATGCGCGACGACGAGGAACACGCCCACGAGGATCGCGTGGAGCTTGGCGCGTTCCCGCGCGGAGCCGGTGCCGAGGACCCCGAGTTCCAGGAGGGCGATCCCACCGAGGGGAATGATGCCGAGCAGGTAGGAACCGACCGAGAGCACGTCACCGATACCGCGCCACCCTGCGTCCGAGGTGATCGGGACCACCGCGTTGGCCAGGAGATAGACGACGATGCCGGTGAACCAGACCCCCGCGATGAGGCCGGCCCAGCGGTTGAGGCGGCGAACCACGTCGGGAGCATCGGCGGAGAACAACAGGGTCAGTTCGGTGATCGCGAGGGTCTCGGCGAGGATCACGGGCACGGCCATGAACAGCAGCAGGTTCCACGGCTGGTTGGCGGCGAGCAGACCCATGTAGTGGGTCATCGCGCCGTCCCCGGCGCCCTTGCGGCTGGTTCCGTCCGGCAGCAGTAGGCCCACGCCCACCGCGAGGAGGCCGAGGACGGAGACGACGCCCCACCGGGAGACTGCGGGGCGTGCCGGTCGGGCGAGGGACAGCTCAGGGGTGCGCCTGTCGGTGGCGGTCATGGCGGGTCCTTCGGATCGTCAGCGGGACGGGTCGTGAGGCCCGATCCTGACGTCGAAGGGCAGCGATTCCCTTGAAGGATCTCTGAAGTTCTGACGAAGATCGACGATCGGCTCGCCTGCCGAGGTGACGGGCGTGGGTCCTGGCGTGCCCGTCCCTCGCCCTGCGCCCTTCGGCACCAACATCACCTCTCATTGTCGACCATCTTGGTTGTCTTTATGATGTGGTCGTGACCCTCCCGGACGAGACCTGCGACCTTCGGCTCGAGCAGCGCGTCGGCGACGACCTCGAGTGCCCCCTGACCCTGGACGCCGCCGCGCATCCCGAGCCGCCGCGGCCCACCCCCGCCGCCGAGCCCCTGCGCCCTCCCGTCAGTGACGAACCGGATGCGGTCGAGCGGTCCGTGGAGTACTTCGCCGAGGGCGGCCTGTACTGCAGCGAGGCGATCCTGCGGGCGTTCAACGAGGTGTACGAGCTGGGGCTGCCCACGGCGGCCTACGCCATGGCCACGCCCTTCGGTGCGGGGATGGGCGCGGCCAAGTGCTCCTGCGGTGCCGTCACCGGGGGGCAGATGGTGCTCGGCCTGGTGCACGGGCGGACCTCCGCCGCCACCTCGGAAGGCCCGGCCTTCGAGGCCGCCAAGGAACTGCACGACCGGTTCCGGGCCCGCTACAAGGTGATCTGCTGCCGCGGCCTGACCAGGAAGCTCCCCTGGGGCGAACCGGAGCACCATCGCGTCTGCCAGGAGTACGTGCGTTTCGCCGCGGGCGAGGTCGCCGACCTCCTACGGACATCTCCCTGACCTGCGACGTCGAAACATTCCATGCCCTGCACACGCTATTCCTGACTATTTTGGTCCATATGATGGACACTCAGGTGGCCGCGCCCTCGCGGGCATGTCAGGGTGGTCACATGTCCACGGTGCTGCATCGCGTGTTGCGGCGGTACGTCGACCTCCTGCGGGTGGCCAGTTCCACCTGTTGACGGGACGGCAACCGGCCGCACCGTCCGTCCACGGAGTGCGTCCCCCATCCGTTCGCCACGATCCTCGACTGTCCCGTCCCCACCCCTCCTGGGACCGGGCACGTCCACGCCGCCCTGCCCCGGTCGGCGCCCCATTCCCGCACGGCCGAGCGATCCCGACCACGGCAGGTCAGGCACAGGGATCCCGCGCACGGCGAATCCTGCCCCGCTCATCGCCCACCGGGAGGCGAGTGGGCCGACGCCGCCACGTACTCCTGACCTCGAGAGGAAACCATGTCCTCGACCGCCACCGCCTCCTCCCCCATCTCCTCGGGATCCGACCTCGCCGGACTCGACATCCGCCTCGTGAGCAGGCGCATCGGCGCCGAGATCGTCGGTGTCGATCTGAGCGCTCCCCTCGCACCGGAGGTGCAGCAGGCCATTCACGCCGCGCTCCTGGAGCACAAGGCCCTGTTCTTCCGCGAGCAGAACCTCGACGACGACGCCCAGCAGCGCTTCCTGGCCACCTTCGGCCCGCTCACCGGTGCCCACCCGACCGTCCCCTCAGCCGAGGACGCGCCCAACGTGCTCGTGGTCGACGGCGAGGAGGGCGTGCGCTCCAACCAGTGGCACACCGATGTGACCTTCGTCGTCTCCCCGCCGAAGATCACCTCTCTCCGCTCGCTCGTCGTTCCCCCGTACGGCGGCAACACACTCATCGCCACCTCCGCGGGCGCCTACGCGGACCTGCCCGAGCCCCTGCGCGAACTCGCGGACCGGCTGTGGGCGGTGCACACGAACGACTACGACTACATCCAGCCCCAGTTCCACACGGAACAGGCGGCGGAGTACCACCGCACGTTCGTCTCCCGTCGCTGGGAGACGGCCCACCCGGTGGTGCGGGTGCACCCGGAGACCGGCGAGCGCGGCCTGTTCATCGGCTCCTTCGTGAACCGGCTCGTGGGCCTGTCCGGCAGCGAGTCCCGGGACATCCTGCGGCTGCTGCAGGCGTACGTGACCCGCCCGGAGAACTCCGTGCGGTGGCGGTGGGCGCCGGGCGACCTCGTCCTGTTCGACAACCGCATCACCCAGCACTATGCCCCGGACGACTACGACAACCTGCCCCGCCGACTCCACCGCGTCACGGTGGCCGGGGACGTCCCGGTCGGCATCGACGGCCGCCGGAGTTACCTGATCTCCGGCGACGAGGCCCGGGACTACACCCCGGCGGTCTGACGGGCCGCGGCCCGCCCGCACCCATCGGTGAGGCGTCACATCGCCCCGTGACGCCTCACCCGCACTTCGTGATGCCTCTCTCCCGTTTCCTCGAGATGCCCCTCGTCTCCTGTTCCTGAGCCCTTCGACCCTGTGAGCAGAGCATGCGGGGGTCGGCCGGTCGGCCGACCCCCGCATCAGGGAGCGGGACCCGCACGGCAGGGCAGCGCCGTTGCGACCGGGCCCGCTCCAACCTCACTCCCCGGGCACCGCCCCCGCCCGTGCTCCCCCGTGGTCGAAGGCCTCGGGCACCCGACCCGGGTCGGAGGTCCGTCTGCGGGCCGCGAGCAACGCCGTCCCGAGATCCTCGAGGAGAACCGAGGTCCCGCAGAAGCCCGCATAACTCCGGTCCAGGACCAAACGGTCGTGCACAGGGAAGGAGACCGGCAGGTGACCGGCCCCGATCCGGCGGGCGGCAGGCTCCTCGAGCGAACTGCCCAGCACGAGCTGCGGGCGGAGCGACTCGATGAACTCCCCGATGACCTCGGTGTCGTCCCCGGCGAGCACCAGGGTCACCCCGGAGGACGTCTCCTCCTGAGGAGCCCGGTCCCCCAGACTGACCTCCAACCCCACCTCGGCCAGGACGCGACGCACGCCCTCGCCCTCCGCGCCCGCCACCGACCGGAGATCGGTGAGCACGAGCCCACGAGGGGTGAAGCCGAGGACGGTGGTGAGGAACCGGGCCAGCCCCAGCGTCTGCGCCGTGGGGCCTACCAGCACCACGTCGGACTGCAGGCCGAACTCGAAGTACGCGTCGGCGAACTGCCCCAGGTGGTGGACCAGCTCGGACCCCGTCGCCGCGGACACCCGCCCGAGCCGCTCTGCCCGGCGCTCGGAGATCCCCTGCTCGCTCGGCAGCGTGCGGAGCACCTCGGCGAGCAGGGCCGCGGTGTCGTCCGCGCCGACCGGCAGGTAGGGCCAGATCAGCCACGGGGTGCCGAACAGGCGCTGGGCGTGCCGGGCCTGTTCCTCTCCCCACGGGGAGATCGCGAGGTTGAGTTGTGCCTGCGGGACCCGGCGCCAGTCGGCGAACGACCGCCCGGGACCGAACAGGGGGTTGGCCCGGAGGCCGACCGCGGCAAGGGCTTCCGTCAGCCCCCGCAGGTCCCCCTGCCAGAAGCTGTCCTGTCCGGGCACCACACCGAACAGGTTCACGGTCGGAGGTTCCGGCCCCACGGCCGGCGGCTCGGGCTCCATCTCGGTCGGCCCCGCCGCTGCCGCCTCGGCGACGGCGTCCAGCAGGGCGAGCACGACCGACCGGTGCCCGAGGTGGGCGGATCCCAGGAAACCGGAGGCCTGCAGATAGGTGGCCCGGTACCCCTGGTCGACGAGCTCCCGGGTCATCGCGAGCGAGTCGTCCCCGACGAGGTCCGGCGCGCACCCGGAGAGCACCAGGTACAGGTCGCCGTCCGCCACGCGCACGGTGTTCTTCAACTGCTCCCGCAGCCGCGAGGACCCACCGAAGATCACGTGCTTCTCACCGACATTGGTGGACGGCGTGCTGAGCCCGCCCCACCGTCCCCCACCCTGGGCCCCCGCGGCCAGACACCCCGAGAGGTAGGCCTGCAACGAGCAACCCGCCGTCGAGTGGACCACCGGCCCGACCCCCGCCCCCGCTCCGGCCGTGCGCAGGGCCCCCTGCAGGGCGCAGGACGCGCGGGGGGCGG
>CAZOWW010000210.1:0-6008 GCA_964583765.1 uncultured Kineosporiaceae bacterium
ATCGTCAAGGGCGAGAACATCCCCGAGCCCGGCATCCCCGAGAGCTTCAAGGTGCTCATCAAGGAGATGCAGGCGCTCTGCCTCAACGTCCGCGTCATGAACGAGGCCGGCGAGGAAGTCGAGATCCGCGAGCTCGACGAGGACGCGTTCCGCACCACCGAGTCGCTCGGCATCGACCTGTCGCGTCCCGAACGGGGCACCGACGAGGAAGACGAGCAGCGTCGACGCGAGCCGGCGTTCTGATCCACCCCTGACGACAGCCCTGACGAACTGCCTGCAGAGACGAAGAAGAAGTAGAAGGCGAGGGACCCTGTGCTCGACGTGAACGACTCCGCCCAGCTGTCGATCGCGCTCGCGACCGCCGACCAGATCCGCACCTGGTCGAACGGCGAGGTGAAGAAGCCCGAGACCATCAACTACCGGACGCTGAAGCCGGAGAAGGACGGTCTCTTCTGCGAGAAGATCTTCGGTCCGACGAAGGACTGGGAGTGCTACTGCGGCAAGTACAAGCGCGTCCGCTTCAAGGGCATCATCTGTGAGCGCTGCGGCGTCGAGGTGACCCGCGCCAAGGTGCGTCGGGAGCGGATGGGCCACATCGAGCTGGCCGCCCCGGTCACCCACATCTGGTACTTCAAGGGTGTCCCGAGCCGCCTGGGTTACCTGCTCGACCTGGCGCCGAAGGACCTCGAGAAGGTCATCTACTTCGCGGCCTACATGATCACCTGGGTCGACGACGAGGCGCGTCACCGCGACCTGCCCTCGCTCGAGGCGCAGATCGAGGTCGAGAAGAAGGAGATCGAGAACCGGCGGGACGCCGACATCGAGGTCCGTGCCCGCAAGCTGGAGCAGGACCTCGCCGAGCTCGAGGCCGAGGGCGCCAAGGGCGACGTCCGGCGCAAGGTCCGCGAGTCGGCCGACCGCGAGATGTCGCAGCTGCGCAAGCGCGCGGACACCGACATCGACCGGTTGCAGCTGGTCTGGGACCGGTTCAAGAACCTCAAGGTGCAGGACCTCGAGGGTGACGAGCTGCTGTACCGCGAGATGCGGGACCGGTTCGGCATCTACTTCGAGGGCGGCATGGGCGCGGCCGCGATCCAGAAGCGGCTGGAGTCCTTCGACCTCGAGGCCGAGGCCGCCTCGCTGCGCGAGACCATCCGCACCGGCAAGGGCCAGCGCAAGACCCGTGCCCTCAAGCGGCTCAAGGTGGTCTCCGCCTTCCTGACCACCCGCAACTCGCCGCTCGGCATGGTGCTGGACTGCGTGCCGGTGATCCCGCCGGACCTGCGCCCGATGGTGCAGCTGGACGGTGGCCGGTTCGCCACGTCCGACCTGAACGACCTGTACCGCCGGGTGATCAACCGGAACAACCGTCTCAAGCGCCTGCTCGACCTGGGTGCCCCCGAGATCATCGTCAACAACGAGAAGCGGATGCTGCAGGAGGCCGTCGACGCACTGTTCGACAACGGCCGCCGCGGGCGTCCGGTGACCGGTCCGGGCAACCGGCCGCTCAAGTCGCTGTCCGACATGCTCAAGGGCAAGCAGGGCCGGTTCCGCCAGAACCTCCTCGGCAAGCGCGTGGACTACTCGGGCCGGTCGGTCATCGTGGTCGGGCCGCAGCTGAAGCTGCACCAGTGCGGTCTGCCCAAGCAGATGGCCCTGGAGCTGTTCAAGCCGTTCGTGATGAAGCGTCTGGTCGATCTCAACCACGCGCAGAACATCAAGTCGGCCAAGCGCATGGTCGAGCGGGCCCGGCCCGTGGTGTGGGACGTGCTCGAGGAGGTCATCTCCGAGCACCCCGTGCTCCTGAACCGTGCGCCCACCCTGCACCGTCTGGGCATCCAGGCATTCGAGCCGCAGCTGGTCGAGGGCAAGGCCATCCAGATCCACCCGCTCGTCTGCTCGGCGTTCAACGCCGACTTCGACGGTGACCAGATGGCGGTGCACCTGCCGCTGTCCGCCGAGGCCCAGGCCGAGGCCCGCATCCTGATGCTCTCCAGCAACAACATCCTCAAGCCGGCGGACGGCCGTCCGGTGACCATGCCCACCCAGGACATGGTGATCGGCCTGTTCCACCTCACCACGCTCGTCGAGGACGGGATCGGCGAGGGACGCTCCTTCAGCTCCATCTCCGAGGCGATCATGGCGTTCGACGCCAAGGAGCTGGACCTGCGGGCGCCCGTCATGCTGCGGCTCGAGGGCGTCGTGCCCCCGGCCGGCTGGGTCGCGCCGGAGGGCTGGACCCCGGGTGACCCGGCGGTGCTGCGGACGACGCTCGGTCGGGCCCTGTTCAACGAGACCCTGCCGGTGGACTACACCTTCGTCGAGAAGGCCGTCGACAAGAAGGTCCTCTCCGCGATCGTGAACGACCTCGCCGAGCGCTACCCGAAGGTCGCCGTGGCGGCCACGCTGGACGCGCTCAAGGAGGCCGGCTTCCGCTGGGCGACCCGGTCCGGGGTCACCATCTCGATCTCGGACGTGGTCACCCCGCCGCGCAAGCAGGAGATCCTCGAGCGGTTCGAGGCCAAGGCGGCCAAGGTCCAGGGCCAGTACGAGCGCGGTCTGATCACGGACGACGAGCGTCGGTCCGAGCTCATCGAGATCTGGAACCAGGCCACGAACGAGGTGGCCAAGGATCTCGAGGCGACCCTGCCCGAGCAGAACCCGATCTACCGCATGGTGGCCTCGGGGGCACGTGGTAACTGGATGCAGATGCGCCAGCTGGCCGGGATGCGTGGTCTGATGGCGAACCCCAAGGGTGAGATCATCCCGCGGCCGGTCAAGTCCAGTTTCCGCGAGGGTCTGTCCGTGCTGGAGTTCTTCATCACCACGCACGGTGCCCGCAAGGGTCTGGCCGACACCGCGCTGCGGACCGCTGACTCCGGGTACCTGACCCGGCGTCTGGTCGACGTCGCACAGGACGTGATCATCCGCGAGGAGGACTGCGGCACCGAGCGCGGGCTGCTCATGCCGATCGCGGTGCGGACCGCCACCGGTGAGCTGCGCCGGTACGACGACGTCGAGACGAGCGTCTACGCGCGCTCGTCGGCGGAGGACGTGCGGGTCGACGGCAAGGTCGTCATCGCGGCCTGCACGGACCTTGGCGACCCGACCATCAACACCCTGATCTCGCACGGGGTCACCGGCGTGAAGGTGCGCTCGGTCCTCACCTGCGAGTCCAAGGTCGGCACCTGCGCCCGGTGCTACGGCCGGTCCCTGGCCGCGGGCAAGCTCGTGGACATCGGCGAGGCGGTCGGCATCATCGCCGCCCAGTCGATCGGTGAGCCCGGCACGCAGTTGACGATGCGTACCTTCCACACCGGTGGTGTGGCCGGTGACGACATCACGCACGGTCTGCCGCGTGTGCAGGAGCTGTTCGAGGCCCGGACCCCCAAGGGTGTCGCGCCGATCTCCGAGGCCGCCGGACGGGTGCGGATCGAGGAGACCGACCGGGCCCGGAAGCTGGTCGTCGTGCCCGACGACGGCTCCGAGGAGATCGCCTACCCGGTCTCCAAGCGGGCCCGGTTGCTGGTCGAGGACGGCCAGGCGGTGACGGTCGGTCAGCAGCTCATCCAGGGCGCGGTGGACCCGAAGCAGGTCCTGCGCATCCTCGGCCCGCGCGCCGTCCAGGTGCACCTGGTCGACGCCGTGCAGGAGGTGTACCGCAGCCAGGGTGTGTCGATCCACGACAAGCACATCGAGGTCATCGTCCGCCAGATGCTCAAGCGGGTGACGATCATCGAGTCCGGGGACGCCGACCTGCTGCCCGGCGAGCTGGTCGAGCGGACCCGCTTCGAGGAGGAGAACCGGCGCGTGGTGTCCGAGAGCGGGCACCCGGCTTCCGGGCGGCCCGAGCTCATGGGTATCACCAAGGCATCGCTGGCCACGGACTCGTGGCTGTCCGCCGCCTCGTTCCAGGAGACCACCCGGGTGCTCACCAACGCCGCCATGGAGGGCAAGAGCGACCCGCTGCTGGGGCTCAAGGAGAACGTCATCATCGGCAAGCTCATCCCGGCCGGTACCGGTCTTCCCCGGTACCGCAACGTCCGGGTGGAGCCCACCGAGGAGGCCAAGAGCGCCATGTACGCGATGCCCGGCTACGAGGAGGTCGACTACGGCCACTTCGGGGTCGGCAGCGGCGCAGCCGTGCCCCTGGAGGAGTTCGACCTCGGACGCTTCGATCGCTGAGGCGGAAGACGGACAGGCAACACCGTCGGACGGGGAACACCCGTTGGACGGGCAAGGATGGCGGCCGCACGGACCAGGCAGGGGCACCGGTGACGCACGTGGTCGTGACCGGTGCACTGCCTGCGCGGGCGCCACGGCAGTGGTCGCCGACGACCGGGGACGGTCGTCGGCGACCCGCCAGCGCGCGTCAGCACGGGGGTCCTCGTCACACTTCGTTCGCGCAGGTGGGGGTCCGTTTTGACGCTCGGTGGCAGCGGCCGGTAGGCTCGCACAGCGTGCCTGGGTAGCCCGGGCACTCCCGTGTGCGTGGTGACGAGGTCCGCTCACCTGTTGGGCAGGGTCGTCGTCGGCGCCGGGAAAGGAAGCTTCCCCGCTCCCGAAACTCGCCGAGCAAGGGGCGAACGGGCGACACGCCCGAGCGCGGGGGACGGAGAAAGGTGTGCGCACCCCCCGGGTGTGCGTCATCGGGTCTCCGGCGACCATCGGGAAAAGCGGAACAGTACGGCACGACAAGGCAGCGCACGCAGGCCGAACAGGACCGGCGTGAAGTACGGATGAGGACCAGTCGCCACCGCTCCCATGGGCGGTGCGGCGTCAATCGCCCGCCGTCGACCGGCGGAGCGAGCGCAGTGCCGCCAACCGGCGGTGCACGACCAGAAGCCAGCGAGACAATTTCGGAGAACCGGTGCCCACGATCCAGCAGCTGGTCCGCAAGGGCCGCCAGGACAAGGTCGGCAAGACCAAGACTCCTGCCCTCAAGGGAAGCCCGCAGCGGCGCGGCGTGTGCACCCGCGTCTACACGACGACCCCGAAGAAGCCCAACTCGGCTCTGCGCAAGGTCGCCCGTGTGCGGCTGACCAGCCAGATCGAGGTCACGGCGTACATCCCCGGTGTCGGTCACAACCTGCAGGAGCACTCGATCGTGCTCGTGCGCGGCGGCCGGGTGAAGGACCTCCCCGGGGTCCGGTACAAGATCATCCGGGGGTCGCTCGACACCCAGGGCGTGAAGAACCGGAAGCAGGCGCGGAGCCGCTACGGTGCGAAGAAGGAGAAGAGCTGATGCCCCGCAAGGGCCCGGCCCCCAAGCGGCCGTTCATCGTCGATCCGGTCTACGGCTCCCCGCTGGTCACGCAGCTGGTGAACAAGGTGCTGCTCGACGGCAAGAAGTCCACGGCCGAGCGGATCGTGTACGCGGCCCTCGAGGGTGCGCGCACCAAGACGGGCACCGACCCGGTGATCACCCTCAAGCGTGCGCTCGACAACGTGAAGCCGACCCTCGAGGTCCGCTCGCGGCGGGTCGGTGGCGCCACCTACCAGGTTCCGGTGGAGGTGCGGGCCGGCCGCTCGACCACGCTGGCCCTGCGCTGGCTCGTGGGCTACTCCCGGCAGCGCCGGGAGAAGACCATGACCGATCGCCTGATGAACGAGATCCTGGACGCCAGCAACGGGCTCGGCGCCGCAGTGAAGCGGCGTGAGGACACGCACAAGATGGCGGAGTCCAACCGGGCGTTCGCGCACTACCGATGGTGATGTGGTCACGAGTTCGAGGCGAGCACCTGGACCGTTCGGGTCCGGGTGCCGCCTGGGCACGTGACGATGACAAGACGACAAGGCGAGGCTGAAGACTGTGGCACTCGACGTGCTGACGGACCTCACAAAGGTTCGCAACATCGGCATCATGGCCCACATCGATGCCGGCAAGACCACGACCACCGAGCGGATCCTGTACTACACCGGGATCAACTACAAGATCGGTGAGGTCCACGACGGCGCGGCGACGATGGACTGGATGGAGCAGGAGCAGGAGCGCGGCATCACGATCA
>CAZOWW010000211.1:0-5816 GCA_964583765.1 uncultured Kineosporiaceae bacterium
CCACCGACCCCTCCACCACGCCCGCACCAGCTCCCCCCACCGGCACCGAGAACACCCCCGCCGGCACCACCTCGCAGGAGACCCCGGGCCACGGCACCCCACACGACCCGAGCCACAGCACCACGGCCCACGACCTCGGCACCCCCGGCGGCACCATGTCGCCCGTGCCCGGCGGCGGCCAGACGGTCCGGCCCCTGCCCTGGCTGGTCTCCGGGCGCACCACCGACGCCCTGCGTGGCCAGGCCCGGCGACTGGCCGGCTTCCTCGAGGACCACCCGGCCCTGGCCCCGGTGGACGTGACCACCGCGCTCGCCACGACGCGCCGGGCCTTCGAGCACCGGGCCGTGGTCGTCGCGGACACCCGCGAGGAGGCGCTGGCGGGGCTGCGCGCCCTGGCCGACGGGCAGCCCACGGCGAATGTCGTCTGCGGCCCCCGCGCCGGCACCGGGAAGCTCGCCTACCTGTTCACCGGACAGGGCAGCCAGTACCCCGGCATGGGCCGCCAGCTCCACGAGGCCCACCCGGTCTACGCGCAGGCGTTCGACGCGGTCTGCGCCGAGCTCGACCGGCACCTGCACGGATCCGTGACGCATCCGGTGGCCGAGGTGGTCTTCGACGCGGAGCACGCGGAACTGCTGGACCGGACGGTCTTCACCCAGAGCGGCCTGTTCGCGGTCGAGGTCGCGCTCTTCCGGTTGCTGGAGTCCTGGGGGATGCGTCCGGACGTCCTCGCCGGACATTCCATCGGTGAACTGGCCGCCGCCCATGTGGCCGGAGTGCTCTCCCTGCCGGACGCGGCGGCGCTCGTGGCCGCCCGGGCCCGCCTGATGCAGGCACTGCCGCCCGGCGGCGCGATGATCGCGGTGCAGGCGAGGGAGGACGAGGTGCTCGCCGCGCTCCACGGAGCCGAGGGGCGCGTCGACGTGGCCGCCGTCAACGGCCCGACGTCGATCGTCCTGTCCGGCGACGAGGAACCGACGCTGCGCGTCGCGGCGACCTTCGCGGAGCGGGGACGCCGGACCAAGCGGCTGCGGGTCAGCCACGCCTTCCACTCCCCCCGCATGGAGGGCATGCTCGCCGAGTTCACCCTGGTCGCCGCCGGTCTGGACTACGCCCCGCCCACGATCCCGGTGATCTCCAACCTGACCGGGCTCCCGGCCACGGCACGCGAGCTCGGAGATCCCGGCTACTGGGCACGGCACGTGCGTCACGCCGTCCGCTTCCACGACGCCGTCCGCCAGGCACAGAACCTCGGCGTGACCACCTACCTCGAACTCGGCCCGGGCGGCGTGCTCACCGCCCTCGCGCAGGAGTGCCTGAGCGACAGCGACGCGGGCAGCACGCCGACCCTCGCGCCGGCACTGCGCCGTGCCCAACCCGAACCGGCCACGCTGCTCGCCGCGGTGAGCCAGGCACACGTCCGTGGCGTCCGGGTGGACTGGGCGGCCGTCGTCGGAGCGGACAGCACGCCCGCGACCGTCCCGTTGCCGACCTACGCCTTCCAGCACCAGCGTCTCTGGCTGACCCCCTCCCGGTCCGGCACCGTCGCGGCCGCCGGGCTCGACCCCACCGCGCACCCCTTCCTGGCCGCCGCGATTCCCCTGGCCGGCGGGGACGGGATGCTCCTGGCCGGTCGACTCTCCCTGGCCACGCACCCGTGGCTCGCCGACCACACGGTCGCGGGCACCGCCCTGCTCCCCGGCACCGCCTTCGTGGAGCTCGCCCTGCACGCGGCCCAGCTGTCCGGCTGCGACGGGATCGCCGAACTGACCATCCAGGCACCGCTCGCCCTGCCCGTGCAGGGGAGCGTGCAGGTCCAGGTACGCGTGGAGGCGGAGGAAGGCGGCCGGCGGCCGATCAGTGTCCACGCCCGCCCCAACGAACCGCACGACGCCGGCGGGCCCCGGACCGGTGCGCCCACCGGCAACGGCTGGACCCGCCATGCGAGCGGATTCCTCACCGGCACGGATCCGACCGGATCGGGCCAGGGACCGGACGCCGCCGGGCCGGTGGACCAGGAACTGGCCGGGGTCTGGCCACCCCCCGGCGCGGAGTCGCTGGACACGGCTGATCTCTACGAGCGGTTGGCGGCCCGGGGCTACGGGTACGGGCCGTCCTTCCAGGGGCTGCGCGCCGCCTGGCGACGCGGCGAGGACCTGTTCGCCGAGGTGAGCCTGCCTGCGGAGCCGCAGTCGGCGAGTGCCGACGTCTTCGCGATCCATCCCGCCCTGCTCGACGCCGCCCTCCACGCGGTGGTCGGCCTCCTCCCGGCGGCAGGCGCTGCCGACGACGGGATCCGCCTGCCCTTCGTCTTCGCCGGGGTCTCGCTGTCCGCGGTGGGCGCGCAGGCGCTGCGGGTGCATGTCCGGCCGGCCGGCGAGGACCAGGTCGGCCTGTGGGTGGCCGACGCCGAAGGCGGCCCGGTCGCGGCGATCGAGAACCTGCTCCTGCGGGCCGCCCGGACCGACCGGCTCGACGCGTCCCAGCGGGTGGCCGCCGAATCGTTGTTCGAGCTGACCTGGCCTGTCGTGACCCCCGCGGAGCAGGTGGCGACCCCCGCGGAGCCCGTCGTGGCCTCCGCGAGCGACCCCTCGGCCGGCCCGCGCTGGGCCGTGCTCGGACCCCGGACGACCGATCAGGTGGAAGCCGCGCTCGCGGCCGCAGGGGCCCGTGCCGAGGCTCATCCGGATCCGGCCTCGCTGGGCCGGGCGCTCGCCGCCGGCGGCCGGGCCCCCGAGGTGGTCGTGTGGCCGCTACCCCACCCCCTGAACGGGACATCCTCCGGGGAGAACGCCCGGGACGCCGCCGACCGCGTGGAGTCGGTGATCCGCGACACCCTGGCCGTGGTCCAGGCCTGGTTGACGGACGACCGTCACGCCTCCTCCCGCCTGGTCGTCCTCACCCGGCAGGCGATCGCGACCCGGCCCGGGGAGGACGTCACCGACCTGGCCGGCGCAGGGGTCTGGGGACTGGTCCGCGTCGCCCAGTCCGAGCACCCCGGCCGCCTCGTCCTCGTGGACGCCGATTCCCCCGACGCCCTGTCGCTGCTCCCGGCGGCCCTCGCCACCGGCGAGGACCAGCTCGCGCTGCGTGCCGGTCACCTCCACGTGCCGCGGCTCGCCCGGTGCCGGGTCCCGCGCGAGGGCAGGGCCGAGCACGGATGGATCCGTCCCCCGGACGGCGGCGCGTGGCGGCTGGACGTGACCGGGCCCGGTTCCCTGGACAACCTCACCCTGCTCCCGAACCCGGAGGCCGAGCGACCGCTGGCCGAGGGCGAGGTCCGCCTCGCGGTGCGGGCGGCAGGGGTGAACTTCCGCGACGTCCTCATCGCGCTCGGCATGTACCCGGGGAACGCCCGGATCGGCGCCGAGGGTGCGGGCGTGGTCCTGGCCGCCGCCCCGGACGTGGACCTCGCGCCCGGGGACCGGCTGATGGGCCTGCTGCCGGGCACCCTCGGCTCCTCGGCGGTGGTCGACCATCGCCTGCTCACCGCCGTCCCCGACGGGTGGTCCTTCGCCCAGGCGGCGACCGTGCCGGTGGCCTTCCTCACCGCCTACCACGCGCTCGCAGGCCTCGCCCGGCTGCAGCCCGGGGAGTCGGTGCTCGTCCATGCCGCGACCGGCGGGGTGGGCATGGCGGCCGTCCAGCTCGCGCAGCAGTGGGGGGTCGAGGTGTTCGCCACGGCGAGCCCCGCGAAGTGGGAGGTCCTGCGCGCGCAGGGCGTCGACGACGCACACATCGCCTCCTCGCGCACCCTCGACTTCGAGACGAAGTTCCGGGCGGCCGGCGGCGTGGACGTGGTGCTCAACGCCCTGGCGCACGAGTTCACCGATGCCTCGCTGCGGCTGCTGCGACCGGGCGGACGCTTCGTCGAGATGGGCAAGACCGACGTCCGGGACCCCGGGGAGGTGGCGGCCCGTCACGGCGGCGCCGAGTACCACACCTTCGATCTGCTCGGCGACGTCCCGCCGGACCGGATCGCCCAGATGCTCGGCGAGCTCATGGCCCTGTTCGGCAAGGGAGCGATCACGCCGCTGCCGGTCAGTGCCTGGGACGTGCGTCAGGCACCCCTCGCCCTGCGCCACCTCAGCCAGGCCCGGCACACCGGCAAGCTCGCCCTCACCGTCCCCACCCCCCTCGACCCGGACGGCACCGCCCTGGTCACCGGCGGCACGGGCACGCTGGGCAGGCTCGCCGCCCGCCGGCTGGTCACCCACCACGGCGTCCGTCACCTCGTCCTGACCAGCCGGCGCGGCGCCGGCGCACCCGGGGCCGCGGACCTCGTCGCCGAGCTCACCGCGCTGGGGGCCCAGGTGGACGTCGCCGCCTGCGACACCGCCGACCGGGAGGCCCTGACGAGCCTGCTCGCCGGCATCCCCCGCGCGCACCCGCTCACCGCGGTCGTGCACACCGCCGGTGTCCTGGACGACGCCACGGTCACCGCGTTGACCCCGGAGAACGTCCGCACCGTGCTGGCGCCGAAGGCCGGCGGGGGGTGGCTCCTGCACGAGCTCACCCGGGACCTGGACCTGGCCGCGTTCGTCCTCTACTCCTCGGTCGCCGGGCTCATCGGCAACTCCGGCCAGGCCAACTACGCCGCGGCGAACACGTTCCTCGACGGTCTGGCCCAGCACCGCCGCGCGCACGGGCTGGCCGGGACCGCCCTGGCCTGGGGGTACTGGGCGCAGGCCAGCGACCTGACCGGTCACCTCCAGGACGCCGACGTGGCCCGGATGGGCCGGACCGGTCTGGTTCCCCTGGCCACCCGGACCGCGCTCGCGCTCCTCGACACCGCGCTGGACGTGCCGCACGCGACGCTCGTCCCGGCCCGGCTGGATCCCGCGCGCCTGCGCGGGCAGACCCGGGACGCCGTCCCGCCGGTGCTGCGGGGCCTCGTCCGCACACCCGCCCGACAGGTCGCCGCCTCCGCCGCCGCCGCGGAGACCCGCTCCCTCGCCGAGCGACTGGCCGGCCGGTCCGAGAGCGAGCAGAACCGGCTGGTCCTGGAGTTGATCCGGACGACCGCGGCCACCGTCCTCGGCCTCACCGACCCGGAGGCCGTCGAGACCGACAGCGGGTTCCTCGCCTCCGGGTTCGACTCCCTCACGGTGGTGGAGTTCCGCAACCGGCTCAACGCCGCGACCGGACTTCGGCTGCCGGCGACGCTGCTCATCAACTACCCGAGCCCGGCGACGTTGACGCCGTACCTGCGCCAGCAACTCGCCCCGCCCCCGGCTCCCCCGGACGCGTCCGGCACCGGTGGCCCGGCCTCCACGGCGGTCCCGCCCGCCGGGTCGGTCGCACAGGGTTCGTCGGGTGCGCAGAGTTCGTCGGGTGCACAGGGTCCGTCGGGAGCGCTGGGCACGGCATCGGCGGAGGGCCGGGCCGAGACCCTGCTCGCCGAGATCGGCCGGCTGCGGGCCGCCCTGCCCGAGCGGGTCGCCGCCCTGGAGCACGCCGCGGTCGCCGCCGGGATCCAGGACCTGATGCGTGCCTGGGACGACGTCCACCGGCACGCGCCCTTCACCACCCCGTCCGCCGGCCCTGCGCTCCAGGACTTCAGCCAGGCCAGCGATGCGGAGCTCTTCGCCGCGCTCGACCAGGAACTCGGTGTTCCCGGTCGGACGAACCAGTCCGAGGCCCCCAGGGGGAACGACATCCCATGACGAACGAAGATCTGCTCCGGGACTACCTCCGGCGGGCGACCGCGGACCTGCGCGCCACGAAGCAGCGACTGACCGAGGTCGAGGCGGCGAGCCGGGAGCCCATTGCGGTGATCGGGTTGGGCTGCCGGTATCCCGGTGGCGCCGACACCC
>CAZOWW010000212.1:0-5767 GCA_964583765.1 uncultured Kineosporiaceae bacterium
GACCCGGCAGGGGTGGTGGTGGGTGGTGCGACGACCTGCCCGCCGGATGCTCTGACGTCGACCAGCCACCCGAGGGGTCCGCGGGCGGTCCCGACGCTGTTGCGGATCACCACTCCTGGTTCAGCCCGGTAGTACAGGTGCTTGCCGCCGCTGGGGGTGGCCACCGTGTACGTCGGGGGGATCTGTTCGCCGAGGCTGTCGGCGAGGTGCGCGAGGACGTCGGCCCCGGTGGTGATGCCGGGCGGGCGCCACTGGTCGGGCCAGGTGTCGCCCTTGGGCACGTCGGTGTCGATGACCACGAGGCCGGAGGGCCCGCACGCGATGCCCAGGCCGTAGTCGATCGGGCTGGACCAGCAGCGGGTGATGCGCTCGGGGTCGGTGGTGGCGCGTTCGTCCCACCCGAGGTGGCGGCCGGCGTGCGCGCAGCGGGGGTCGGCGCGGGTGCAGTGGTCCTGGTCGTGGTCGGGGAATGCGGGCCGCTTGCCCCCGGGGACCAGGGGGATCACGTGCCAGCCCCGCGCGGCATAGGCCAGGGCCGCCGCGAGGATCGCGCCCGGATCCTGCCCCTGGCCGGGGACCGGCCCGGTCGGGGGCTCCACGGGCCCGTCAGGGCCCGCGGGGTGGTTGGCGGGGGTTGGGGTGGTTTCGGGGTGGTGCGTGGGCATGGCGGGGCCTCCAGGGGCCGTCAAGGGGGGTGCCTGGGGTCGGGGCCGTGGGGCCGCGCCGACCGGCGGGCAGGAAGGGGTCGTGCCGGGGGTGAGATGAGCTGTCGGTGCCGGTGGGCCGGGCCGATCAGGTCGGCGGCCGGCGCTCGTCCGGCGCTCTGTGTTGGCGGGCCACCTACCCGCGCCAGTCACTGTGGGTAATCGTGGTGGGTGGGGTGTTAGAGGTGTTAGAGGCTGTGGGAGGGGGGTCGCGGATCGGGGTTGACCTGGGGTTTTGCTGTTCGGGGTCCGGGGGGTCTATCACCCCCTGCCCGGGGTGTTGCTGCTGGACAGGGGGTGTTAGAGGGGTGTTAGAGGAGCCTCTAACGTTAGAGGCCGACCCGGGGGGTGTTAGACCCTCTCACGCACCCCGACGACGGTCACGCTCGGTGATCGCGGCGAGGATGTGGGTGCGGTCCACGCCCTTGCGGTTGACGACCTTGCCGTCCACGCGCTTGCCGATCTGGACGGTCTCGACCCCGAACGGGGCCAGGGCGTTGCCCAGGTCCACCGGGCCCCACCCGGTGTAGGTGGCGGGCCGGTACTCGACCAGGCGCTCGATCACCGCATCCGACCACAGGCGCGGCTCGCCGGCGGGCATGACCGCCAGGAGGTCGTCCAGGATCGTGGGCGCGTCCTCGGGCTCGGCCGGCTCGTCGTCGATGCCCGCCGCGTATCCGGTCAGGGTCCCTGCCTGCTGGCGCAGGGTGCGGGCCCGCTCGGCGATCGTCCGGGCGGCGATGGCGTCCAGGTAGTAGGTGTGCACGATGACCGGGTCGTCGGCCTCACCGACCAGGTAGCCGATGCCCCGGTCCTTGCGGGTGAACATCGTGGCCCGCACCCCGGACTTGTACATCGACGTGCCCAGGACCATGTCGTTCTCGGTCTGGCCGGTGACCTTCAGGCAGTACCGCAGGATCGCGTTGGAGGAGATGCCCTTGGGGATCGACCCGGCATCCGGGCGCTGCGTCGCCAGGATCACCATGATTCCCACCGCGGGGCCGCGCTTGACCAGGTCGGTGACCAGGGCCTCGGCCTCGGTGCCGTACTGGTCGTTCTCGAACAGGAAGTGCGACTCGTCCAACGTGACGACGATCGGGTGCAACCCCAGGGACCGGCGGGCCGCCAGTTCAGGAGTGACCTTGCCCTCCGGGCACTCCCGCTCCGAGAGCGTCCCGATCACCTTGTAGCGGCGGCCCATCTCGGTGCCGACCTCCCGCAGACCCTCGACCACGTAGGCCAGGTCGGGGCCGTCGTAGCCGGAGCGGTACCGGTGCGCCACCAGGCCCAGCGGGCGCAGGTCCGCGCCGCCCTTGAGGTCGTACACGTACAACCAGGCCCTGGGGTCCAGGGCGGCGGCGAGCAGGATCAGGCGCAGGCTGAACGTCTTGCCCATCCTCGGGACCGCGCCGATCAGCATCGACGCGAACATCAGCGTCAGGCACTGGACGCGCCCGCGCTGGTCCGTGCCGATCGGGAACGCCTCGAACAGGTTCACCCTGCCCCGCTCCGCCAGGGCCCACGGCTTGGTCTTGGTCTTGTGCATGGGCTTGTCCCCCACCCACAACACCAGGCGCCCGGGGTGCTCGTCGTGGTCGGTCTCGGGCCACACACACGACAGGGGACGCCGCAGACCCGACGCCAGACGATCCCGGCGCTCGGCCACGTCCCCGGCCGTCACACCACCGGGCAGGTTCGCATCCACCCGCCACCCGGGACCGTCCCGGTGAACCCCGGGGGCCACGAACTGCAACTCCCCGGCCTTGAGTCCCCGGTTCAGCTCCGCGATCCCCAGCGACCCCAGGGCGGAGGCGATCAGATCCATGGTCAGGCGGGGGGCCTCGACATTCGCGGCATCGAACGACGACAACACCGGGGACGTCGGGTCCCGGTGTAGCGCCCCCAACACCGCCAGCAGGACCATGACGGCGGCGATCGGTTCCCACATCGGCAGGCGCACCCACGCCTGCCACACCCCGATCCCCGCGGCCGTGAGGAGGACGGCGAGCAGGATCAGGCGGAACCGGATCCTCTCCTTGTGCTGCTCACCCAATCGGTGCAGGGCGTGGCCCTCGCTGCCGCCGATCCCCTGCCCGAAGGCGAGGCTGTGGCTGGCGACCCGCCCGTTCGCATCGCTCACCCATCCCCAGGTCCACCCGAGGACCTTGCCCGCCCCGTGCGGGGAACGCCGAGCCAGACGCCCCCAATAGGCCGGAAGGTGCAGCACGTGGAACGCGGACACCCGCGCCACGTGCCGGGTCCGCTCGCGCACCGCCCCGGCGAACGCGTCACGGGACGACGCCCACCACGGCAGGATCCGATGCTCCCCAGCAGAACGCTGCCGCGGGATCCGCACCCGCGCCCGCTCCGTGGTCGTGTCCGCGTAACTGTCCGCCCCGGTATCCCCGAAGGTGTCCACAGTGCTGTCCAGTTCGCTGTCCGGTTCGGTGTCCGTCTCGTTGTCCGGTCCGGTGTCCTCCGGGGTGACCGGGCGGCGGGTGGACAGATCCACCACCCGCGCGCCCCGGCCGTCCCCGGCGTCGTCGGTCCTCGTGTCCGTGGGGCTGTCCGCCCCGGCGTCCTCCTGGTCGTAGCGGTCGCGTGGCCGGTTCGTGGTGGTCTCCTCCGTGAGGTCGGTGCCCGCGCCGTCTGGGCGCGGGCCGTGCTCGTCGTCGTGCTCGTGGATGTCGTTGTGGTGGTTGTCGTTGGGGTCCTGCGGGTACGGCGGGGCGGCCGTGGGCATGATGGAGATCCCTCTCATCTGTGGTGGGACGGGCCCGGGGCACGGCGGTAGCTGGCAGGCGTTGGCCGTGCCCCGGGAACCCAGATCAATCCGGCCCGCACCGGGCGCGGTGCAAGCCGTTGTCGTGCTGGTGCGGGACGTGGTGTTGGTGGTCACCGGGTGGTGGCGTGGGTGCCGGGCGGGCACTTGCCGCGCCGACGGCACGGGGTCCCGTCCGCGGTGCGCTCCCCGCACAGCCCGGCCGGGGTACGTGCGGCCCGACCGCCCGAGGCAGCCTCGGGGTTGGGCCGGACCTGCCCGGTCGGAGAGATGACCAGTGGGCCCGTGGTTCCCTGCCCGACCCCGGGACGCTCCCCAGCAGAAGGGCGTGCCGGGCGACCGCGGGCGGGTTCCTCGAGCCGAGGGCCCGACGGCCGGCCGGTCGGCTCGAGGCGGGGCTGTGTCGTGCGTGACGCTGCGGGACGGGTGGGGGTGGGTTCGGGGTCGCCGCGCCAGGCGCGCCGGGCGGCGTTCATGGCCTCGATCTGCGCCGCGCGGCGCTCCACGCGCCGCCTGGCCCGTCGTTCCTTCCTGGCTCTACGTTCGCTGCGGGTGCGGGACTCCAAGGTCATACGCCGGGTCCGCAGGGCAAGGGTCCCCCGGCGGGAGTCGAACCGGAACGGGCCCAGACGCAACGTGAACGGCATCAGTGCTCCCCTTCCTTGGGTCAGGCCGCGTCTTCCTCGACCACGGCAGGGACAGCAACGGGGGTGGGGATGGGATCGGCCGCGGGGGCGGATTCGGTGGTCGTCTCGGCCAGGTAGCGGGAGACGGTCTTGGCACTCACCCGGGCCCGCGCGGCGATCTGGGCGTGGGTCCAGTCCGGGTGAGCGGCCCTGTACCGGGCGACCCTGGCCATGGCCTCGGCCCGCTCGGTGCCGCGGGACCGACGGGCGGTCGAGGCCGTGGCCTTGCCCGGTACCGATGGCGTAGGGACCGGCTGAACCAGGTGGGGGGCCGTCGCCTCGTGCGGGTCAGTGACTCGGGGAGCCGGGGCCGTTGCTGACGAGGCCAGGGCCCCAGCAACGCCCGTCGTCCCGATGTCCTCGACCGCGCCGGGGGCCGGGTGTTGGCCGGCCAGGTGCCACAGGACTGACGCGACGCCCAGGACCAGGACGGGCAGGCACGAGACGCCGGCGACGATGGGCCAGGGTGCGGCCGTCACGTGGTTGGCGTTCATGAGGTGGTAGGCGACCTGACCGACCATCCCCAGCAGCAGGGCCGCGACTGAGGATGTCCACGCGAACCGCCGGGCGGTGCGGGTGATGGGGGTGCTGCCGGTGGCGACGGACAGGGCGTACATGGCGTAGGCCTCGACCCCGACCGGCAACGTGATCGCGGTATTGATCTGGGCGGTGTCCCAGATCCCCGGCAGCGGGTGCACGATCCCGAACCCCACCAGTTGACCGAGCCCGACCCACCCGGACCACACCGCGGTCCCGGCCGAAGCGCCGATGACCAGCAGCGGCCAACGGCGCCGACGCCGGTCCGGATCGGGCAAGGCCTCGGGTGGATGTGGGGAAGTCCTCACGCGGCAGCACCACCCCGGATGACCGTGAACCGCACCGGCCCCGCCGGGGCCGACCCGTCCAGGTCCACCCGACCGAAGGGGTTCCCGCCCGGCACGTGGCCGGACGGGATGTCGTCCTCCTGGTCGTCGGTGGGGGTGGGGTAGGCGACCCACCCGACCAGGTTCTGGACTCCGCGGTTCTGGCGCCGGTCGGCTCGGATGGTCCAGACCAGCGACGCCACGCCCGCGGTGGCCAGCAGTCCGGCGCCCTGTTCGAAGGTTGACCAGGACAACGGGGTCGTGACCACGTGGACGCCGTCCACGACCCACGCGGTGACGCTGGCGGCCAGCCAGACGCGTCCGGCGGTGACCTTCGGGCGAGGGACTCGGTTCAGGACCCGCCGCACGACGGGCCCGCACTTGCGAATGGTCATGACGGTCACGGCCTTCCATGGCGACGGGACAACGGGGTAGGGGGTGTGGCAGGACGGGCACGCCGACAGGGCGTCCCAGACCTCGGCACCGGCCCGGGAACACCCCGACCTGGTGCAGCTCTTGTGCGGGGGCCTCATGCCGCCACCGCCTCGGGGTGGCGCCGGCCGGTGCGGGTGACCTGCTGGGTGGCCTCGCGGGTCAGGGCGGCCTCGGCCCGGCGCAACCGGCGCCAGTCCAGGTCGCTCGGGTGCTTCGTGCTGATCAGGCGGATCTCGGCGTCCAGGACGTCCAGCTCCGCGGACAACAGGGGCTCTTCGGATTCGATGGCTCGCAGGT
>CAZOWW010000213.1:0-5742 GCA_964583765.1 uncultured Kineosporiaceae bacterium
GACAGCCCGGGACTGTTCGCCGACATCGCCGGAGTGCTCGCGGCGTTCCGGCTCACCGTGAAGTCGGCGCTCGTGCGCACCGTCCCCACCCAGATCGGCGGGGTCGCCGTGGACACCTGGTGGGTGGACAGCGGCAGCAGCGATCTGCCCGCCCCGGGGACCCTGGAGACCAGCCTGCGCCGGCTCACCGCAGGGGATCGCACCGTGCTGGAGCGCCTCGCCCGCAGGGATGCCGGGTACCGGGTGCCGGCCGGCTCCTCGCCCCGTCCGCGGGTGGTGCTCGTGCCCGGCGCCTCCGCCGAGGCGACGGTGCTGGAGGTACGCGCTCCCGACCGTCCCGGGCTCCTGCACGCGATCGGATCCGGGTTGGCCGCGGTGGACGTGGACCTCCGCTCGGCGCACGTCGCCACGCATGCCGGGCAGGCCGTCGACGTCCTGTACGTGTGTGACGGGCGGGGTGGCATTCCGCTCAGTCCGCCCCGGGTCGCCCAGACCGTGGCGGCTCTGGTGGATGCGGGAACCTTGCCGGAGATGGCGGACCCCGCCCGGGGGTGAGCGCCGGATACCCTGGACCTGGCGGCGCGGACGCCGCGGGTGCTCAGGCACCCGGGTCCCGACCGCTCCCGTGCTCCGGCTGACCTGCGAGGACCCTGCCCGTGTTCGCGACGCTGTCCGACCGCCTGACCGCAACCTTCAAGTCCCTGCGCGGCAGGGGACGCCTGTCCGAGGCGGACGTCGACGCGACGATCCGCGAGATCCGGCGGGCCCTGCTGGACGCCGACGTGGCGCTGTCGGTGGTGCGCGAGTTCGCCGCGGCCGTGCGGACGCGGGCCCTGGGCATCGAGGTGTCCCAGGCCCTCAACCCGGCCCAGCAGGTGATCCAGATCGTGCACGACGAGCTCGTGCGCCTGCTGGGTGGCCAGACCCGCCGACTGCAGTTCGCCAAGACCCCGCCGACCGTGATCATGCTCGCTGGTCTCCAGGGCGCCGGCAAGACCACCCTGGCGGGCAAGCTCGGCCACTGGCTCGCCGAGCAGGGGCACGCGCCGCTGCTGGTGGCCTGCGACCTGCAGCGACCCAACGCGGTGGACCAGCTCACCGTGGTCGGGCAGCGGGCCGGTGTGGCCGTGTTCGCGCCGCACCCGGGTGCCTCCACCTCGGGCCTGATTCCCGCCGCGGCCGGTCCGGCCGACCCGGTGGCCGTGGCCCGGGCGGGCGTGGAGTTCGCGAACGCCAAGCAGCACGACGTCGTGATCGTGGACACCGCCGGCCGGCTGGGCGTGGACACGGAGCTGATGCGTCAGGCGGCGGACATCCGGGACGCCGTCCACCCGGACGAGATCCTGTTCGTCCTCGACGCCATGATCGGCCAGGACGCCGTGACCACGGCGCAGGCCTTCCAGGACGGCGTCGGCTTCACCGGGGTGGTCCTGTCCAAGCTGGACGGCGACGCCCGCGGTGGCGCCGCGCTCTCCGTGGTCGGGGTGACCGGCAAGCCGGTGATGTTCGCCTCGACGGGGGAGAAGGTCGAGGACTTCGAGCTCTTCCACCCGGACCGGATGGCCTCGCGCATCCTGGACATGGGTGACGTCCTGACCCTGATCGAGCAGGCCCAGCGCGCCTTCGACGCCGAGCAGGCGGAGAAGATGGCCGCGAAGCTCGCGGCGGACGAGGACTTCACGCTCGAGGACTTCCTGGCCCAGATGGCCATGATGCGCAACATGGGCTCGCTCAAGAAGATGCTGGGCATGCTGCCCGGCATGGGCGAGATGCGCCAGCAGCTGGACAGCTTCGACGAGCGCGAGATGGACCGGGTCGAGGCGATCATCCGCTCGATGACCCCGCAGGAACGCAGCACCCCGCGCATCCTCAACGGCTCGCGTCGGGCCCGGGTGGCCCGAGGTTCCGGGGTCAGCGTCTCCGAGGTGAACCAGCTGCTCGAGCGCTTCACCGAGGCGCAGAAGATGATGCGGGCCATGCGCAAGGGCGGCCTCCCGGGCATGCCCGGGGTCCCGGGACTGGGCGGCAGCGGCAAGAAGACCAAGGGACGTACCGCGGCCCCCGCCCGCAAGGGCAAGGCGAAGTCCGGCAATCCCGCCAAGCGTGCCCAGCAGGAGCGCGAAGCCCTCGCCAAGGCGGCGGCCGGTCCGCGGCCGACGGGTGGTGCGGTCGCTCCCGGGAGCGCCTTCGGACTGGGTTCCCAGGAGCCGGGTCAGGAGGCCGGGCCGGCGAACCTGACCCTGCCCCCGGGATTCGAGAAGTTCCTCGGCCGCTGACCGGCGGCGCCAGCGGCGGACCCTGGTCCTGAGCGCTCGACCATGAGCCGCAGGTTCTCCACCGCGGCGGAGAGCACGGCGGCGGCCCAGCGGTCGTCGAGGTCGGTGGCGAACGTGGTGAAGGCCAGGTGCAGCCGACCGCCGGTGGTGCACACGCCCACGGTCCGTTCCGCGGGCAACGCGTTGACCAGCGGGTAGCAGGCCCGGACCGCCACGCCCTCCCCGGACGCAGCCGGGTCGTCCTCCGGGGCTGTGGAGTCGTCCGCCGGGCGGATCGGTCCGCCGAACTCCTGCACGCCGAGGTTCGTCAGGGAGAGGTCGTAGTCCGCCGTCGGCGGATGTCCGGACGCGAACCGGGCGAGACCTGCCGCGAACAGCTCGGGCAGCTGCGGCGCGGCGGTGTGCAGGTCCAGGTCCTGCTGGACGTCGCGCGCCACCTGCCAGAGGGTGCGGTCCGGGTGGACGTCCACCTCCGTGCGCAGCGTGGTCAGGTACATCCCCGCGACCTCCCGGCCACCCGGAGGCAGGAACCCGCGCACGCTCACCGGTGAGGAGACGCTGCGGCGGGTGTGCTCACTGTCCGGCGCCTTCCCGGTCGTGGGGGCTGCGGGGTGCGGTGCGGCCGGCAAGCCCACCGTTCCGGTGGTGTCCTCGCGTGCTGTGGACGGCGTCGTCCCCGCCAGCGCCCGCAACCAGGCAGCACAGAGCGCGGCGTGCACGTGGGTGCTCTCCCGGTGGCAGGCCTGCGCGAGGCCCCTGGTCCCGGCGTGGCTGAGCTCATGGGTGCGGATGCGTACCGGGTCGGGTCCCGGGACGCCGGGCGGCGAGGGACGCCGTCGTGGCCGGTCAGCGGGTGCGGGCAGTATGCCCTCGCGGAGTTCGGGGGGCAGGAGCTCAGCAGGTGTCGGCGCGGCCGGGACCCCGGGGAGCACCGCCGCGGGATCGCGGAGCAGGGTCAGCATCTCGCGGAGCAGGACCGTCCCCGACAGGCCCTCCGTGGTGAAGTGGTCCGCCACGAGGAGAAGCTCGCTCGTGGCGGACCCCGGCAGTAGGACGAAACGGGCCCGGGCACCCTCGTCCGGGGGGAACGGCGTCCCCAGTTCGGCCTCGGCCTCGCGCAGCCACTGCGCGGCGTCCGTGCGCACAGCCACCCGGAGCGCGAACGGTGCGACGGTCTCCGGGTCCATCGCAGGGGCCGTGCCGGGAAAGGTGTGAAAGGCGGGATGGCGCCCCGCGGCGCCGTCGAGCGCGACCCGCAGCCGGGGCTCGTCGAGGGCTCCCGGTCCGTGTTCGAGCACCACGGCCAGGACGTAGTTGACGTGCATCGAGCCTCCGTCGACGGACTGCGGCAGGATCCGACCATGGACCTGACGGTGCGGATCGAGATCTTCCCGGTGGACCTCGACGCCACGGTGGACTTCTACACCAGAGTCCTCCGTTTCACGCTGGTCGAGGATCAGCGCGCGACGAACGGATATGTGTCGCTGCGCCGAGGGCTGGTCCGGATAGGGGCGGCTGCACGTCCGGCGATGCCGGGCGTGGCGGACCACCGCCGGCCGCCGGTCGGGGTGGAGGTGGTCCTGGAGGTGGACGACGTCGCCGCCGAGCGCGACCGGGTCGTCGCGGCGGGGTGGCCCCTGGACGATGACCTCGCGCGGCAGCCGTGGGGCCTGACCGACTTCCGGCTGGTGGACCCTTCCGGCCACTATCTCCGCGTCACCGACCGGCGAGGCTGACGTTTCGGCGCGGAGCACCCACCGGGGGTCCTCAGCCCGTCTCTCTGGAACCTCGGGGTGCGCGCAGGCCGAACTGCCGCAACTCCAGCGCGGCCAAGGCCTCCACGACGCGCTGGTCGCCGCGTCGCCATGCCGTCACGGGATCCGCGTCGATCCTCGCCAATCGACGCAACGGTCGGTTGGCGAGAGCTCTCAGTGCGAGCAGGTTCTGCCCGGCCCTTCCCTCCCGCAGTGCGGCTGCTGCGCGGGCACGCCGATGCCGGCGCAGTCGCCGCGGAAGCCAGAGGAACAGCACCAGGCACATCGGCACGAAGGTCAGCGACAGGGCCAGGGCCCAGGCGAGTTCGTGGACGACGTGCTGCTGATCGCGGCCCGCGTCGGCCAGTGACCGCGCGGCGCCCGCCGCCCGGTCGAACGGCTTGGACATCGCACCGCCCACGCCTGGCACACTGCCGACCTTCGACCCGGCATCGGACAGGCCACCCGACATCTCGTTCCCGGCGCCCTCCATCTTCTGCCCCAGAACCCCGAGCTTCTCCGTGAGGTCGTAGAGCTTGATCGCCAGCCAGACCCAGAGCCAGATCCAGGCCACCACGAGAACGTCGGTGAGGGCCAGCCAGATGCGTTTTCCGGATAACTCCGCATAAGTCTTCACGAGTCATGGTGGCCCGTCCGGCGCCCCGTCACCACCTGGTGCTCGTTCACTCACCCGGTGTTCGCTCACCCACCCGGTGTTCGCTCACTCACCCGGTGTTCGCTCACCCACCGCGCGGATGCGACCACGCCTGCGCCGCGCGCGATGTTCCCTGTGCCTGTGCCTGTGCCTGTCCAGGTCCGGCCCCGGTGCTGGTGTCCTCCGCCGGATGATCGTGGATCTGCGCGTCCCTGACCCCTGGGCGTGTGATCCGTGATCCGCGTGTCGTGACCGTCGGGCCGCTGCCCTCCCGTCACCTGACGGTGATGGACACGGGAGCGTTTTCCATGGGCCTGGTCTACAACCCACCCCCCAACTGGCCGACACCGCCGCCCGGTTGGCAGCCACCGCCCGGTTGGCAGCCACCGCCCGGGTGGCGGCCCGACCCCAGCTGGGGACCGGCGCCCCTGGGCTGGAAGTGGATGGTCCGGGCCAACCCGCACGCCTTCGCGCGTGCCTCGGCCGTGAGCGGTGCCGTGCAGTTCGTGCTCCTCCCGCTCCGGGTTCTCGCCCTCGGGAGCGCCTCCCGTGCGATCGGGTACAGCCTTGGTGCCGCCGTCCTGTCCACCGCCGTCGTGGGAACCGTGGCCTGGTCGGTGCGCCGGCGGTGGGACTGGTGGCCGTATCTCGCAGCGGTCGGCGGCATGGCCGTCCTGTCGTTCATGACCATGAGCCATCACTCGGGGTCCTGAGGCGTGCTGTCGGGCCGGGCCAGGGAGGCTGAGCTGCGCGGAGGAGCGTCCTGCGTGCAAGGGAGCGTCCGGTCGGTATTGAGCACGGGCGGCGGTGCAGGGACCTGATCACGGCGGCGAAAGGATCGACCGGGGAGAGTGCCATCCTGAGGAGATGGACGAGGGGCAGTCGCAGGACGACGACGGCTGGCGTGAGGCGCTGCGGTTCCTCAACCACTTCGCCGCCACGACCGGTCCGGACGCCTGCATGTTCCTGCCCGGGGTGCGGCAGGTGCAGGTGGTCAACCGCGGCCGCGGCGGCTGGGTGCGCCTGGCCTTCTTCGGCTACGGCCAGATGGAGGCCG
>CAZOWW010000214.1:0-5735 GCA_964583765.1 uncultured Kineosporiaceae bacterium
ACCCCCGTGATCTCTCCCGGACCCTGCACCAGCTGCACGATCCCCCGTTCAGCCAACGCACAGAACCACACCCACCACCCCACCAACAACCCCCAACCCCACCCCAGACCGCCCGACTCATCCCCGAACGCCCACAATTTCGGACTCCAGCCTATGTGACGATCACCACACGCCACCCGATCGACACCCACGCGCCAACCACCGCCCCCTCCCCGGTGTCATCGCAAGTCTCCGCACGCGCACAGCCACCACCCCACACCCCGACAGCGAATCCATCACAGGGTGTAACCGATGGCCTCAGGCTCCACGGCGCGGCGGACCTCGCTCCGAAGCAGGGGCCCCGGCCTCACGCTCGAGCCCAACCCCCCGGTCGCGAGGAAACTCAGATCATCAGTCACCCAGCCCTCGTTCCCGTTCCCGTTCCCGTTCCCGTTCCCGTTCCCCAGAGTCATCCCGCCGACGATGCCGAAGTCACGTCACCGACCCACCTCATCCAGCATGTATGCCTCGCATAAAATCACCCCCCATCACGATGAACCGATGCGCCGCTTCACCCGTGGGAAGTGGACGCACGTCGCGAAAGAACATGGGCCAACGCCCTGCAGCCGCATACTCCGGAAGGCTGAGCATCGTTGATCCAGAAGAGAATCGCCTGCTCGGCGAATGCCGATCCCATCGAATCCCACCTCCTTGAATGTCTTCAACACCTCGGGACCCCAGCGGCCAGGTCATAGGGATGTCTACAAGGAAACGAGTCCCGCCGAACCAGGCATTGAGTTACCCCGGCCGACTGAGCTCAGGCCCATCTTCGGGAAGTCATGCTCCCGCGCCCGCTCGGATCAGGAAGCCCTGCTCGTCACGGGTCCAGTGGTACCCGGAGCTGTCGAGGAACTCGATCTGTACGGGCTCCGGGGAGAAGTAGGTCCGCAACCACTCGCGGGGCGCGGGCCGCTGCACCGTCTGCCCGGGTGGGACCAGGCCGATGAACTCGGCCTCGTCGTCGGCGCCGTTCCCACACGCCTCATTCGCACTCCCCCTCTTCCCACCCGCACCGTTCCTCGCGACACCGGCTCGATCGCCGTCCTCAGCCCCCGTCCCGCTGTGCGGCACGGGAATCGGCAAGGAGACCTCGAAGATCGGCATGTCGCTGGCGTTGTGCACGTGGAACAGCAGCTCGCGCCCGCCCTGCGGGGTGCGGACCGCCTCAATCCACGCGCTGACCTTCACCGCCTGGGAACGCCGCTGCTCCTCCGCCCGCGAGCCCTCCCTCCGGACCTCCTGCCACAGCAACACCATGCCGGTGGCGAAGGCGCCGACCGTGCCGACTGCGGAGAACACGTTCGCTGCGGCGTCCACCGTGCTCGAGTCCACCACCAGGTCAGCCGAGGTACGGGGCGGAACGCCCCTGGAGGAAGTGCTCCACGCGCATGCGCATCGACCGGTGCATCGGCAGACCGAGCACCTCATCGCGATCGACCCAGACCACAGCTCGGCTCTCGCTGCTCGTGGTCGGCTCCCCACCCACGGCACGAGCTGTGAACACAACGGAGAACTCCTGGCGCACCTCGCCGTCGCTGGTGTAGAGGAGCACGTGCCGCGGATCGGTGTAGATGCCCACCAGACCGGTGATCTCGCAGTCGATCCCGGTCTCCTCCTTGACCTCCCGCACGGCGGTCTGGGGCAGAGACTCCCCCAGGTCCATCGCCCCACCGGGAATGGCCCAGTTGTCGTTGTCAGTGCGGTGGATGAACAGCAACTGCCCGACATCGTCGAGGACGATGGCATTCGCCGATGGGACCAGGCTGTTCGCCGGTGGCGCCTGGGGGTCGTCGTAGAAGTCGATGCGCGCCATGCCCGGGTCCACCTCTCAGTCCGCGGGCCGGCTGGCGGCCCAGATGCGCTCGAAACTGCTCAGATAGGTCTTGACCATGGTCCCGCCGGCGACCCGGCGCAAGTGCAGCACTGGCGCCTCCGATGCGGGCGAGCCGTACACGTGGCAGTTCACCAGGAGTTGGTCGTCCGACCGGTAGAGCGAGTTGTACAGCGGGGTCCCGTGCAGGCGCACCTCGATGCCCTCGATGTCCCGTAGCGATCCCAGAAGCGCGAGGGCGTTGCGGACCTTCGCGGGCATCGCGTCGGCGATCCCCTCCTCCACCCCGCGGGCGGCGATCTCCGGAGCGTCCGGGTCACCCAACAGGATCCGCACCCGCACCCCGGCGCCGGCCTTCCGCGTCAGCAGCGATCGAAGGCCACCGTCGTCCGCGAGGAAGAACCCGCTGTAGACGAGGATCCCGATGTCCTCTTCCGCGGCGTCGAACAGATGGCCCCACACGTCCCGGGGCACCATCCATCGCTGCGGGTAGACGTTGACGATCTCGCTCTCCGAGGCGCAGGTGACCTGCTCGGAACTCAGCGCCTCCGGCCACAGGTAGGCCTCGTCGACCCTCAGAATCGCGGCAACTCCATAGCGGTGACGGCGATACGGGACCCGGCCACGGATCCACCGCTCCACCGTCTTCGCGTCTACCTCCAGCGGTCGTGCGAGATCCGCCGGGGTCATCCCGCGCTCCAGCAGCGTGGCACGGAGCCGCTCGTTCGCCATCCAACCCCCACGACGGACACAGGACGTCTTCGGGACGAACAGGACCCTATTCGGGACGTCTTCGCCCCGTCCAGCCACGGGGTGATCTCGTCCCTGGTCTCTCGGGCACCGTCGGGCCATGACGAATCCGCAGTTCCCGGGCCCATCCCCGGAAGAATCACCGCTTGTCGAGTCGGATCCCTCAGATCCCGGCGCAGGACCCACCGCCGATCAGCCGCCAACGGCGACCGCGACGGACAACGAACAGGACGGCGAGCCCGCCCCAGCCGACGAACCGGACGTTGCGGGGATGTCCGTCACGACCCTGCGTCAGCTCTTCCCCCACCTCGACCCACGTGTCGCTGCCGACGTCCTCGGCCTGCACCTGGTGGACGACGAGATCAGCTCCGGCACTCGGCAGAGGCCTCCCTTCTGCTTCGACATGGGTCCCCGCCACGTCGAAGCAGAAGAAGAGAGGAGCGAACGATGAGCTCCCAGCTCGATGGGACCACTCTGGCTCTTCTCGCCCTGGTCGTCGCCGTGACCCTGGTCAAGTGGTGGCGCGTCATCGTCACCGCGGTGGTGACCGTCACCTTGGCTGCGCTCCTCTTCGCTTTCGCGGCGCTCGCCCTGTGGGTGCACAGCGGCCGGTAACCGGTAGACGAGCCTCTTCCGTGGATCGACGAGCAGCGGCTCGTGTGGCCGACCAGAGCTCTGGTCGGCCACACCCGCGAAACGCCCGAAAGCGACCGCAAGAGATCGTGACCGTGGGTGACAAGGGTCCTGCGAGCATCGCAAGGTCGTCGGTAGGGGCGGGACTGGTGATGCGCTGGACGAGGGCCGAACTCAGCCCTGCGGCGATCCCAGAACCGAGGACGATGTCCATCCCCTTCGAAGCAGCCGCCACATCTGGATGTATCGCCGCGCCCACGCGCCGAGCAGGATCGGCAGAACGAGCAGCGGAGCAGCCCCGGGATCGATCATGAAGACGCCTGTGTCGTCTTGCCCTCGAACGTCAACGTATGGACGCGCGCCGTTGCCGCTTCGGGGCCGGAGGACCCCCACGATGATGAGGCCCAGCGCACTGACGCCGACCAGCACGGCGTACAGCACCCGCGTCGTGCGAGCACCTCTTATCGGCAACCTGTTCCACCCCTCATGACGCTGAACGAGGCAGGCACTTCGTCGGTTGCACTGGGCCCTCCGAAGACCTGCCGCGCCCATACACTGCCATGAAGATCGCCAAGCGTGTCCTCGCACGCAACCTCCCCGAACAGATCATCCAGAGAAGAACTTAGGAGTACGCTCGGCCGCCGACGGCTTCCCGCGACACGGGGGAAGGTTGCTGATAGCGACCATCGGGGAAAGGGAAGAACCAATGGGATCCAAGGGCTGGTCCGCCATGCCGGCCATATCCATAATCGTCGGTCTTGTCGTGAGCAGCTTCACCGGGCTCACGTCCGCCCAGGCGGCGGGGGAATCCACGATGAAGATCACACCCGGGAGCGGCGTGCAGGTGATGGACGTCGCCACACCCGGACAACAGGTGAGAGAAGTCTTCTCGGGATCCGCAGGCCAGATCCCCACCGTCGAACTGATATCGGTCAATCTGACCCAGAAGGCTTCTTTGCACCTGCAGAGCCCGAATGGCCGGACCACGGCGTCATTTCCCGTGGTGGATCGTTCCTTTCACAGCCTGCCCGCGCTCAGCGTTTCCGGGAACTGGTCCCTCGTGCTCACTCCAGCCCCAGAGGACTCCGGCACGGTCTCGTTGTTGCTAACCTACGCAGTGGGTCCAAGCCTCTCTCTCACGGGGTCAGCTACGCATCGAGCATCGATCCCTGATCCGACGCGGGTCAGAGTGTTCACTCTCACACCCCCGCTTGGGCGGCGACCGACGCTGACCGTAGTCGAGGCACACTGGTCCTCCACTACTACGAGTTATCCCTGCGAACATACCTCGATCTATCGCCCGGACGGCTCGTTGATGGGTGACTTTGCGAGTACCAGCGACGGCGACACAGACGTCTGGAATGAGATTCAATCGGCAACTACATCCACAGTGACAGACACTCCTGGCAACTGGAGTCTGGTGTTCCGTGGCTGCACCGAAGAATCCGGCTGGGAGTCCTTCAATCTCGATTTCGTTGCCGATCAGAAGCACAGCATCAAACTTGGAACAGAAACCAAGATGACAACCAAGACGAAGGGACAGAACGTCGAGTACGCGTTTTATGGCCGGGCCGGACAGCGACTCGTCGCTGATATCTTCAATCTCGTCTGGGACAATGTCCACTACCCGAATGACCTGTTGCTAAGGCGCCCCGACGGGTCCCTCCTCCAGAACTTGTGGGTATACAGCGTCCCCATGGCAGACCCGGACTGGTTCGAGTTCGAGCCACTTGACGCGACCGGGGTCTGGACATTCATCATCGACCCTTCAGAAGCGGCCACCGGCACGGAAACCCTAGTCCTGAACCTGATCACCGATAAAGCACCGAAACCCTTGACCCTGGACACTCCCAACAACGTGAGCATCACCACCGCAGGAGAGAATCGTGACCTCTCCTACGCCGGAGTCCCAGGGCAGCGACTCGTCCTCCATGTCACCTCCTCCTCATGGTCGTCGCTGGGAGCCGGGGCCACGCCTGGCAGCGGGAACGCCTACGCGACATTGCTTGATTCGGATGGTGTCGGCGTCGGCATGGTGGCACTGCCAGCTTCAGGCGCCGCAACCCTGGATGTACCTGGCACCCCGTCCAAGGCAGGGACCTGGACGTTGCGGATCGACCCCGTCAACGACAGCGTGGGCTCGGTGCAGTTCTCCGCAGACTTCGTCTCGGACGTCGTGGCCCCGTTGAGTTTCGGCGAGCCACAGACACTCACCCTCTCGCAGCCCTACCAGCAGGCACACCTCCACTTCACCCTCACAGGCAGCACGGCTATGACGAGGCTGACGCTCACCGTGCAGGGGTCCACCTTTACCGATGCAACGTTCATGGCGCTGAACTCGATGGGATGGACGATGGAGACGGCCCAAGTCACGCCTGGGGACAACACCCTGGTGATGCGGAATTACTTCTCGCCGGGCACCTACGACGTAAGCAGTCACGGGTAGATCCCCGCCAGGGTCACGCTGCGAGAGCGTGTGCGG
>CAZOWW010000215.1:0-5578 GCA_964583765.1 uncultured Kineosporiaceae bacterium
AACCGGACGCAAGCACCGACACGCCGCAGATCAGCAGGGGGTGTGACTGCTTACGGGTCGGGAACCGAGACGAGTCGAATCCGCTGATCCTTCCGGATCGTTGGCGTGCCGTTCCCGCTCCCGGCCGAGGCGCATATGCCGAGGGCAGGCTGATGATCACGCCCCGCCCGCTCGGGCACGGTCTCGGTTCTGTGCGGTGCGGCCGTGGCCGTGGTGGCCTACGGGGTGCTCTTGGGTATCCACGACGGTGACGTGGCGCCCCTGGGGTGGGCCATGGCTGGCGTATGTGCAGTTGGTGGGCTGATGCTCCCGTACCGTCTGCGGACGATGGAGGCGTGGCTGGTGGGGCCGGACCTGCTGCTCGTCGGCGACGGTCGCCGCTCGGACTGGACCTGGCGGCGTGAGCCCGATCGGGCCATCGGCCTGCGGGTGGAACTGTCCGAGGACGATGGTCTACGTTTCGACCGGTTTGTCGCTGTGGTCGCGCCGCGGGGCGGCATGTCGAGCTCCGCAAGGACCTGAGGTCACGCCGGCGGGGGGAGCCTGTCGGTGTCTGGCTCGCTGCCCGCACGGCCTCTTGCTCGTGGATGACAGGCAGGAATGATCGGTCCGCTGTGGACTGGCTACGTCCTGAGCGGCCGGGCAGGACAGCGACGGGGTCGGGACAGGAGGTGGGCGGTCCTGGCACTGGTCCCCGAAGCGGGGAACCGTCGCCGCGGGACGGGTCGCTGGCTTCGCCGACTCCGCGGGCCACGATCGTGGGCCCGGGCCTGCTGCTGACGAACGCGGTCTTCCGTGGCTTCCGCCCGTCCGTGAACGGATCTGTCGGGGAACCTCGGAGAGGCGTTCGAAGCCGACCTCCACGGCCAGGTCTCCGCGAGCGATCATGACGCCGAGCCGTGGGTGACGCATGGCGGTAAGCAGGATGGATGGCAGGTTCTCGAAGCCCTGCCGAGTCTCGATCTTCAGGATGAGCCCCAGATCATCGGCGGTGGGGCCGGCGGCGCGCAGACGGTCCAGGACGTGCTCGATGTCCGCGGCGGTCCGGACGAACGAGACCGCGACCAGATCGGCGTGCTCGGCGACGAACGGCAGGTCGTCCTCGTCCTGGTCGCTCAGCGCGGTCAAGGGCAGCACGGTGTCGGGCAGGTTGATGCCCTTCTGGGCTCCCGGGCACTGGCCGCCCGGCTTGGTGCGGACGATCCGCAGGATGGCTTCGCCGTCGCCGACGCGTTCGGCCACCGCGGCGATCGCACCGTCGTCGAACAGGACGGCATCCCCGGGACGTATCGCGGTGATCGCCTGCGGCAGGGTGCAGCCGATCCGGGCATCGCGCCCGGGCGACGGCGGATCGACCGGGGTGAGGTCGCTGGTCAGGACCAGGTGGCCTCCGACCGCCAGAGACAGCCTGCGCCGGAGAGGAGGGATGCCGGCCGCGCTGGTGACCGTGCCCTGGCACGACAATCCGGTCCCATCGGCGATGTAGGCATTGCGCTGCCCTTCGGCCAGGGCCGCCCCCGGGCCGACCTGGGTCACGGTGAAGATGCGCCTACGGCCACGGGCGTCGACCAGGGCAATTCGCTGGCCGACCCGACGGCACGCCAGCCATGCCTGGTCGACGCCCACGGCCAGGGCGGGGCGGCCTGCCGTGGCGATCGGTGCCGGCGATGGCCTGGTGGAGTCCGCCGGGGTGAGCCAGATCCGGGCCGGGGCCACCAGCTGTCCGGTCTCCTCGCGAGTGACCCGCGCCTGCCCGAGCGCCGGCCCGTCCGCGATCGGCCCGGTCCGCAACTTCGGGCCCGGCAGATCCATCGACACCAGCACCTGCCGGCCCGCGCTCGCGGCGGCCGCACGGACATGGGCGGCCATCTGCGCCCAGGCTGGTGATCGTCGTGGGCACAGTTGATCCGGGCAACGTCCATGCCCGCCTCGACCATGGCGGCGACGAGTTCGGGGTCGGTGGCCGCTTCCCCGGGCAAGGTCACCATGATCCGGGTGGGTCGCCCCGGGCGCATGAGACCGAAGACGTTGCGGGAATTGGCATCCAGGACGTCGTCACCGCCGTCGAGAGCCTGGTTGGTCGCCTCAAGGTTCCATGGTCTGTGGTCCCCGCGCAGGGCTGCCATCACGGTGCGCGCGGCCTGTACCTTGGCCCGGACGTCGGCCTCGGTGGTTGCCAGGGACGTGGCACCGAGGTCCATCAGGTCGTTCTGCAGAGCCCGTAGGTCCTGGTGCCGCAACGTCGCGTAGTGCACCAGGTTCACTGCGCCCCGTCGGTGCTGCGCGCAGACTGCGGCGATGGCGTCGGCGTGGGCTGTCTCGGCCCGGGCGAGTTCGGCGACCAGGTCGTCCAGTCGGGTGATCAACATGTCCAGCGATTCGGGCATTCGCGCTCCCAATAGGTGGCGCGACTGTCCGGGGGGCCGTGCGGGGGAGCGGGTCGCGACGGGCCACATCCCCTCGCGCCTGTGCGTCGACCTCGCCGGCCGAGCACGCAGCCCCGTCGATCAAGCGGGGACGGCCGGGACCAATGTCCGTTCTCCGGCCGTCACAGCGGGCGGGAGGGAGGGTTCCGGTTGGACGGCGCAGTCCTCTCGGAGTTTCGCGCCGGCGAACCTGCGCACGAACAGCGGGACGAAGGAACGGATCCGGGCGAGGGCGAAGCGGTCGGCGACCTGCTGGATCTCGGAGTCGACCACGGCGAATCCCAGGCGTGAGTCGTACTGATCGTGCAGGGATCCCACGACGACGCTGAGATCACCGGTCAGTTGGGCGTGCGGGCCGTCGGGAGTTGACGAGGGGGGAGGGCATTGCGGACTTGAGCGTTCAACGGGGGTCATTTCCTCAGCGTGGCACACTCTGCGAGCCACGCACGGGGGACGCCGTGAACCCCGGCCCAGGGTGGGCACCCACGGACCAGGCCCAGCGCGCGAGACGCCCGTTATCGGTCCCGGCCATCCCAGGCCTGGGACCCGATGAGTCCCCTGACCTCAGCGTCTACCACTGAACCTTCGTCGGTCTGGTCCGGCTCGGCCGGCTGCTGAAGCGCTCTAGCTTCCTCCGTACGGGATCCGAACTTGCCCCGTTAGTGCGGAATTCTTCAGACCGACACGTTCGTCCGCTTCCTTGCAGGCGGCATCCACAGCGTGCCGTTCACTTGTGACCGACACCGCAGGCGTCCGCGAGACGGTCCGTCAGCCGTCATCGGGGGTCCTTCAAGGGCCGACGCTACCCACCGGGTCCGCGATATGACACTGCGTGAGGAAGGGCAGCGTGTCAGATCCGGCACCGGCCCCACCGTCTTCGCAGCCCTACGCAACGGCGCGATCGGCTACCACCGCACCACCGGTTCCCCCAATATCACCCGACCCATCCGCCGCGTCGCACGCGACTCCAGCACCCTCGTCCACGACCTGACCAGCACCGAACCCACTACGCATAGCCCGTTTGTCTCGCCGGTGCATTTCTTCACGGGGAGAATTATCCACCGTGACCTTTTGGTGGTTGCTGGGGAACGATTTCCGTGGCGCCTCGACGAAGTCCGGGACAAGGACGCGGAAACAGGTGGACAGCCGGGTGAAAGAGTCCGAAGACGGCTGGGCGATCAGGTGAAAGGTTCAAGAACGGGCATCTGGGCGCTTTGTTGATGAATATCCCCTCTGTCACGATGTGCGACGCCGCTCACCGGCGTCCACAGGGCGCGGCATTCCCGCGTCGCGAGGAACAGGGAGGCATCAGATGTTCCGCCACGGAATCCGCCACCGCTCGGGCACTGCCTTCGGTGCCGTCTCGGTCACCGTCCTGACGATGCTCGGCGTTGCACAACCCGCCTCTGCCGTCACCGCCGAACAGAAGCTGAGTGTGCTGTCCAGCTGGACACAGACCGGTGTGTCCAGCTACGACGCCTGGTACGTCGCTCGCAATGATCAGGAGGCCTGGACGTCCTATGCCTTCGACTGGTCCACCGACTACTGCACCGACAGCCCCGACAATCCGCTCGGGTTCGACTTCAGACTGCCCTGCGCACGGCACGATTTCGGCTACCGGAACTACAAGGCGGTCGGTGGTTTCGCGGCCAGCAAGTCCCGCATCGACAGCTACTTCTACGCGGATCTCACCCGCAGGTGTGCCACCTACGCGTCGATCCTGCGACCGGCTTGCGACGCTCTGGCCTGGGTCTATTACCAGGCGGTCAAGGAGTTCGGCTCGGTCGTCGTGTCCACCGCGGACCTGAACCGCGCCCGCGCACTGCTGCCCGGGAATCGTTCCTCGGCCGGGTGATCTCGCCCTGACTCCGACGCAGGGCTCGTCACCTGCCGACATCAGACGGCCAAGAATCCTCGTCACTCGAACAGGTCACGTCCTGAGACGCGGATGAGGTCCTTGCCGGGCGCCCCGTCGGGGGCCGGGACCCTGCCGGGGCGCCGGCTGGGTTCGTCAGTGACTGGTGGTCTACGTGGACTTGGTGCTCGTCCGGGTGCGCGGTCCGTGCCCGAAAGGCCGGCCCAGGTGGGTATCGGTGGTTCAGTGCGGGTCCTGGGGCCGACGACACATCCCTGAGGTGTCCGCGTGGCCGCCCGTATGGTCCGTCGGGTCGTGGACAGGCGCGGGCCTGGCAGACTCAGCCGAGGGCGGGAAAGGCCCGCGGGCGTGCTCCGAGAGATCCCTGTACGAGGTGGAGGTCCCCCGAGGGGTGCGTGTGGGGGCAAGGCGGGTCCAGGGGGCGGCAGCGCTGTCGCTGGCCCTGGTCCCCGCGATGACGGTGCTGCGGGGCGTGTGTGGTTAGCGCAGGTCGATGTCTTGACCGGTGATCCAGCGGTGGACGTCCTGGGGGAGTACTCCCAGTTCGTGGGCGATCTCTTCTTCGGTCCATCCGTCGCGCACTGCGGTGAGCGCGGCGTGGTTGCGGTCGTGGACCGAGATCGGGCGGTCCTCGTGCCATAGGGCTTGGTCTGCGCGGGCCACCTGGGCCAGGGTCTCGGCGTTACGAGATGCCGAGTTCTGCATTGCGACCACCTCCTGCGTTCGGCTGAACCACCAGTGTGCGCGGTGGCCCGTTGGGTTATGGCCGGGGCACCGGGCCGGTCAGGGCCGGGGTCCGGGTGCCGACATGTGTGGTGTGGGCCTGTGGGGACGGGCCTGGACCACGATCAAAATGCGACAGATAATGATCTACCACAGAATCATCGGATTCCGGCACTGTCATGGCCCATCGGCGTCAACCGAAGATCCTCTGCTTGCCCGTCCTGGCCAGGACCCCTCGACCACGTTGCTACGAAGTCCTGCGGAGACACCGATGAACGCACCCACCGACCGTCAGCAGCACCTTCTGAGTGAAGCGATCACGGCGCATCGTGATCTGTGGACCCGTGGGGGTCCTGATGCCATCGAACGTCGGAACCAGGCCGTCGCTCTGGCGGCCCAGGCCGGGTGGGCTCCCGAAGAGCTTGGGCGTGCGTTGAACGTGCTGCCCGAGGACATCGCCTGCTGGTCCGCTGCGCGGTCCTTGTCCGGCCTGCGGCTCTAGGGCCTGTTTCGGAACTGGAATTTGGGCGGGTGAAGTCCGGTTCGTCCCGAC
>CAZOWW010000216.1:0-1195 GCA_964583765.1 uncultured Kineosporiaceae bacterium
CTCCCCCTATCTGGCCGAGGGGTACCTGGAACCCGCGGACGGGGATCCGCTGCGCCGGGACGACCACGGCTGGGCGAGCGTGGGTGACCTCGGCCGGCTCGACCACGGCCGGCTCGTGCTCCGGGGCCGCGGTGGGGAGACCATCGACGTCGGGGGCCACACCGTGCTCGCGGGCGATGTCGAGCGGGCGCTCGGGCCGGTGCCCGGGGTGCGGGAGGCGGTGGCGATCGGTGCCGCCGACGCGCGGTTCGGCCAGCATGTGGTCCTCGTGATCGAGCCGGTGCCCGGTCAGGACCCCCGGGTCGCGGTCCGGGCGGCCGCCCGGGAGCTGCTGCCGCGCCCGGCCCGTCCGCTGCGGCTGATCCTCGTGGAGGCACTCCCCCGCACGGCGGCGGGCAAGGCGGACCGCCCCGCGGTGCGGGCCCTCTGGGCACCCTCGGACTCGTGAGCGAGCCGTCGGGGTGCACCGGGCCGGTCCGCCCCGCGGCCCGTAGGCTGCCGGACATGGCCCCCCGCACGCCCGTCGTCGTCGCGGCGTGCCGTACTCCCATCGGTACCGCCGGGCGCGGGCTCGCCCGCGTGGACGTGGCCGGCCTGGGCGCGGTGGTGTTGCGGCGGCTGGCCGGTGACCTCGCGACGGTCCTGCCCGGGCCCGTGCGGGTGGACGACGTGGTGCTGGGCAACTGCTGCGGCCCCGGCGGGGACATGGCGCGGGTCGCAGCGCTCGCGGCGGGGCTGGGCACCGAGGTACCCGGGGTGAGCGTGGACCGCCAGTGCGGTTCCGGGCTGGAGGCCGTGCGGCTCGGGGCCGCGCTCGTCGCCTCGGGCCAGGCCGATCTCGTGCTGGCGGGGGGCGCGGAGAGCGCGAGCACCGCGCCCTGGCGGCTGGCCCGGCCCCAGGGACCCACGCAGGCCCCCCGGCCCTACACCCGGGCGCCCTTCGCCCCGGCAGGATTTCCCGACCCGGAGATGGGCGCCGCCGCGGACGCGGTCGCCCGGCAGTGCGGTGTGGACCGGGCCCGCCAGGACGACTACGCGGCGCGTTCCCACCGGCGCACCCTGGCGGCCCGTCAGGCGGGGGTCTTCGACGGCGAGCTCGTGCCCGTGCGGGGCCTGGCGCTCGACGAGCGGCCGCGGGCGGGGCTGACCGCCGCGGTGCTGTCCCGGTTCCGCCCCGCCTTCACCGACGGCGGCA
>CAZOWW010000216.1:1295-5471 GCA_964583765.1 uncultured Kineosporiaceae bacterium
TGCCGCCGCGGTGGCCCTGGTGCCCGAGGAATGCCGGGCGACGGCAGGGTTGCCCGGACTGGCGGTGCGGGCGACCGCGGTGGCCGGTGTGGACCCGGCCCTGCCGGGTCTGGGCTGTGTGCCGGCGGTGCAGGCGGTCCTCGAACGTGCCGGGGTGGGGCTGGACGAGGTCGGGGTGATCGAGATCACGGAAGCTTTCGCCGGTCAGGTGCTCGCCTGCACGGACGCGCTGGGCCTGGACGTGTTCGGCGCGGACGCCGAGCGGGTGTGTCCGGACGGCGGCGCGATCGCCCTGGGACACCCCTGGGGTGCCTCGGGCTCGCTCCTGCTGGTGCGCCTGTTCTCGCGGATGGTGCGGCGGACGATGCCCCCGGACTCTCCGGACGCGGACTCCCGGTTCGGCCTGGCGACCTGCGCGGTGGGCGGCGGGCAGGGGATCGCGATGCTGGTCGAGAGGGTCGGGTGAGCCGGTGATCGAGTTCGACGAGGTGAGCCACCGGTACGGCGAACGGCACGTGCTGGCGGACGTGCGGCTGCGCCTGGACGAGGCCCGGATCGGGATCGTCGGGGGCAACGGTTCGGGCAAGTCCACCCTCGCCCGGATGATCAACGGGCTGGTGCTGCCCACCCAGGGACGGGTGCTCGTGGACGGCCGGGACACCCGGCGCGAGGGCCCGGCGATCCGGCGGTCGGTGGGATTCGTGTTCACCGATCCCGACTCGCAGATCATCATGCCCACGGTCGCCGAGGACGTCGCCTTCTCGCTGCGTCGCAGTGGGCTGAAGAAGACGGAGATCGCCGAGCGGGTCCGCCAGGCCCTGGCCCGGGTGGGCCTGCACGATCACCACGATCACCCGGCGCACCTGCTCTCCGGCGGCCAGAAGCAACTGCTGGCGTTGACCGCGGTCCTCGTGACCGAGCCGAACGTGCTGGTCTGCGACGAGCCGACGACCCTGTTGGACGCGCGGAACGCCCGCCGGGTGGCGACCCTGCTGGCGGGCCTCTCGCAGCAGGTGATCCTGGTCACCCACCACCTGGAGCAGCTGGAGGGTTTCGACCGGGTGCTCGTGGTCGAGGAGGGCCGGGTCGTCGCGGACGACCTGCCGGGCCCGGCGCTCGCCGCCTACCGGGCGCTGGTGTCCTGACCGTGCTCACCGGGTTGTACGTGCCGGGCGACTCGCTCGTCCACCGGGCGCGGCCCGGGGTCAAGCTCGCGGTGCTCGCCCTCGCGCTGCTGCTCCTCACCGCCTTCGAGTCGCCGGTGGCGGTCTCCGCCGGTGCGGCCGCGACGCTCGTCACCACGGTGGTCGCCCGCGTGGGGACGCGGCCGATGTTGGCGCAGCTCCGCCCGGTGTTCTGGTTCGCGGCCGGGGTGGGCGCCCTGCAGGTGTGGACCTCGGGGCCGGTGCACTCGGCGGTCGTCGTCGGCTACCTGGTGGTCGCGATCGCCATGGGTGCCCTGGTCACCCTCACCACCCGTTCCCAGGACCTGCTCGACACCCTGGTGACCATGGTGAGCCCGCTGCGCCGGTTCGGGGTGAACCCGGAGCGGGTGGGGCTGGTGTTCTCCCTGACCATCTCGAGCGTGCCGGTGTTGTTGGCGATCTCCGGTGAGGTGCGCGACGCCCGGCGGGCGCGGGGGGCGGAACGTTCCGTGCGGGCCTACGCGGTGCCGTTGGTCATTCGAGCCGTGCGTCGGGCCGACCTGCTCGGGCAGGCACTGATCGCCCGCGGCGTGGACGACTAGGCGGACGGTCGGATCAGGGCTCGGTGACGAGGATGCGCAGCCGGTGGATGAGGTCGGGGAGTTCCCGGACCATCGCGGGCCGGGGGTCGCCGATCGCCAGGTGCGCCCCTCGCGGGGTCGCGGCGAGGGCCCGCAACCGGGGGTCAGCCAGGACGGATTCCAGCAGTGGCACGTCGCCACCGGTGATCAGGGCCTGCACGGGCAGTTCGGGCACGAGCAGCCGCACCGCGACCTCGGTCACCGCGCCGGTGAGCTCGTCGGTCTGCTTCTCCCGGCGTCGGGCGAAGCGCTGCTGGGACCAGCCGCCGGCCGCCGTCCTGCCCTGCACGTGGCGGGTGCCGATCTTGGCGTGCCGCACGACGATGCCGTCCAGGAGGACGCAGGCGTAGCCACCGCGACGGACGAGCAGCACCGCGAGGCGTCGTTCGCGAAGGACGTGCTCGGTGAGGGACCGGACGGGATCGTCCGGTGCCTCGGGATCGGCCGCGGGCCCCGGGGGCGTCCAGGGGGTGAACGGGGCGAAGACCTCGGCGACCGCGCCGTCCACCGCCCGCAGGATCAGGCCGGTCGTGGTGGCGGTGGCGGTCGCGGCTCCGTGCCGGGTGACGAACCCGTCCCTCCACCGCGGCAGGCGTGCGCCGTCCACCCCCACGGTTCGGGGGACGCCGGCCTCGGTCTTGGACATCACCGACAGAGTAGGCCGCCGCATGCGTCGGGCGGCATCCCGCGGGCGAGGGACCGCGCGAACGGCCCTGGGCACGGTGCCCCCTCGGGCATGGAATGCTGTCCGGGCGGGCCGCCGGGGGCGGGTGGATCGAGGGGAAGATCCGGATTCGCCCCTCGTGTCCCGGCGGGGACGGTCGGCGTGCGGGACCGACGGCGCGTCGGACAGCTGATGTCCAGGACAACGGGCGCGTCGGACGGCCGGTGGTGGGTCACGTGGGAGGAGCGGCGCGGATGGGATCCGGCGGGGACGACACGGTGGGGGCACGACCCGAGCCGGGCGACGAGCGCGTGGCGCTGTACGACCCCGATGATCCCTGCGGCCGCGAGGTCGGCAGCTCCGACCGGCGGACCATGCGCTCCGGGAATCTGCCGCATGCCTCGGCGATGGTGCTGGTGCACCGGTCCGGCGGCGAGGTGTTCGTGCACCGGCGCAGCGAGGCGAAGGATCTGTGGCCCGGCAGGCTGGACGCCCTCTCGGGCGGGGTCGTGCTGGCCGGGGAGGCACCGGCGGCGGCCGCGGTCCGCGAGTTGGCCGAGGAGTTGGGCATCACCGGGACGGACCTGCGGCCCCTGCTGCGGATGTGGTTCCGGGACGAGCACACCTGGTGCCTGCTCCACGTGTTCGAGACGCTCTGGGACGGGCCGGTGAGCTTCGACGACGGGGAGATCAGCGAGGGCTGGTGGGAGTCCCCCGAGGCTCTGGCGACGCGGGTGGACGACGTCACGGGATTGCTGGTGCCGGACACGCGGCTCGTGCTGCGACAGCTCCTGGACGCGCTGGGCACGACGGACACGTGAGGGCGGTCACCGGGATGTCCCGGTGACCGCCCTCACGGAGGTGCGGGTGGTGCCTGTGACTCAGAGGTACTGGCCCGTGTTGGCCACGGTGTCGATCGTGCGGCCCGGCTCGACCCCGCGCTTGCCCTGGATGATGGTGCGGATGTAGACGATCCGCTCGCCCTTCTTGCCGGAGATGCGGGCCCAGTCGTCCGGGTTCGTGGTGTTGGGCAGGTCCTCGTTCTCCTTGAACTCGTCCACGCAGGCCGCGAGCAGGTGCTCCACCCGGATCCCGCGCTGGCCGGTGTCCAGGAAGGCCTTGATGGCGAACTTCTTGGCCCGGTCCACGATGTTCTGGATCATCGCGCCCGAGTTGAAGTCCTTGAAGTAGAGGATCTCCTTGTCCCCGTTGGCGTAGGTGACCTCCAGGAACTGGTTCTCCTCGGACTCGGCGTACATCCGCTCGACGACCCGCTGGATCATCGCCTCGACGGCGCCCTGTGCCGAGCCGCCGTTGGCGGCCAGGTCGTTGGGGTGCAGAGGCAGGGTCGGCGTGAGGTACTTCGAGAAGATGTCCTGGGCGCTCTCGGCGTCCGGGCGGTTGATCTTGATCTTCACGTCGAGTCGACCGGGGCGCAGGATCGCGGGGTCGATCATGTCCTCGCGGTTCGAGGCGCCGATCACGATCACGTTCTCCAGGCGCTCCACGCCGTCGATCTCGCTCAGCAGCTGAGGCACGATCGTGGTCTCCACGTCGCTGGAGACACCGGACCCGCGGGTGCGGAACAGGGAGTCCATCTCGTCGAAGAAGACGACGACGGGCGTGCCCTGGCTGGCCTTCTCCCGGGCCCGGGAGAAGATCATCCGGATGTGGCGCTCGGTCTCGCCCACGTACTTGTTGAGCAGCTCGGGGCCCTTGATGTTGA
>CAZOWW010000217.1:0-5330 GCA_964583765.1 uncultured Kineosporiaceae bacterium
TGCCGGTGGCCAGGTCCGGGTGAGGTGCCCCGGCCGCCAACGCCCCCAACGCCTCCAGCGCCTCGGCGCGGGTCCCGGACGTCACCACCGCGGCCCGGTGCTCGAACGCTGTGCGTGCGCTCAGGGCACGGGCCACCTGGACGTCGTCGGCGTCCGCCTCGTGGGAGAGCCATCGATGCAGGCGCTGTGCCTGTTCCCGCAGGGCGGGCTCGGTGCGGGCCGAGATCGGCCACACCGAGGCGGTGCCCGGGACCTCGCTCTCGGGAGCCACCGCGGACGGCCCGGTGGCCAGGGATTCGGCCGCCTCGCCGACGCCCTGACCGTCCGCTGCGGTTCCGGCGGGTGGACCGGTCCGCGGGGACGGCGCCTGCTCGAGGATGACGTGGGCGTTGGTGCCGCTGATCCCGAAGGAGGAGACCGCGGCCCGGCGCGGGTGGTCAACGGCCGTCCAGGACTCGGCCCGGGTGAGCAGCCTGATCGCGCCCGACTCCCAGTCCACGTGCGGCGAGGGCTCGTCGGCGTGCAGGGTCGCGGGTAGCGTGGCGTGGCGGAACGCCATGACCATCTTGATGATCCCGCCGATGCCGGCGGCGGCCTGGGTGTGGCCGATGTTCGACTTGAGCGAGCCCAGCCACAGCGGCCGGTCCGCCGCGCGGCCCTGGCCGTAGGTGGCGATGAGGGCCTGGGCCTCGATCGGGTCCCCCAGGGTGGTGCCGGTCCCGTGCGCTTCGACCGCGTCCACCTCGGTGGGGTCCAGGCGGGCGTCGGCGAGTGCGGCCCGGATCACCCGCTGCTGCGAAGGGCCGTTGGGTGCGGTGAGCCCGTTGCTCGCGCCGTCCTGGTTGATCGCCGAGCCCCGGACCACCGCGAGGATCCGGTGCCCGTTGCGTTCGGCGTCGCTGAGGCGCTCCAGCAGCACCAGCCCGGCGCCCTCACCCCAGCCCGTGCCGTCCGCAGCGGCGGAGAAGGCCTTGCACCGCCCGTCCGGGGACAGTCCACGCTGCCGGCTGAACTCCAGGAACATCGTGGGCGCGGACATCACGGTCACCCCGCCGGCGAGCGCGAGGCCGCACTCGCCCCGGCGCAGGGCCTGGATCGCGAAGTGGAGGGCGACCAGGGACGACGAGCACGCCGTGTCGATCGTGACCGCGGGTCCCTCGAACCCGAACGTGTAGGAGATCCGCCCGGAGGCCACGCTCGTCGTGTTCCCGGTGCCGATGTAGCCCTCGAACCCCTCCGGGAGCCCGGGCAGCCTCGCCATGTAGTCCTGGGAGATCACCCCGGCGAACACACCGGTGTCGCTGCCCCGCACCTCGGCGGGCGCGATCCCGGCGTTCTCGAGGGTCTCCCACGCCGTCTCCAGGAGCAGCCGCTGCTGCGGGTCCATCGCCGCGGCTTCCCGCGGGGAGATGCCGAAGAAGTCGGCGTCGAAGAGGTCGACCCCGCGGACGAACCCGCCGGCCTTCGCGTACGTCTTGCCGGGCGTGCCGGGCTCGGGATCGTAGATCGACTCCAGGTCCCATCCTCGCTCCTGTGGGAAGGGGGAGATCGCGTCCCGGCCCGTCGCGACGAGGGTCCACAGGTCCTCGGGTGAGGTGACGCCGCCGGGGTAGCGGCAGGCCATCCCGATGATGGCGATCGGTTCCTCGGCCGATCCGGTGTCCCTCGCGCTCGTGGTGCCCGGCGCGCCCGTTGCCGGGAGACGCTCCGGCGGTTCGTCACCGCCGAGTTGGTCGGCCAGGTAGGCCGCGAGGGCTCCGGGCGTCGGGTAGTCGAAGATCAGGGTGGCGGGAAGGCGCAACCCCGTCCCGCTGGTGAGACGGTTGCGCAGTTCCACGGCGCTGAGGGAGTCGAAACCGAGCTGCTGGAAGGCCTGGTCGGCGCCGATGGCGGCGGGCGTGGCATGCCCGAGCACCGCGGCGACGTCCGCCCGGACCAGGTCGAGCAGGAGCTCGGCCCGGGCCGCCGCGCTCCGGCCGGCCAGCTTCTGCGCCAGCGACGACGCGTTCCCGTGGGAGCGGGCGGCCTGCCGGGTGGGACGGCGGACGAGATCCCGGAACACTGCCGGGACCGGCCCGGCCGCGTCGAGACCACTCGCCTCCAGCTTCGCCGGGACGAGGGTGGGCCGGTGAGAGGCGAGACCGGCGTCGAACAGGGCGAGATTCTGCTCGTCGGTGAGCACGGCGAGGGCACCCCGACGGCCGAGTCGGCGCTGCTCGGTCTCACCGAGCGTGGCGACCATGCCGGCCGTGGGAGCCCACAGGCCCCAGGCGAGGGACAGCGCGGGCAAGCCGGCCACTCGCCGGTGCTGGGCGAGGGAGTCGAGGAAGGCGTTGCCGGCGGCGTAGGCGGCCTGCCCGGGGTTCCCGGCGATGCCCGCGATGGAGGAGAAGAGGACGAACGCCGACAGATCCCGGTCCGCGGTGAGCTCGTGCAGGTTCTGTGCCCCGTCGACCTTCGGGCGCAGGACGCCGGCGAGGCGCTCGGCCCGGTAGCCCTCGATCATGCCGTCGTCGAGCACGCCTGCGGTGTGCACCACCGCGGTCAGGTCGGGTGTGGCCGCCAGGAGCGTCGCGAGCGCCGTCCGGTCGGTGACGTCGCAGGCCGCGATCCGCACCCGGGCGCCGAGGGCGCCGAGCTCGTCCGCCAACGCGGCCGCGGGCGCCGCCTCGGCACCCTGGCGGCTGACGAGCAACAGGTTGCGGACCCCGTGCTCGCGGACCAGGTGCCGGGCCAGCAGACTGCCGATCGCGCCGGTCCCGCCGGTGAGGAGCACCGTGCCCTCGGGGTCCAGCGGTGCGGGCACGGTGAGGACGACCTTGCCGATGTGCCGGGCCTGGCTGAGGTGCCGGAAGGCCTCCGGCGCCTGCCGGATGTCCCAGGCGGTCACGGGCAGCGGTCTCAGGACGCCGGTCTCGAACAGCTCCCGGAGCGCGGTCAGCATCTCCTGGATGCGGTCGAATCCCGCGTCGACCATGTCGAAGGCCCGGTAGACCACACCGGCGTGCTCGGCGGCCACCGTCTGCGGATCGCGGATGTCGGTCTTGCCCATCTCCAGGAAGCGGCCCCCGCGCGGCAGCAACCGCAGGGAGGCGTCCACGAACTCGCGAGCCAGGGAGTCCAGCACCACGTCGACGCCCGCGCCGTGGGTGGCGTCGAGGAACTTGCGCTCGAAGTCGAGGGTGCGGGACGAGGCGAGGTGGGCGTCGTCGAGCCCCGCGGCCCGGACGGCGGCCCACTTGCCCGGGCTGGCGGTCCCGAAGACCTCGACGCCGAGATGTGCGGCGAGCTGCAGCGTCGCCATGCCGACGCCCCCGGCCGCGGAGTGCACGAGCAGTCGCTCGCCGGGTTGGATGCGGGCGAGGTCGACCAGCCCGTGATAGGCGGTGAGGAAGACGATCGGCGCGGCGGCTGCCTGCGCGAAGGTCCACGCGGAGGGCACGAGGGTGATCAGCCGCTGGTCGGTCACCGCGTACGGTCCGGCCCCGCCGTTGACCAGGCCCATCACCCGGTCACCCGGTGAGAAGCCGGTCACCCCGGGTCCGGTCTCGACGACGACGCCCGCGCCCTCGCTGCCGATCAGTGCCTCGGTGGGGTACATGCCGAGCCCGATCAGCACGTCCCGGAAGTTCAGCCCGGCCGCGCGCATCGCGATCCGGACCTGTCCCGGAGCCAGCGGAGTATCGGCGTCGGCCTGGGGCACCAGCGCGAGGTTCTCGAGGGTTCCCTTCTCGGTCACGTCCAGGCGCCAGGAGCGGGTGCCGGCCGGCGGCTCCAGCGCTCCCTGACCGTTCTCCTTGGCCAGGCGGGGGACCAGAACGGTCCCGTCCCGCAGGGCCAGCTGCGGTTCCCCGCCGGCCAGTGCGGCGGCGAGGGCGCCCTCCGAGGCAGGGGTGCCGTCGTGGTCGATCAGCACGAACCTGTTCGGGTACTCGGCCTGGGCTGCCCGGGCGAGGCCCCAGGCCGTCGCGGCCCACGGGTCCTCCACCCGGTCGCCGGGGCGAGCGGCCACGGCGCCACGGGTGAGGATCGCCAACCGGGCCTCACCCGAGCGCGGGTCCTCGGTCCACTGCTGGATCAGGCCGAGTACGCGTGCCGCCGTGCCCTGGGCCCGCCCGGATCCCGAGGGCTCCCCGGACGTGCAGGGGACGACGACCGCGGCGGGCAGCTCGGTGTCCGAGGCCAGTACCGCGGCCACATCATCCGTGACCAGCACCGAGAGCGCGGGGGTCTCCCCGGGCAACGGCGCCTGGGTCCAGGACAGCCGGAACATCGCGTCCTGGGCAGGCGTCCGGTTGCGCAACTGCTCGGCGGCGACCGCGCGGAGCACGAGCGCGCCGACGCTCACCACGGGAAGGCCGAGCGGATCGGTGACGGACAGGGTGACCGCGCCGTTCCCGGCCGGAGAGATCCGGACCCGAACGACGTCGGCCCCGGTGGCGTGGAGGGTGACGTCCGTCCAGGAGAACGGCAGGCTGATCGGCCCGGAGTCGTCGTCGAGCGCGGCCAGCGTCAGCGGGTGCAGGGCGGCGTCGAACAGTGCGGGGTGAACGCCGAAACGTCGGCTCCCGCCCCCGTGCCCCGCGGGAAGCTGGACCTCCGCCAGCAGGTCCTCGCCGTGGCGCCAGGCGGCCACGAGGCCCTGGAACGCCGGGCCGTAGGTGATCCCGCTGTCGGCCAGCCGCTCGTAGAACCCTTCCAGATCCACGTCGGTCGCGCCGGACGGGGGCCAGGCCGTCCCGGTCGCCTCACCGTCCGAGCCGCCGGTCCCGCGGTCGGGCGCCGCGGTGAGCGTGCCCTCGACGTGCCGGGTCCACGGCAGGTCACCGGAGTCGGGGCGGGAGTGGATCCACAGCGATCGACGACCGTTCTCGTCCGGTGCGCCGACGCCCACCTGGAGCTGGACGGCCCCCTGGCCGGGCAGGAGCAGCGGGGCGTGGAGGGTCAGTTCCTCGACGGTTCCGCAATCCACGTACTCGCCCGCGTGCAGCGCGAGTTCGACGAAGGCCGTGCCGGGCAGGAGGACCGTCCCGTGCACGGCGTGATCGGCGAGCCAGGGGTGGGTACGCAGCGAGATCCGCCCGGACAGGACCAGGCCGCCGCCGTCGGCGAGCGGGATGGCCGCGCCGAGAAGCGGGTGGCCGGTGGGGTGCTGGCCGAGCTGGACCGGGTCGCCGAACGTGCGGCTCGTGTCGATCCAGTAGCGCTGGTGTTGGAAGGGGTAGGTGGGCAGGTCGGGCTCGTGGTCCTGGTCCTGGTGGGGGGCGACCCGGGCGAGGGTGTGGCCGGTGGTGTGGGTGGTGGCTGCGGCGGTGGCGAGGGTGTGGGCC
>CAZOWW010000218.1:0-5311 GCA_964583765.1 uncultured Kineosporiaceae bacterium
GACGGCTACCAGACCCGAGCCTGCCCTATGCCGACCCGGTAGCTGTCATTAGGCGCCTTCGACCACCCGGCGCAGCATGGCCAGCGACTCCCGCTGCACCGAGGCGAATTCCTTGCGCACGAGGGTCCCGAGAGCGACGAGCAACATGCCCGCCGCGTCCATGCTCAGGGTGAAGGACGTGGGGAGCCCGCCCTCCGGGGCCTCCACCAGCTCGTAGGAGGTGCGCAGGGTGATGCCCATCGGCCCCTGCGCGGTGAGCGCGACCCGCCGGGCCGGAAGCACCTCGCGGACCGTCCAGCGAAGCTCGGCGTCGACGCCGAAGACACCGATCTGCTCGACGAAGGCGTCGCCCACGACCAGTTCCGCGGGGCCCTCACCGGTGAAACCGCGATGATTGGCCACCCACTCGCCCAGGCGTCGGGGTTGGCCGACCACCGCCCACACCGCAGCAAGAGGGGCGTCGAGCTGAGCCGTGGTCGACAGGGCGGTCACCGGAACCTCGCAGCGTCGCAGCGGCAGGACCCTGTTCAGGGTAGTACCCGCGACCCCCGTCGGCCCGCAGCAGCACAACTCGCCCCGCCGGGATCAGGGGACCCAGCGGTAACCGATCCCGCGGACGGTCTGCAGGGCCGCGGCGTGCACCGGGCCGAGCTTGCGGCGCAACCGCAGCACGTGCACGTCCACGGTGCGGGGACCGGCGAACCGGGGATCGGCGTGCTCCCAGACCGCCTGGAGCAGGTGCGTGCGGGTGAGGACCCGTCCGGGGCGCGAGGCCAGGTGCTCCAGCAGATCGAACTCGCGCCGCGTCAACCGCACCGGATCGCCGTCCACGTGCACCAGGCGGGCGTCCGGGTCCACCGCCAGACCGGCGGAGCCGACGGCCTGTGCCGCCATCGGGACCGGGACCGCCGCGGACGGCGCTCCTGCGGGCCGCAGCCTCGGCCGGGTGGCCACCGACCCCGGCACCCGCGGCGGCAGCTCCGCGAGGCCTTGGTGCCCCACCGCGCTCCAGCGCTCCGTGTCCGGCGCGCCCGCGGCGCCCCCGGTGCCTGCGGGAACGGCCGTGGTGCCCGTGGTACCCGGGGGCAGGAGCACCACCACCCCGACCACCTGCGCGCCGGCCGGCACCCGATGCGCCGGGACCACGGCCACCTCCCAACCGTCCCCCCGCGCCCCCGCTGCTGCCCAAGGCCGGGCAGGCAGGGCCGCGACCGCGCTCACCGGGCACCTGCCGCGACGAGCTCGGACCGGTGGGAGACGGCGGCCTCGAGGTTCGCTCCGGTCCCGTTCCGGGCCGCAGGGCTGCCGGCGAGCACCACGTCGACCGGCCCCAGCGCACCGCGACGGACGAACCACTCCTGACCGTAGGTCCGCAGGAAGGACGCCCCGTCCAGGAACTCCGGCCCGATCTGGCTCGCGTGCGCGCACATGGCCGCCATCTTCGTCAGGAGGTCCGACCCGCTCGCCCGCACCGTGAGGGAGATCTGGTCGCCCGGCACGCCGAGCGGACGGTCGTCCCCCGCCGCGACGTGCAGCAGGTGCCGTGGCCCGCGCCGCAGCACGGCGTCGTCGACGGTGGTCTCGTAGGCGGCGATACCCGTCCGCCGCGCCACCTCAGCGCCCATCCGGTGCACCCGGACATGGTCGACGTGGCCGTACATGCCCTGCGGGTCGTAGTGGATCAGCGCCGAGGCGGACTCCTGTTCGACGACGCGGGCCAGGTCCTCGACCGGCTGGCCGATCGGTGCCGCGCCGAGGCTGCCGGCCGGCCAGGGGCCGCCGCCCGCGCCGGAGTCGCGGTACCCCAGAGGCACGAGCCGCTGGACACCCAGCAGATCGCAGGAGCGCTCGAGCTCGGCCAGACGCCGGGCGCCGAGCGTCTCGCCGGGCGAGAGCCGGATCCGGGGTTCCCCCTCCTCGCCCCCGGTCGCGGTGACCAGGACCACCCGCACGCCGGCATCGGCCAGCCGCCGCATGGTCAGACCGGTGAAGATGGCCTCGTCATCGGGGTGCGCGTGCAAAACGACCACGGTGAAGCTGCTGCTCATGACTGCTCGTCCCTGGCTGCGGTGACCGCGTGACGCGGTCGGGTGGTCCCCGGTGGGGGCGGTCGCGGACTCAGGCCACGCGACAACAGCAGCAGCCGGCGTCGGTGGCCTGGCGACACACCAGGGAACTCACGCGGACGCGGGCAGCGGTCATGTCCACTAGATTGCCACAGATTCCGGACGCTGCCCAGTGCTGGCCGGGAAGCGCCCGGCCCGGCCCGTGCCGATCCCACCAGGCTGCCGGCGGTGCGACCCAACCGCCGCCCGGGCCACCCCGCAGCCGCTTCCACGGCCCGGCCGCCGCCCTCGCACCCCGGCGTCCACCCGGGTGACGGAAGAGCACTCCTGGACGGCATCCAGCGGGGGAAGCGACGACGACACCGTCGCGGAGGGTGATCATCAGGCGGATCCCGAGAGGATCACCCGATCGGAGCACGCATGCCGTCACTCCGAGCCCGACAACCGGTCCGCCCCGGGCGCAAGGGATATCCACGCAGGCTCCCGGCGCACCGTGGACCTGCACCACGACCCGGGGACCGAAGGGATCACCGCAGGTCGGAAGCGGTTCTGAGGAGCCAGGGCGCCGCCGGAGGATCGGGGCGGTCTCCGGATCCAGGCCGCACCCGACCCACTTCCGATTACTTTCAGTAATCTGGCGCTCACTCTGTCCTGCGGGTACTCGGGTGCGACGAACACGCTCCGCTATTCATCTTCCCATCTGTGCAATCATGTGGGAAGCTCTCTCACGCACCGGCGCCATGCGCGCCGGTGCGCCACGTTTGCCCCTGATGGTCGCGGCACGCGCCCCTCAGGCGGCGTCCCCGAGGTAGGCGTCCCAGCTGGGGTCCCGCACCTCGGCGCCGCGGACCACCCAGGAGGACGCCCGAGGGGTGTAGGGCGTGAAGAGCATCGTCCAGCCCTTCTCCTCGGGTGTGCGGTCGCCTTTCGTGTTGTTGCACCGCACACAGCAGGCGACGAGATTGAGCCAGGTCTCGGCACCACCACGGCTGCGGGGCAGCACGTGGTCCACGGTGCCCGCGTGGGCGCCGCAGTAGGCGCACCGGTGGCCGTCACGGCGCAGCACGCCCCGGCGACTCACCGGCACCGTGCGGCCCCGCGGCGTCCGGACGTACCGGGCGAGCAGGATCACGGAGGGACGGGGCAACGTCATCGAGCCACCGACCACCGGCGCCCCCGAGTCCGCCACGATCGTGGCCTTCTCAGCGAGTACCAGGACCAGGGCCCTTCGGAAAGACACCACAGCCAACGGTTCGTAGCCGGCGTTGAGCACGAGCGTGCGCACGCCGCCACCTCCTTCCCCTCACGACGACCGCCTGGCTGGCGGTGTCCCCGGAGTTACCGACCGACCCGGGACGGTCCCGATGCCGACCACGATCGGTACAGGAGGTGAAGATCAGCTTCAGACGTGACCCGGGGCCACGACCGTCAGCACGGACGAAGGCGCCGCCTCTGGACGAGACGACGCCTTCAGGACAGACGTACGACAACCACCGCAGGACTCGCACTCTCGTGCGCGGCTACGGCACTGCGTACGGCGTCTGCCACCTGGACCTCCTCGACCTGCTCCGCTCGTAAGAAGAGCGTAGGCAGGCAACGGCCCAGAAGCATCCCCTTTACGTCGTGAAATGAACGACGTCGCGAAAATGACACGAATGATGACTCAGTGCGATCAGTGCAGGCCCGACCGGGATCGGTCGCCCACACAGGACGCGACCCGACCGATCAGGACACGACCCGCCCGAAAACCACAGCGCTGGACCAGATGGCCTGCTCCTTGACATCCGTCCCGGGGTGCGGCGCGTTGTACATCATGCCGTTGCCGGCGTAGATGCCCACGTGGTACGCACGACCGCCCGAGATGAAGAAGACCAGGTCGCCTCGACGAGCCTCGCTGCGCGGGATGCGTCGGGTCGCGTTCATCTGCTCGTCCGCGGTGCGGGGCAGGTAGTGGCCCAGCATGTTGAACACGTACCGCACGTAGCCCGAGCAGTCGAACCCCGACGGGGTCGTACCGCCGTAACGGTAGGGGACGCCGAAGTAGCGGCTACCGACGGCAAGGATGACCGAGCCCCGAGCGACACCACTGATCGGCGCCACCAGGTCGGCGGGAGTGTCCATGGAGTGCCGTCCCGAGGAGCGGCCGGGCACCGCGGTGAAGGTGCCATCGTCCCCGGCAACGGGGGCGGAAACGGGAGCGCTGAGCGGCTGGCCCTGCCGGGCAGCCGGCGCGGTGGACGAAGTGGACGAATCAGCGAGGAGGGCATTGGAAAGGGCCACTGGGGCCGAGGCCACGGCCTCGCGTGCCTTCTCGGTGATGCCCTGCGTGGGAAGTCCCGTGGTGGCGAGCAGCCCAGACGACATGGCGATAATCACACCACCTCGTCCGATGGTGCCGACATGGTCACTGACGTTCGAGGAGAACACACTGAGCGCGGTGCTTGGCCGCTGCTCAGATCGGTGCCTCCTGGTCGCGCGATTGCTCACGGTCAACTCTCTCCGACGCCTGCGAGGTCAGCTGTCGGGTTCGGGTGGGAGAAGACACCCGGCCACTTCCCGCGACGTGCACGGGTCGCGACTTCACCCCGAGGATCGCCTTGCGGCGACCCGAAGTGGGTCCCCCGCCTCTGCCATGCGGTCTTCGAGCGTGGCCCCGGAGTGGTGGCAGAGCTCGACGTCCGCTCCGGAGGCCCCCCACTTCTTAGTGAAAGGCGAGGCCGAAAGTACTAGATCCCGACCCGGATGTCACACCTCCAGCTCAACGGATGCACCACATCGGCGCTTCGTCGTCACTCGGTCACCATCCGTGGTTCAATGCGCGGCCACACCGGGTTCACCAATCGCCCACCCGTGCGGACGTAACGACACGCGAGACACTTGTCACTACACCACGTCATGTGACGAGACGAACACGTGGATCGCCATCGGGGTGGGAACGTGCACCTCGACCGGTTCCGCGCCGCCCGATCCCTCCTCGACGTGCTGGCCGGCGGCGAGCGCCCGGAGCGCCACCCCGGCCGCGGTGGGGCGTGCGAGCAACGCCGTGCCCGGCCGCAGGCCTGCGGCCGCCAGCGCGCTCAGCAGCACCAGATCCGTCTGCAACGGCTCCCCGAGCCTCCGCAGCACCACCGGACCCGGTCCACGACCGGCGGCGAGGAACTCGGGCAGCGACTGCACGCCGTCCCGGAAGTCCGCCTGCCCGGCCGGCGCCGATTTGATGTACTTCCAACGGCCTTCGAGAACGC
>CAZOWW010000219.1:0-5202 GCA_964583765.1 uncultured Kineosporiaceae bacterium
CGTCACCGGCAAACCCCGCCACCCACCTCGGCGGTCAGAGGCGAAGCCTCATTAGGGGACGGAGTCCCGGAGGACTCCTTGGCGGCGGGCTGGATGGCGCCGGGGATGCGCAGGGTCCATCCGGGGCGGATCCAGTGGGCCTCGGTCAGGGTGCGTCCGTCGGATTGGGGGCGCCCGTAGTTGGCGTGGGCGATCTCGCGGAACCGGGTCCCGTCCCCAAGGTGTTTCTCGGCCAGGGACCACAGGGTCTCGCCCCGGCGGACCGTGACCTCCAGCCCACCCTCGCCGGCGTGGGCCCGCCCCCGGGGAACGCGGAAACGCCATCCTCAAGACTCGATGGACCGTCCTGCAACGCATCCGACTGTGCCCCTGGCGAATCGGCCATATCGCCGCCGCAGCCCTCGTCCTATCCACCCTCGAACGCGGCCGCTACTGAGAACACTTCACTGAATGGCCGATGCGAAGGTCTCCTTGCCCCCATCAGGGAACTCGGAGAAGATGACTCGGTTACGGCCGTGTCTCTTGGCCAGGTAGGCGCGAGCGTCGGCGGAGTCGGCGAGCGACCAGATGTCGGTGGTGACATCAGGGCCAATATCGAATGGGGCCGTCCATGCCATGCCGATACTAATCGTAGTCGACAGGTCGAGGAGTTCGAGTGCGACAGCCTCGCGCAGTCGTTCACCGAGTGCCACTATCTCGTCTTCCGGAAAGGCGAGGAGGATCCCAAATTCCTCCCCGCCCAAGCGGGCGACGATGTCGCCGGGACGAACCTGGGTGCGCAGAACGTGGGCGATTCGGCGCAGGACCTGGTCGCCAACAGCGTGGCCGAAAGTATCATTGACGTGCTTGAAGTGGTCGATATCCCCCACAGCCATGACCACGCGAAGATCCTCGATGCGTGCTCGGGCGATGACCGTGGAGGCTTCCTCGATGAGGCCCCGTCGGTTGGCCAACCCCGTGAGAGGGTCGGTGAGGGCTGCCGTTCGTTCGCGAGTCAAGATAGTTTCCAGACGAGCCCGCAAGAGGAGTAAGGCTATTGCCGGAATCTGGATCGATAGGGCAACGGCCATCACGTTCAGGGTGAGGATTAATGGCGACTTGATCCCGCCCCAAAGGAACAGGGTGGATCCGATCACCGTGATAATCGACTGGACAAGGACGTGACGCCAAGACAAGTACATCCCAGCAAAGATTGCCGGGAGACCGAACAACACGACTCCGGCGGGGTAGTCGCCTCGGTCGGCCAGACTTGACAGAGCTACCGCGACACACACGCCTGCTCCAGGGTTCATCATGATGGACGCCCAGCGGGGCCACGTCCGCACGAATATCTCCGCAACCACAGCCAGGGCCACTATGACTGTGATGGCCATGAATGCCACTCGCCACAACCCTGGGCGAACGAAGTCAGGGATCAACAAGGCAATGATGCACAGCAGCTCAGCCAGAAGGAAGAAGGAGAACGCCGCATAGCGCTTCAAACCCCCACTTGGGTCATCCCTCACCATCTCCACGAGGAGAGTTATCGGCAGGTCCACACCCCTGCTCAACATCATGGCCGGAGGATCAGACCGGGAGAGCCGGCCCGCATCAACATCACCCAAGCCAGACATATCGCGACCACTCGGGAGCCCTGCTGGCCAGGGCACATGCAGATGGCGGTGGGCCCTGAACGAACCCTCCGGGTATTTCAGAGTGAGATCCCCCCAGTACTACAGCTGCGGATCTAGGAATTTGTGGTGGCTGGGGGTTGTTGGCGCTCGTGTGATGCTGGATGACGTGAGGGCGCAGGTCGAGTCGTGGACGTGGGAGCTGGCCGGGTGGCTGGACCGGGTGGCCGGGGTGTTCGCCCGCCCGGAGCCTCGGGTGTTGTTGGGGCAGATGGTGGCCGGGTTGTTGTTGCCGTTGCCGAAGAAGAACGCCTGGACGTTGGCCGAGGCTGCTGGGCATAGTCATCCGGGTCGGATCCAGACGTTCTTGTGTCGGGGGGCCTGGGACGCCGGCGTGTTGGAGGCCCAGGTGCGGGACCTGGTCGTGGAGGTGCTCGGCGATCAGCAGGACGGGGTCCTGATCGTGGACGACACCCAGCTCATCAAGAAGGGCACCAAGTCCGTGGGGGTGGCACCCCAGCACTGCGGGTCCACGAACCAGATCGAGAACTGCCAGGTCATCGTGATGCTGGCCTACGCCCGGATCTGTCAGTCCCAGGGCGGGCACGCGTTCATCGGGCACCGGTTGTACTTGCCCGAGCGCTGGACGAAGGACCCCGCCCGGTGCGCGGCGGCCGGGGTGCCCAAGGACGTGGTGTTCGCGACCAGGCCCCATCAGGCCCTGGAGTTGTTCGATGAGGCCGAGTGCGCGAACGTGCCGTATGGGTGGATCGCGGTCGGTGGCGGGTACGGGCAGTACCGCGAGGTCCGTGACTGGGCCACGGACCATGCCCGGCGGTATGTGATGGCGGTGCCCTCGAACCTGGCGTTGGCCCGCGTGCCCTCGATCGGTGATCAGGCCGGGGTGGCCAAGGTCAGTGATCTGCGGGCCCGGGCGCACCGGTGGGAACGGCGTTCGTGCGGGCACGGCGCCAAGGGAGAACGGTTCTACGACTGGGCGTTCTTCACCATCACCTTGCCCGGTGAGCCCCCCGCCGATGGGTTCACCCACACCTTGATGATCCGCCGCAGCGTTGGCGAGCCCGGCGAGGTGGCCTACTTCCTGGCCCACGCCCCGCACGAGACCCCCACGACCACGATGATCGAGGTCGCGGGGACCCTCTGGCGCATCGAGGAATGCAACGAACAGGGCAAAGACCTCATCGGCTTGGACCAACACCAGGTGCGGACCTGGACCGCGTTTCACCACCACGTCGCGGTGTGCATGTTCGCCCACGCCTTCGCCGCGACCCGCAAGAACCTGCTGACCGCCCCCGCCAGTACCGATCCGCCCCCCAGCAACCCCGGTCCCAGTGACCCCGACCCCACGATCCAGGGAACACACCGGGGAAACGACCTGGCCCCTACCGGCCCCCGAGCACGACCACGACCACGCGCCCCGATCCCGAACACCGGTGGCGCCAACTGAGCACCGTCGCAGACGTCGTGGCCCTGCTGGGCACCTGGCTCCAACCCGCCACCGACCGCCTCGCCAAGATCCAATGGATCCTCTGGCGACAAGAACACCGCGCCCGCGCCCAGACCCGCCACTACCGCAAACGCGGCGAAAGACCCCCAGACCACCTACGCCCCTGCGCCCTCACACCCACCCCAACATGATCCGCAGCTGTAGTACCGGTCCTTCCGCGAGCACTGGTCCGCCTGGCGACGACGCCACCAGGCCACCGCCCGACGCTGCCACTACCAGCACCAAGAAGCACAGATGGCATGAACATCACGAAGTGTCGCTGGAGTACTACTCGACGATCCGGTCCGGTACCACAGCTGCGCTTTCGGCGATCATGGTTGCGAACCTCGCTCAGACCGACAGGAATTGCCCGTAATGCCCCGTCTTGCACCTGCGACGAGCAGCGCTGAATCTCACCCTGCGAGACGACTCGGCGAAGCGCAGCTGCAGTACCGGAGGGGTCGTGGGGATGTCCCGATGAGCCCATATGAGGCGAACCCTGAGTTCAAGAGGATGAGATTGTTCGAAAATGTTTCGGCGAATCGCGAAATACTTCATTTCCTGGAACGCTTCAATTTCCCATTGATGCTTGGTATTTGAATCCTTGGAGCGATCCTGACATGCGTGCTTGTGGAAGCTGAACGGTCATGCAACAATCGCGGCGCTCGATCCTTGGGAGCCGGTTTCGAGCAGGGCTGGACATCGGTGTCCGACGCCAGCACGTGCGGTTTGTCCCCGCCGTGTCCAGTCTGCAGAGGGAGGCGGGTTTCATGTCCAGGACGCTCCGTCCGAGCCGAGTGAAGTGTCGGATCACTAACTTAATCGGTACACCTCTGCGCTGACGGTGTGTTGGTGTTCCGCTCGGCGAGCGATGCCTTCTGGATTTCGGCGAGCAGTAGGAGAATGAATCGGAATGGGACTACGTCTGAGTCCGAGAATACGGCGGTTAATCACGGGGGTCTCCGCTATTGCGGCGACCTCGACCGGCGTGGCTGTTGTGACCGCGTCACCAGCAGCTGCGTCGGTCTCTTGTAGTGTGCAGTATCAGTCGAACGACTGGCCGGGTGGCATGTCGGTCAACCTCGTCGTGAGAAATCTCGGGGATGCCTGGTCTGACTGGAACCTGGGGTTCACGTTCGGGGACGCGGGTCAGAAGGTGACGCAGGGCTGGTCGGCGAACTGGACGCAGAGCGGGCAGAACGTCACCGCCACGAGCATGTCGTGGAATGGTGCGGTCGCCAACGGCGGAGCCGCGTACATCGGCTTCAACGGGAGTTGGAGCAGCAGCGACCCGGTGCCGACATCGTTCTCGATCAATGGGGTGACCTGCGGCGGGACGCAGTCGACGACGAGCACGACCGCAGCGACGAGCACGACCGCAGCGACGAGCACGACCGCAGCGACGAGCACGACGGCGACGACGAGCACGACGGCGACGACGAGCACGACTACGACGACCACGACCAGTGGGACGGCGGGGACGTACACGCAGGCGTTCCTGGATCTGTATGCGAAGATCCACAGTTCGTCGAGTGGGTACTTCAGTGCGGACGGTGTGCCGTACCACTCGGTGGAGACGTTGATGGTCGAGGCTCCGGATCAGGGGCATGAGACGACGTCGGAGGCGTTCAGCTACTACCTGTGGTTGGAGGCCGAGTACGGGCGGATCAAGGGTGATTGGGCGCCGTTCAACACGGCGTGGAACACCCTGGAGAAGTACATGATCCCGGGGAACAACGGGACCGCGTTCACCATCAGCAACTACAACGCTTCGCATCCGGCGGACTATGCGCCCTCGGCGGACCAGCCGAGTGGGTATCCGGTCAGCAGGGACACGGGTGTGACTCCGGGTCAGGACCCGCTGCACGCCGAGCTTGTCTCGACGTACGGCAACACGCAGATGTACTCGATGGCGTGGCTGATGGACGTGGACAACGTCTACGGCTTCGGTGAGTGCGGTGACGGTACGAGCAAGAACGTTCTGATCAACTCCTATGAGCGTGGTTCGCAGGAGTCGGTGTGGGAGACCGTTCCGCATCCGGAGTGCGAGTCGTTCACCTACGGTGCCGGGAGCACGGGCGGGTA
>CAZOWW010000220.1:0-5128 GCA_964583765.1 uncultured Kineosporiaceae bacterium
CTCCACCCACGCCGGTTTCCCGGTGAGTTGCACCGGCGCGTAGCCGCCGGCATCTGCCCAGAACTTGGCGCCGCTCGTGGCCGAGGTCTTCCGTGACTTGATCTCGGCGGAGAGGATCTCCCACAGGTCGTCGGGGTCGGTGCCATCGACGGCCATCTGGAGGCCCTTCTTCATGAAGGGGTCCTCGACCGTCTCCATCTCCTGTTCGAGGGCGAGCAGACCCTCGCGCCGCGCCCGTTCGGCCATCTTCACGAGCGGCTCGACGACGCTCTCCAGATCGGTCTTCTTCGCGGTCATGGAGTAGGTCATCCACTTGATCGCGGTCATCATGCCGGGCAGCGTGCCCGAGCCCAGGGACACCGCGACGGTGCCCACGATGACCAGCATCATGGGCGCGGGCAGCATGAGCGCGGCGGGATCCCCGCCCTCCATGATCATGGAGCCGAAGATGGCACCGAAAGCGAGTACGAGGCCGACCAGGCTTGCCGGGTCCATCGCTCAGCCCTCCCGCCTCGAGTGCCGCAGTCGTCGGACGAATGCCGACTGGCCCGCGGTCCGGGTGGTCACCTCGTCGAGGCTGATCGACTCCTGTGTCGCCCCGTCCGCCCCGGAACCGGGGCTCGGTGCTCCTCGCGAGTGCGACCCCTCGGACGCGTCTGCCCCGTAGGGGGACGCCGGGGCGTCGGGGGAGGCCGGCCCCTCGAGCGGCGTGACGATCCCGTCGAGGCCGCCGTCCGCGTCCCGGCTCTCGTCCGGCGCGGACCTGCGGAGTCGGGCGGCGGAGATCGGCACCAGATCGGGCACCGAGGCGAGCAGCGGCACCGGATCGCGGCCGCCCGGGCCCGGCTCGGCGGCCACGGAGGGCGCCAGCCGGTGCACCTGGGCATAGGCCTCGGCGGAGACGCTGGCCCGCCAGACGCGCACCAGCTCGACGAGTTCGTGCAGGGACTCGGCCACGACCAGCTTGTGCCCGTCCATCATCGTGATGACCGTGTCGGGCGTCGGCTCGGCACGTTCGATGAGGTCCGGGTTGACGGCCATCTCGCGGCCGCCGAGTCTGGTCAGAATGATCACGCCGTCCATCCCTGGATCCACTGGGCGAGACCGGTCCCTGGCCTCACCACAGCTCGTCGGCAGGCGGCGGTGGTTCATGAAGCATCTGCTCGCTCGGTCGGGTGTGCCGGTCACCCGGCCGGCCCAGGACGGGCGGGGCCGTGCGCTCCTGCCCCGCCCGGTCTGACGGAATCGCGGGCTGCGGGTCCTCGGCCGGCCGTCACCCGGTCGTCGGTGCGCCGCGCGTGGCCGCGGCCCCGTGCGTCAGCCGTGCAACGCAGGCGGGCTCTGAGAACGTGAGAAGAGAAGATCCGATGCCGCGCAAGGGCCCGGCGGCTCGGTGATCGGGTGATGGAGCCCAAGGGCCCGGGACGAGGTGGGGAGCATGTCAGGCGCAGGCGTGCGGGGTCCGTGGGCGGCACGTCGGGTGCACAGGGGCCTGGGGAGCCTGGCGCTCGCCGGACTGATCGGACTGGGGGTGGGTGGTTGCGGCGGGACACAGGCTGCCCACCGCGCGACCCCTTCGGGGACCGGCGCGGTCTCCGGCACCGCCTCTCCCACGACGTCGGCCGACGTGCCGGCCACCGTGTGCCTGGCGGCGACCTCCCAGGCTCCGGGCTACGACGGGACCGACTGCATGGTCGCGGCGCCCTCCCTGGCGGGGAACCTGCTCGGTGATCAGGCATCGCTGCTCGTGCGGGTGCTCGTTCCCGCCGGTGCCGGGAGCGGTCAGGCGTCGAGCGGCGCGCAGAAGTCCACGAGCCCGGAGGCCTCCGCGAGCGCGGGGACGTCCACGTCCCCGGGCGGGCGACGGTACCCGGTGGTCTACGTGCTCGCCGGTTTCCAGGACTCCTCCACCACGCTGTTCGACCTCATGCGCGGTGCCCTCCCCGATGACGGGACGGCTCCCGGGGTGATCCTCGTGCTGGTGGGCGGTGCGAACGCGCTCGGCGGCAGTTTCTACGCGAACTCCCCGGTGAGCGGGCACTGGGAGGACGCGATCAGTCAGGACCTCGTGCGGTTCGTGGACGGCAGGTTCCCCACGATCCCGGCGGCGGCCTCACGCGGGATCAGCGGCCACTCGATGGGCGGCTCCGGCGCCCTCAACCTCGCCCTGCACCGTCCGGACGTGTTCGGGGTGGTCTACGCGATGAGTCCCGGGCTGCTCGACCCGGACGGCGAGCAGCAACTCTTCGGAGATCCGACCCAGGTCGCCCACGCGCTGGCCGACCTGGCCCAGCTGCCCTCGGGCAGCGCCGCGCAACGGGGGGCCGCCCTGTCCTCCGTGGTGTCCGGGGAGGACGGAACACAGTTCGCGGTGGCCTACGGCGTGGCCTTCGCCGGTGACCCGTCCGCGCCGGGGCTGCTGCGTTACCCCTTCCATGCGGGGCCGGGCGGCACGCCGGTGCGCGACGACGCCGTCTGGGCGCAGTGGGCAGAGGGCTTCGGTGACCTGCCGGGCAAGCTGGTCCGCTACCGGGCCGCGCTCCACGCCCTGCGCGGCATCGGCGTCGACTACGGCACGGCGGACGACTACCCGTGGATCCCGAAGGGGTGCCACTACTTCGCCGGGCTGCTCCGGGGCGCGGGGCTCCCCGTGCAGGAGGCCACGTTCGTCGGGGATCACCAGAGTCAGCTGGGTGACCGGATCGTCCACCATCTGCTCCCGTTCATGGTGGCGCATCTGGCCGCTCGCTGATCCCGACCGGGTCCGGGCAGGGCGGGCCCGGTCGGAACGGATCGTCCGGGGCGGGGGGCGCCCGCCCGGGACGAGGACCACCCGTCGGCGATCGGCGCCGCCGACGGGTGGTCCGGGGCCGGTCAACGCCGTTCGGCGCAGGCCGGCATCGGTCAGTCCGGATCAGCGCCGGTCAGCGCTTGAGGTTGACGAGGTCCTGGAGCATCTCGTCGCTCGTGGTGATCACCTTGGAGTTCGCCTGGAACCCGCGCTGGGCCACGATCATGCTGGTGAACTCCTGGGCCAGGTCGACGTTGCTCATCTCGAGCGCCCCGCTCAGCAGGGTGCCCATGCCCCCGCTGCTCGGGTTGCTCACCTGTGGCATGCCCGAGTTCGACGTGGACCGGAAACAGGTGTTGCCGATCTTCTCCAGGCCCATCGGGTTGTTGAAGTTGGCGAGCGAGACCTGCGCCAGTCTGATCTTCTGCTCATTGCTGAAGACCCCGACGATCGTGCCGTCCGCCTGGATCTGCAGTTGCTGCAGCGTGCCCGCCGCCGCGCCGTCCACCGAGGCGGTCTCCAGGGTGCGGTCGCCTCCGTACTGGGTGATCTTGCTGATGTCCAGGTTGATGTTCGTGCCGTCCACGAGCGTGATCGAGGGTGCCTGGCTGACCGTGCCGACCCCCGTCGCATCGAAGGTGATCAGGCCCTGGGTCGGGCCGGCACCCGCGGTGGCGTCGGTGACGTCCACGGTGTAGCCCCCGCCGGTGTTGGTGAAGACCATCGACAGCTGGTGTGCCATGCCGAGGGAGTCGTACACCGTGGCGCCCAGGGTCAGCGTGCCGTTCGTGGTCGGCGGGTTGTCGACCGGGGTGTCCGCGGGAATGTTGCCGTCGATGGTGACGGTGGTGGTCACGGTGGGCGGCAGCATCGTGCTCTTGGGGATCTGGATGTCACCGGTGGTGCCGCTCGTGTTGATCGCACCGTTCACGCCGGTCCAGCCCTGGACGGCCATGCCCTCGTCGTTGGTGAGCAGGCCGTTGCTGTCGAAGCTGAACGCGCCGGCGCGGGTGTAGTCGATCTCCGTGCCGTTGCGCACCCGGAAGAAGCCGTCTCCCTGGATCATCAGGTCCGTGGAGCGACTCGTCGTCTGGGCCGATCCCTGGGCGAAGTTGGTGCTGATCCCGCCCAACTGCACGCCCAGACCCACCTGGGAGGGGTTCACACCACCGGTGGTGCCGGTCGGTGCGCCCGCGGGCCGCATGAGCTGGCTGAGGGTGTCCTCGAAGATTGCCGAGCTCGACTTGTACCCGGTCGTGTTCACATTGGAGATGTTGTTCGCGACGACATCCATCATCGTCTGGTGCTGGCGCAGGCCGGTGATGCCGGAGAAGAGTGAGCGGAGCACGGGTGCCTCCTGGGGGAGACCGCGGAGCGGTCGGTGGGGGTCCCGCGGTCGCCGGTGGCGTCGCAGGGCCGGTGGCATCCGTGCCGTGGGTGCACAGGCCTCGTGCCTGTTGGTGGTGGTGCTGGTGGTGCTGGAAGGGCGGGTCGTGCCGGTGATGCGCGGGCGGGTCGTGCGCTGGGTGGTCGTTCCGGGTGAGGTGAGTCGTTCCGGGTGGGGTGGTGGTGCGCGGGGAGGGCGTCCGCCCGGTGTCCCCGGGTTCAGGTGCTGCTCGTCGTGGAGGCCGGCTCGACCTTGGTGACGCTGTCGAGCGACACCTGGACGCTGCCCACCAGGAGCTTGGGCGTTCCGCTGCTGATCGAGACCGCGCTGACGACGCCACTCGTGCTCGCGCCGTTGTCGAGGGTCCAGGTGACCTTCTTGCCGACCATCGCGGTCGCACTCTGCGTCTGGGTGCTGTTGTAGACCTTCTGTTCCAACGCGGAGAGGTCGTCGAACTTCTCGACCAGGGAGAACTGCGCCGTCTCCGCGAGGAACTGGGTCGAGTCAGTCGGCGAGCTGGGGTCCTGGTTCTTCAGTTGTGCCACCAGGAGCTTCAGGAAGGTGTCCTTGTTCAACGAGGTGGCGCTGGAGAGCACGTCGCTGTTCGAGGTGGTGGTGCCGGACGAGCTGTCCGAGGCAGCGCGAACGGTGCCGGACGTGGTGGCCGACGATGTGGTGCCGGACGAGGTGGCGGCAGCCGCCCGGATCAGGCCGGTGACGTCGCCGGCGAGCGTCGCCCGGGTCACGGACGAGATGGTCATCTCAGGGCTCCTTCGAGGTCGGGGGAGGTCGGGGCGGGATCGGGAGCGTTCCTAGACCCGCACGTCGAACCTCCCGGTGGACAGGGGTGTCGGCGCCGGGTTCGCCCGGTCCGACGCGCCTCCCCGGACTGCGGGGGACGCGGTACGGGAGGTGGACGTGTCGGCGATTCCGCCGTCCGCGCGGGGGTC
>CAZOWW010000221.1:0-4991 GCA_964583765.1 uncultured Kineosporiaceae bacterium
CGGCGCCGACGCCGTTCCGGTGCAACTGTGCGGCCAGGCCGGGATCGACCACGAGGACGATCTCGACCTGCTGGATCTCGCCCTGGCTCTGGACATCCCCCTCACCGGGCTGCCCCGCACACTCCGCCTGTCCCGCTGGCTCGACGACGACCACGAGGGTCGCCGGAGCCTGGTGCACCTGGCGACCGGCGACGAGTTGGGGGCCGCCTTCGCCGATGCCCTTGATCGCCTCACCGTCCTCCCGGGTGAGGGGGCGGTGGGTCGCGGCGTCCCTGGCCGGGGGCAGGACTCCCTCCGGCAGGTGGCCCCCGTACTGCAGCCGGCCGTCACGGCGGCCGCCGCGCGACGGATCTCCGCCGCCTGCACGGGTGGGGTGCCGGCCCTCCTCGACTGCGCGGGCAGCCTGCGTGGCATCCTCCGCAGCGGCCTCGCGGAGGCCCTCGTGCCCCTCGTCCCCGCGTTCGGCACTCTCGCCCCGCCTGCGATCCTCGCCCGCACCCTCCGCGGAGGGCTGCTCGCCGAGCTCCAGGGGGCACCCCCGGTGCTGCCCCAGGACCAGGACGCCGCACCATCGAGCCCCGATCCCCTCGGCGTGAGCATGCCGGGGGACACCGTGGCACGCCGGCTGCGGGGCGGGAGGGAACTCCTCTCCGGGGACGGCACGTTCGTCACCTCCCGGGTGCTGCTCCGCGAACCGGTGGGCCTCGACCCCGCCGAGCCGTACCAGCTCCTCGGGCGGGGGGCCAGGCCGCGACCTCGCGACCCGGACGGCTCACAGGCCCTGCGCTGGTGCACGACCCGTCAGGCCGAGTGGCTCCTCGAGGGCGAGGCGAGCACCACGGTCTTCCCGGCCCTCAGCGATCCCGCTCTGGCGAGGGCCGTGGACGGTGTCGCCGCCCAGACGCGAGGGGCGGCCGCCACCCTCACCGCCGTGCGGGCCGCGCTCACGTCCCGGCCGTTCGCCGTCGCCCCCGTCGACACCGTGGCGCAGGCCCTGGTCGCGACCGACATCTGGGCCGGACTACTGGCGACCTTCGGCCCGGCCAGCCCCGGTGACTTCGTCGACATTCTCCCGCGCGCCGCCGCCGCGTTGCTCGGCCACGCACCGGACGAGGAGTTCCCGGCGGATCCGGACGAAGAGTCGGACTGGCCCGTGGTCCTCGTGCGCCCCGGCCTCCTCGCGACGCTCGCCGCGTCCCCCGCGGTGCCCGAGCCGGGCCGCCGGGCGATCACCGCGATCCTGCAACGGATCCTCGACAGCGGCCTCGCCGGGCACGGTGTGCGCCTGCGGGTCGTCTTCGCCGAGTCGACGGTGTCCCACCCGATCGGCAGCACGCAGGAAACCCCCGGCGCACGCTCCGTCGTGGTGGCGCGCACCGCCCTCGCCCGCGGTGACCACCGACCGGGGCGGTACCGGTTCACCCTGCTCGTGCTCGGCCATCCGCGACACCTGCCGTTGCCCGCGCGGTCCCGCGCGGTGGCCACGCTGACCCAGTCCGGGCTGCACACGGAGCCCGGACTACGGGAGGCCGTCGACCTGCTGACGCACCGGGGTGCCTGGGGCTGGTCGGGAGCAGCGGTGACCCGACTCTCCGCGATCAGCGGCCTCACCGAGGCCGAGTCCGCCCTCCTGCTCGCCGGCCTGCCCGGGGTCCCGCTCATCGACCCACCCGCCCCGCTGGAGCCCGGGTTGCGCCGGCTCCTCGGCCTCACCGCCGCCCAGGCCGCGGCCGCGGCCCGTCGTTTCGTCGACATCCGACCCGAGGACCGGGTCGACCTCCTGCACGAGGCCGTGCGCCGCCCCGGTGACCTGGCCGATCCGCTCTGCCTGGCCCGCAACCTCGGCGCCGCCTGGGTCCGTCGGTTCGGTCGGGCGGCGGCCGCTCCGGAATCCCACGCGACGGCGGTGACCCGTGCCCTGCCCGCGGCCACCACACCGGCGCAGACCCTCGGCCGCATCGCCCAGGCCGGCTCCTGCGGGGAGTTCCGGGCCGATCCGCTCCAGTTGCTCGAACGGGCCGGCAGCTTCGTGCCCGTGGCCCTGTGGGCGGCCCGCGCCGCACCGAACGGGGATCCGTTGCGGGCCGGAGCCGGTCTGGTGCTCGAAGCCGTGCAGGCCGCCTGTCGTCACGTCGGGGGGCCGGTGACCGCGGGAGTCGTCGGCCATGGAGATGTCGAACTGCCCTTGGGTCCTGGTGCGCCCGGGACGGCCCAGGTACCCGGGGAACCGGGGCCCGTGCGGCTCTCCGCGGCGGTCAGTGTCCGGTCCTTCCCGCGCACCCACCAGGTACTGCTCGAGCCGGCCCGGCTCGCCGAGACGCCCGACGACCCCGTGGCGGGGCTGATGGCACGCCGTCTCCTGCCGGACCTCGATCCACCGGCCCTGCCCGCCCTGCTGGTGGCCCTCGACCCGGGGACGAGCCGTCTCGTCGACCGCATCCGCGCGAGCGCCGCCGACCCGCAGGCCCTGGCCCGCTGGGACGAGGACCCACGCATCAGCGCCCCCGAGGTGCTGGAGGACCTTGCCCGCGCCCACCGGCTCGCGGAGGACCCCGCCGTCGTCTACCTGCAGGTACTCGCCCTACCTGATCCCTCCGACCGCAACCTGGGCCAGTGGAACGGCTGGCCGCTGTCGCGGGTCCACGAGGCGCTCACCTTCCTGCGGACCGCGGGACTCCTCGTCCCCGGGGTGCGTCGCCGTGCGGGTCGGGACGCGTTCCTGCCCGGACCGTGGTCCGTGGAATGCAGTCCGGACCTGCCCGTGGAGACCTGGAAGTACCCGCTCCTCGGGGCCGAGGTCCCCGTCCGGGGCAGGGCCTACCGCCCCTTCGGACGGTTGCTCCTGAACCAACCCCCGGGGGACGTCTTCCGGGCCGCCTGGCGTCGGGTGCAGTGCGGCGACGGGCCACGCCGTGGCCGGACCGACCCCATGGTGGCCACGACCATCCGGACGAGGGTTCGGGGAACGACCCCGGCAGCCCCCCGAACGTCGGGCGATGACCCGCCTCTTCGGGTGGTTGCTCCCCACAGTGACCCCGAAGAGTAGTTGTCCGACTACGCTGGGAATTACGATGTGCATCCGCTGGATCGCCCCGAAGGGACCAGAGAACATGGCCGCCAACCCCGGGCAGTCTCCCGGGCCGTCGTCGGCACACCGTGCGGATTCGGCCCTGCGTCGACCGCGGGTTCCGGTGACCCTCCCGCGTGCGGGATGGTCGACGCCGACGCCACCTGGTCTGTCGGGCTCGGCGACCAGGTGAGCCGGGCGTCGCGAGAGGTTCTCGACGTTCCAGGAGTCCCCGGATACCGCTGGGTCCGCCAACTCTCCGTCTCCGAGTACGCCCAGGTACACCTCTTCCGGAAGCGCAGGTACGGACACGCGGTCGCGGTCAAGGTGTTGCGGGCGACATCCCCGGTGACCGGGGACCCCCAGGCCCTCCAGCGCTATGCCGAACGCATGAGCATGATCGCGGAACACCCGTGCGTCGTGCCGCTGCGGGACGCCGCACTCACCGACGAGGGTCGGGCCTACCTCGTCTTCGACTACTACCCGGGAGCGAACCTCGCCGAACGCGCCGTCCGCGACACTCTCCTGGTCGCAGACGTGCTCGACCTCGGGATCCACCTCTGCGACGCGGTGCACAGTGCGCACCACTCGGAGGTGGTCCACGGCAACATCAAGCCCTCCAACATCCTCACCGACCGCCAGCATCGGCTCGGCCTGACGGACTTCGGCATCGGCGGCCACCACCACCACGTCGATGCGAATGCCGGCCGGGGACGCATCTGGCCTTCCCCCTGGTCGGCCCCCGAAGTGGCCTCGGCCACGCAGGCTCCGGACGAACGCAGCGACGTCTATTCCCTGGGGGCCACACTGTGGACGCTTCTCGTCGGCCGGGCCCCCTTCGACGGTGCCCGGGGGACGACGGACCGCAACGGCCTCGCCCGGCGGATCCGCGACTTCCCCGCCCCCCGCACGCGTCGGACGGACGTGCCCGACGCCCTGGAGCGCGTGCTCCAACGGGCCATGGCCAAGAGTCCCGAATCCAGGTATCCGAGCGCGTTGGCCCTGGCCGAGGCCCTCGAGAGGATCCGGACCGGGGATTCCCCCCGCATCCCGTACGACGGCGAGCGAGGAACGGCGGGGCCGTCATCCCTGTCTGCGGCGCCGGACGGCAGCCTGCAGCAGGGCGGGACAAGCTCAGGGCAGGGCGAGGCCAGGCGGGACGAGCTCTCTCCGACGCTTCGGGAGTCGCCGGACGCCGACGATCCCCGGACGGGCACTGTTCCCCGGCCCGCACGGGATCACGAGGCCCCGGACGATCCCGATCCGGCAGCGTCCCCTGAGGTGGCAGCGCACCCCGGTGCTCCGCTAGCGCCCGACACGACGGCAGTAGCTCCTGGCCCGACGGCGCACCCCGACCCGGCAGCGTCCCCTGACCCGACGGCGCACCCCGACGTGGCGGTGTCCCTCGACGAGGACGCCGACGCCGAGACCGCGCACGAGGCAACGGGCGCGGACCCGAGAGCCGGAGGACGGCATCTGGGCTTCGTGACCGCGACCGGAGTGGCCACGCTCGCGGTGGTGGTCTCGTTGGGCGTCTCCCTGGTCAGTGGGCCGTCACATCTGCCGGGTGGGCGGGTGACGGCGGCCCGCACCCCCACGGCCGAGCCCAGCGACCGGCAGCGCCTGTTCGTCCTCACCGGGGCGGTCCAGTGGATCGGGCCGCGAACCGTCCGCTTCGCGTGGTCGGTCCCGCGCCCCGACCTGGTGCGGGAGTACGTGGTCACGCCGTACGGGGGGAACGGCACACCGTACGAGCCCATCCGCACCCCCCTGACGCACCTCGATCTCGGGCCGCTCCCGCCGCGGGACCGGCCCTGCGTCTCGGTCGCTGCCGTGAGCGAGAGCGGCCTCGCCGGCTCCCCGGTCCGCCTCTGCGGCTGACCGGTTCCCCGGCGGCCCACGACCCCGGTCCGGCGCTCGGGCG
>CAZOWW010000222.1:0-4916 GCA_964583765.1 uncultured Kineosporiaceae bacterium
TCAAACGATCATGTTGTCCTTCACGCTCAGCCTCACCCGCATCGGCGAACTCTGACCCCGGTCTTCCGCAGGCCGGCGACCTGGCTGTCGATGGTCGGGGCGAGGTGAGCTCGCCCCCTCGTGCTCCCGCCACCGTCCCGAGATCAGTCAGGTTGACGGTTCCTGGTCCGCTTCCGTGAGGAAGATGATCATCTGGCGGGGTGTCATGGAGTCGCAGCGCCGCCGCGGACCGCATGCTGAGCGCGCTGGCGGCCCCGACGGGATCCTCCCGCGCCGTACGCGGCATCGCGACTGGCCGTGATCGTCGATGGCCACTACGGGCCCTGGAAGACCGGAAGTGGCACCGTGGCAGGCCTCGATCGTGAGCAGCAACGACCCGCCCGCGACGGCTGGGCACTGCCAACCTGGAGGCAACTGGGGCTTGCTGCCTCCAGGTGGATCGGGACGATGACCTGCACGTACCGGTCCGCAGCCGGGTGCAGGATGCTTGAGGAACGTTCCTCGCGCCTGGCGCGCCAGTGGCTCAGGCGTCGTCCCGGCGGGCCTGGATGGCCGGTCTCGGGTACCAGGTCGATCTCATCGACTTATCGTGTGGTGGGCCACATCTCGTCGAAGAAGTGTCTCGCCAGCGCCACGCGTGTTCTCGCTCTGGGTGGACGAGGCAAGGTCACCGTTGTCGCGGGGTTCCAGTCGGCGGCGCCCGGGAGGGTCCGCGTCCACCTCAGGGTCGGGAACTGAAGCTCTGTGCGGACCAGGGACACCTGCGTCGTGCATGTCCCTGGCGGCGGCGGCGGCTTTCCTGCTGTTCAGGGCGGTCCGGGGACATCGGATATCAGCCGGTAGAGGTTGTGCCTGCGGGGATGGGCGTGACTTCCGTGGCCTCGGACCGTGGACTGGGGATGATCACAAATGACTTCGCAGGCGTGGTCGAGATGTCGGCGAAGCCAGAGTGACGCCAAGGTCAGCTGACTGACCGGTGGTCACCACCGGGAGAGCAGGCGACGGCGAAGCCGCACCGGTAGTGGGGAGGGTAGACGGGGGACAGGGCGCTCGCCGATCACCTGGAAGATCGCGCGGCGGTCGGTCCGGTCTCCGCCGCCGCTTGGCTCGCGCGAGAACAGCCCGATCAGCAGAACCTGTCGGCCGGTGCTTTCGAGCCATTCCTGCAGCGCCCGCTCCTCGGCGGGGTCCTCGCCTCCGAATTCGTCGAAGACCAGTAGAGCACCGTCACTGAGCAACGGGTCGATCCACCTCAGCACGGTCTGGGTGGCACTGAACAGGTCGGCGTCCAGATGTACCAGGCTCACCCGCCCGACCTCTTGGGCCAGTGCCGGGGTGAGGGACTGCTCGAAGAACCCCTGCACGATCCGCACCCCGATCAGCCGGGGCACTTCTGTGGCGAACGTCCCCGCGCCGAGATGTTCGTATCCCTCGGGCAATCCGTCGAAGGAGTCACAGGCGTAGATCCGCTTGGTCCACTGGCGCGGTGACCAGATCGACGCACGCCAGAGGGCGTCCCGGATTGCCCTGGTGGACTGGCCCTTCCATACCCCGAACTCCATGACGTGCCCGGGGACCGAGCGTGACAACTCCACGGCGAGTTCGAGCACCTGGCTGCGGGAGGGGAACAGTGCACTGTCCCGCACCCTGCTCCAGTCACCGTCCTCGCCGACGTACCAGCGGTATCCCCGCCCGGTCGGCGCGGTTGGTTCCCTGGTTACCACGGGATGATGCTCCACACTCGCTCCTGTCGATGGGCGGCTTGCGGGCCGCAGGATTTGGTGACCACAACCGCCGATGTCGGGGTCTGGACGACTCCTCGGCAGGTCGACAGCATCAAGCCTTCGCAGCCGCATCAAGTCACGGAACGGCATATTCTGGATACGAAGCGTGATCAAGCGTAGCGCACGATCTGGAGTCTCCGGGCAACCGTCAAGCCCCATTCAGCTCGAGTGCGGGGTCGGAGGCATGTCTTGCGTGCTCAGTGCCCCGCCAGCTCTGCGGGGACCGCTCGCGATTGATGCATCACCGACGACACGCCCACGGCGTACTGCATCACCGACAGACACCCACCCCTCAGCGACACAACTGTTCACGGGCGCCGTGGCCTTGGTTGTGTTGAGGTAGGCGGAAGGATCTCGGCCAGCTAGGGCTCACCGGGCTCGGCGACGTGTCCGTGTCGATGCTTGTGAGATCGCGAGGAACCCGCCGTTCCCGTGGCCCGGGAAGAGGTATTGAACGTTCTTTGCGTGTCGAATGGTGATCGGATGACTTCTGTGGTTACTTGCCCTCCGGATGCACAAGGAAAGTTCAGGTAGGGAGAGCTTCGTGATGACGGTCAGGGGTGCGCCAGCCGGGCTGAGCCAGGGGTGCTCCCCTCGGCTCCGCCACTGGTTCAGCTCGTCGTAGCTCCGGGAGCACCCCAGGGTGACGATCCCTTGATCGGGTTCAGCATCTCAACGGATCGTCCGAATGATCAATCATGGGACGGTACCGTCGATCGGCCGAGGACCGATGTCTGGGGCTGGGCTTCCTGCTTGTGCTCGTCCTGGGTGCTGTGTTCGCACCCCTGGTACTGGTCGCGCCACGAGCCGCCGCGTCTCCGGAAGTCCCTGACGCGGCGTGGTCGCAGCGTCTGGACCCCATCGTGGCCGGGCGCATCCTCGGCTCGCTGCCGGTTCCTGCCGGAGCCAGGCGGGACTGGTACTCCACTGCATGCGGGGGCGCCACGACGTACTGCCTCACCGACTCCCGTCGTCACCTGTCACAGTTGTTCATGGACACCGTGTCGGTGCTCTCCGCCTACGGGGTCACGGTGTACCGGCACGATTCCTGCTGGCCGGACATCCCCAGTGCCGAGGGTTGGGCTGCCTGTCTCGCTGAGGGCAGGTACCGGGGCCTGCCGTTGCTCATCCAGGTGACTCAGGAACCCCTGCGCCACAGTGGGGGTGTGGAGTCGATTCCGCGCCTGGTCGTGCTCGTGGAGGGCCAGGACCCTCGAGCGTGGCTGGCGCCGGTGCTCCCCGGCTGGTCCGAACTGGGGCTCACGCCGCCGCAGTGGGCCGGCCACACGGCCTGCTCCCGTCCACACGGAACCGGCTGCGGCCAGCTCAGCGGGACGTTCACCGTCGCGGGTGCCTCACCGGCCCTGGTGGAGGCGTCCTGGGAATCCTGGATGACTCGGATGGGATACCGGATCTTGCTCAGGACTTGCCGTACTCCCGCGGGCACCACGTCCGTGGTGTGCAGCGCCACAGCCATGCGCTACCTGGTGATTGGTGGTGTCGACGGAGTCCTGGCCCGCGCGGCGTTCCAATCGACCGGTCCACGCTCGGTGCGTGTCAGCATCACGACGACGTAGTGAGACGCCTCGTCGCGGGAGGCGTACCAGCGTCCTCCAGAGCTGGCTCCGCACGAGCAGCGCCGCCGCCGAGCACACGGAGTTCGACGATCACGTCTTGAGGCTGTGATCACCTCGGTCTGGTGACCGGGTGGTTCCGTGGAGGGTTGGGCGGCCTGTGCGAGGGCGGCCGGGGTTCTGTGACCCGCTCGGGGAGCTCAATGGCTATGGGCCGGGGTTGCTCGCGTCTCGGGTGGTCGTGGTTCGGCGTGCGCCTGGGCTCACCGCAAGGGGAGGGGGCGGACGCGGATGCTTTCTGGGTGAAGGCCACCGTGGCACCGGCGTCCAGGTGGTCCAGGATTGTGTTGAGGTTGGCGAGCCGGATCCCGGCCAGTTCGGCCGGCCGGTGGTCGACCAGTGCGCGGACGAGGATCACGGATGGCTGCGTCGCACGGGTGGAGGCCAGCAGGGCCCCGAAGTCCGTGTCGGCTGACACGATGATCCGGTCCTCGCGGACTGCCGGGACCATGACTGCTTCGTCCGGCGCGCCTTCCGCGTGCAGATCCCGGATGTGGACGGCGTCATGTCCGGAGGAGTTGAGTAGTTCGGCCAGACGCGGGGGAAGGTTCTCGTCGACGAGGAATCTCACGCCGGTTCGCGCAGCGGGTAGACGTGGACGTCGGTCGCGGCTGCCGCGTACTCCAGGGCCTGAGTGATGTCCTCACGTTCCAGGTCGGGATACTCGACGAGGATCTCGTCGAAGGACCATCCCGCGGCGACGAGACGGACCACCGTCTGAACGGAGATGCGCAGGTCACGGACACGGGCTCTGCCTTCGAGCCGGACAGGGTCGACAGTGATTCGCTCGAAGCCCACGGGACCTCCCTGGGGCGACGACCCAAGGCCGTCCGTTGGAGCGGGCGACGGGAATCGAACCGCACTGTCAGCTCGGAAACCGTCCAAACGTACCGCGAGGAGCCCCGACCTGGGGGAACGGTGCGTCCTGGGCGGACTGGAGTACCCCTGCGTGATTTTGGCGAATGGCACGCTGATGGCACGGACCCAGTGCCCCTCGGGCTGAACCGGAGCGGCGGGTCTGTTGGCGCCCGCAGCGCTGGGCTGCCTTCCTGACCTGGTGCAGGTGCGTGAACGCGGCTCCCGTCGGTACTTGATCACCGTGGCGGGGTCGGCTGCGTGTACGGCGTGGGCGGCATTCCGGTCGCGGAGTGGACGGGGTCGGTGGGTTGAGCCGTCTGGGTGGGGAATCCGGGTGGGAGCGGCCGTGTGGGAGACCCGGCTTGCGCCAGGTACACCGTGAAGGCGGCGTGGGCCTGAGGGGCGAGGTGTGGAGGGTAAGCGGACAAGGGGGGCAGCGAGGCGATGAAGTTAGGCGCGGGGCTCTTGATGGTGAGCATGGTTCCGTTGGTGGTGACCTCGCCCCGGGCGAGGGTCGACCAGCCTGCGGCGCTCCCCAGGAGGACCACGATGATCGGGTGGCGAGGAGCGCGCCGATGAGCCCGAAGACAGCGGTCAGGCCGGCAGGGTGGGCCAGGACGGCGACCACCGAGAGGACGAA
>CAZOWW010000223.1:0-4752 GCA_964583765.1 uncultured Kineosporiaceae bacterium
CAGCGTGGACAGCCGAACCGCGCACATCACGATCCGCACCCCCGTGAATGTTTACCGCTCATCGACCCGGTCCTGGCCGAGCAGATGGGATTGGTCCAGCGGATCGTGGAGCTGGGACGGGCGACCCGGGCCTCGGCGAAGGTCCGCATCCGCCAGCCCCTGTCCCAGGTCCTGGTTGCGGCCCCGGGCTTCGCCGAGGCCGAGCCCGCAGCAGAACTCGCCCCGACACTGACCCTGCGCAACTCGGAGGACCTTGGCACAGGGCGTCAGCGACCCACGGACAAGGATCCTGCGGTCCAGGGACATGGTCCAGGCGCAGCTGCGAGGACATGTGTCGGCAGGCGCGGAGGTTGCCGACCAGTTTCCGGTCTTCCTGGTCGTCCTTCGTGCCTCGAGACTCCAAGGTCAGCTGCGAGCATCCCCGCGCGTCCAGCGTCCACAGCAGCTGCTCGAGGCACTTACGCCGACGCCGCTCGGGACGCTCATCAGGTTCCTGAGGGCGGGAACGGATCACGATCAGACCGCTGATCGGCAGGCTGGCGATCATCTGGGCGATCAAGTGGCGGCGTGGAGGGCGCTCGTCTCGCCAGTGCAGCTTCGGGGTGCCCTTGAAGACCAGAGGCCGCATAGCCTCGTGGATCTTGTCGATGGCTTCCTGGTCGGCCAGGGAGACCGACACGATGTAGGTGCCCGGATCGCGGGTCGCATCCGATCCGGACTCGTCTCCCCACCCGATCAACGCCACCGGCCCAACGTAGCGGCGAGGGCCCACGAGCTGGCTTGATGATCCCCCACCAGGGCCTGTGCGGGTTCTGGGTGCGGGAGCCCACCGACGTCCCATCACGAACCCGGACAGTCAGGACGTCCGCCGGAGAGTCGTGTCCCGGCGAGGAGGGCGCCGGGCAGCAGGCTTCCTCGACACCCTTCCACGTGACCGTGGCCGGCCTCCCGGTGCGGGAGACCGGCCACGGTCACGTGCGTGCGACGTCCGGACCGGTGCGTCAGTCCGGCGCCCGCCTGGGTGAGGGTCAGCCGACGGCCCAGGTGTCGTGGCCGCCGAAGAGCTCCCGCAGGTCCTGGGCCGTGGCGGGGCCGCCGGCCTTCGTCTCCTCGTCGGCGATCTGCCGGCGCACCGAGTCGTCGTACACGTCCCGGTCGACGTCCCGGAAGATGCCGATCGGCACGAGGTTCTGCACCGGGTCGATGAGCCGGGCCAGGCCGAACGCCTGGGTCGGGTTGTCGGCCTGCGCGTCGTGCACCACGAGCGGCGGGACGTCGCCCGTGGGGTCCAGGTCGATCACCCGCAGGTTGCCGTCGGGGTCGCGGACGACGCCCTGGTCCGCCGAGCGGATCGGCTGGCCGTGCTCGAGGCGGATCAACCGGTGCTGGGAGGTGTCCCGGTCCTTGAGCACGTCGTAGGCGCCGTCGTTGAAGATCGGGCAGTTCTGGTAGATCTCCACGAGGGAGGCGCCGCGGTGCTGGACGGCCCGGCGCATGACCTCGCTGAAGTGCGCGCGGTCGGAGTCGATGGTCCGGGCCACGAAGGTCCCCTCGCAGCCCAGGGCCACGGAGATCGGGTCGAAGGGCCGGTCCACCGAGCCGAAGGGCGAGGACTTGGTGATCTTCCCCTGCTCGGACGTCGGGGAGTACTGGCCCTTGGTCAACCCGTAGATCCGGTTGTTGAACAGCAGGATCGTGAGATTGACGTTCCGGCGCAGGGCGTGGATCAGGTGGTTGCCGCCGATGGACAGCGCGTCGCCGTCCCCGGTGACCACCCACACCGACAGGTCGGGGCGAGCGGTGGCCAGCCCGGTCGCGAAGGCCGGGGCGCGGCCGTGGATCGAGTGCACCCCGTAGGTGTTGACGTAGTAGGGGAACCGGGAGGAACAGCCGATGCCCGAGATCACTGCGATGTTGTCCGGGCTGATGCCCAGCGTGGGCATGAACGACTGGACCGCGGCGAGGATCGCGTAGTCCCCGCAGCCGGGGCACCAGCGCACCTCCGCACCGGTGGTGAAGTCCTTGCGGTTGAGCGCGATCGCGCCCTCGGGCAGGTGCGGGACCTCGTCGAGGCCGGAGCAGGTCCGGGCGACATCCAGGTCGGCGGTCATCGCGAGCCCTCCTTCGCAATCGTCGCAATGGCGTCGGCGATCTCCGCCGCCGTGAACGGCAGGCCGCGGACCCGGTTGTAGCCGGACACGTCGACCAGGTAGCGGGCACGCAGCAGCAGCGCCAGCTGACCCAGGTTCATCTCGGGCACGAGCACCCGCCGGTAGCGGCGCAGCACGTCCCCGGTGTTGGCCGGGAAGGGGTTGAGGTGCCGCAGGTGCGCGGTGGCCACCGTGACGCCCGCGGCGCGGGCCTCCTCGGCCCCGGCCCGGATCGGTCCGTAGGTGGAACCCCAGCCGAGCACGAGCAGTTCGGCGTCCCCGGTCGGATCGTCGACCTCCAGGGGCGGGACGGCGATGCCGTCCACCTTGTCGGCCCGGTACCGGACCATCCGGTCGTGGTTGTCGGGGTCGTAGGAGATGGCGCCGGTGCCGTCGGCCTTCTCCAGGCCGCCGATCCGGTGCCGCAGGCCGGGGGTGCCGGGGATCGCCCACGGGCGGGCCAGGGTCACCGGGTCGCGGTCGTAGGGGCGGAAGACGGGCTTGCCGTCGGCGCCGACCGCGTTGGGCCCGGTGGCGAACTCGACCCGCAGGTCGGGCAGCTCGTCCATCTCGGGGATGCGCCACGGCTCCGAGCCGTTGGCCAGGTAGCCGTCCGTGAGCAGGAGCACGGGGGTGCGGTAGACGGTGGCGATACGCACCGCCTCCACCGCGGCGTCGAAGCAGTCTCCGGGGGAGCAGGCCGCGATCACCGGCACCGGCGCCTCGCCGTTGCGCCCGAACATGGCCTGCAGCAGGTCCGCCTGCTCCGTCTTGGTCGGCAGGCCGGTGCTCGGGCCGCCCCGCTGCACGTTCACGATCACCAGAGGCAGCTCGAGCATCGCGGCCAGGCCGACGGTCTCGGTCTTGAGCGCCAGGCCCGGACCGGAGGTCGTGGTCACGCCGATCGCACCGCCGTACGAGGCGCCCAACGCGGTCCCGATGCCCGCGATCTCGTCCTCGACCTGCATGGTGACCACGCCGTAGCGCTTGAGCGTGCTCAGCACGTGCAGGATGTCGGTGGCCGGGGTGATCGGATAGGTACCGAGCACCAGGGGCAGGCCCGCGCGGTGGGCGGCCGCGACCAGCCCGTAGGCGGTGGCCGTGTTCCCGGTGATGTTGCGGTAGGTCCCGGGCACGCTCTCCACCCGGCCCAGCTCGTAGCGCACCGCGAAGGCCTCGGTGGTCTCGCCGTAGGCCCAGCCGGCTTGGATCGCCGCGATGTTGGCATCACGGATGGCCGGCTTCTTCGCGAACTTCTCCCGGAAGAACTGCTCGGTCGGCTCGGTCGGCTGGTTGTACATCCAGGAAACCAGGCCGAGGGCGAACATGTTCTTCGCCCGCTCGGCTTCCTTGCGCGTGAGGTCGTACTGCTCCAGCGCGGCGACGGTCAGCGAGGTGAGCGGCACCTCGTGCACCCGGTAGGACTCCAGGCTGCCGTCGGTGCGCGGGTCTGCGACGTACCCGACCTTGGCGAGGTTCCGCTTGTGGAACTCGTCGGTGTCCAGGAGGAGCGTCGCCCCGCGGGGCATCTCCTTCAGGTTCGCCTTCAGCGCGGCGGGGTTCATCGCGACCAGGACGTCGGGGGTGTCGCCGGGGGTGTACACCGGGTGGTCGGCGAACTGCACCTGGAAGCTGGACACCCCGGGGATGGTGCCCTGTGGCGCCCGGATCTCGGCGGGGTAGTTGGGCAGCGTGGCGAGGTCGTGGCCGTGGGCTGCGGTCTGGGCGGTGAAGCGGTCACCCGTCAGCTGCATGCCGTCACCGGAGTCCCCGGCAAAACGGATCACAACATGGTCGACTCGCTCGACGGACTTCGTGCTCATGGATACCGGTGTCCTCGTCAGCTCGAACCGGCCGCGCAGACCGGGGGAGCCGGCCAGGCGTCGAACAGGTGGTCTGGTCGAACAGGGGTCTGTCGATGGTGGTTGTCCTGCCACCGAACCCTGACAACGAGTCCATCGTGCCGACGGTTCTGACACCAATGTCAACGGGCAGGTCTCACGTTTGTATCGCCCAGGAGCCTCCTCCCGGGCGGGACCTCCGGCCCGAGCCGGGTATCCGGGCCGGTCGGAGCCCGGATGCGGCGGGACGGCGCGAGCCGGCGAACGTGTCGTCACCGGGCGATCGGGGCTCCCCATGCGGCACCCGCTCTGCCCGGCCGGGCGCCGGGCCGGCCGAACAGGTGCGGGTGGGTCCGTCGTACAGCCTCGATCGAGGACGCGCGAGGAGGTCTCAGCCGAGCAGGCGCAACGAGATCGAGTCGGCCAGCTTCTGGTAGCCGGCGTCGTTGAGGTGCAGGTGGTCGCCCGCGTCGTAGGCGGCCAGCAGCTGGGAGGGCTGGGCGGGGTCCTCGACCGCGTGCGCGAACTCCGCGTAGCCGTCGAGGTCGTGGCTGGTGCGGATCCAGGCGTTCACGCTCTGGCGGGTCGCCTCCTGGGTGGCGTCGAAGCCGCCGCCGTAGGGGGTGATGGTGGCCGCGACCACGCGCAGCCCGGCGGCGTGCGCCTGGACCGCGAGCTGGTGCAGGCCAGCGATGAGCGAGGCGGCGTCGGCGTGGTAGCCGATGTCGTTGATGCCGTCCGCGATGAACAGAGTGCGGGCA
>CAZOWW010000224.1:0-4728 GCA_964583765.1 uncultured Kineosporiaceae bacterium
AGTCGGTGGCGAGGCTGCCGGACTGGGCGTTGCCGCCGAGGATGGCCCACTGGTTGGCGCCGCCTTCGATCATGGCGGTGGTGTACCGGTAGCTGGTGGTGGGGTCGTTGGCGTTGTAGCCGGCGGCGGAGCCGGAGTACAGCCCGTTCTCCATGTCGGCCATGATCCAGGGGCCGTTGCCGGTGCCGTAGCCCCAGACCTTGATGTTGCCGAAGTAGATGGCCTCCATGGTGCCGTTGCCGTCGTCGCGGCTGTCGGTCTCGGCATTGCCGTAGTCGAAGCAGCATCCGCCGTTGTAGTGCGTGCCGTCGAAGATGGCGTACTCGCCCTCGGGGTTGTCCCCGGTGGCGATGCCGTTGGTGCTGTTGTTGCGGTAGCCGGTGCCTGCCGCGACGTAGACGCCGTAGGCCTTGTGGCCGCCGACGGTGGTCGGCGCGGCGGTCGCGTTCGCCAGGTTGTCCGGGCCGCCGGCCGCACCGCCGGCCGGAGCCTGGGTGAGGTCGTTGCCGCGGCCGGTCTGGTCGTAGATCCGGGTGATCACGCAGGAGGTGTTCGCGCAGAACGTGTCCTGTGCGGAGGCGTTGGCGACCCCGCCCGCCGACAGGGGCTGGATGCTCAGGTATGCGTTGTCGCTGGCACGACGCACCTGGTACAGGTTGCCGCTGTAGGCCTTGTACAGGGCACGGGTCGTGCTGTGCGCCGCGACACAGGGCGTGCCGCCCGAGGCATAGAGGTCGCAGGGCTGGTTGCCCGTGGTCGGGGTCGACGTGGTCGTCGTGGTGGTTGTCGTGGTACGCGAGGTCGTGCTGGTGGTGTGCGAGGTGGTGGTCGTGCCCGTGACCGGCGTGCCCGTGCAGGCGGTGCCGTTGACCGCGAAGTCGGTCGGGGACGGGTTGCTGCCGGTCCATGAACCGTTGAAGCCGAAGCTCTGGCTGCCGCCGGTCGGGATGGAACCGTTGTAGGAGACATTGGTGACCGTGACCGACGAACCGGACTGGCTGAGCGTGCCGTTCCAGAGCTGGGTGATGGTCTGTCCGGCGGTGAACGTCCAGGTGAGACGCCAACTGCTGAGCGGGTCACCCAGGTTGTTCACGCTAACATTTGCGCCAAAACCACCACTCCATTGGCTCGCCACGGAGTAGGTGACGCTACAGCCCGCTGCAGCGTGTGCGGCGGTCGAGACGGCCGCGGTGAGCGCGCCGGCGACGGCGACCGTGACGGCCATCGCCAGTTGCGCCCGGTGGCGGATACGTCGCATGGGTTCTCCTCGAAGACGTGGGCCGCCGTGCGGAGGGGCCGGACGGCGGTTCCTGGGGCGGCCCCTGGACCGTCACGTGGTGGGGACGGAGACGGGCCGGGGGTGTTCGGGGTGCGTCGAGAGGTACGGACTGCGGGGCTGCCCGCCTTGCACTCGGCGGGCGGCAGGTCGTCTGCCGGGCGGCGGCCGGACTCGCTGACCGGTCATGAGATGGGCGAATCGATTCGGCGGCATACGATCGCAGAACCGGTCGGTGATGGCAAGGACAACTTTCGGTCGAACAGGTTCCATGGAGGAATTTCGCGCCGTTTCTCCTTCCTCCTGCTCCCCACCCTGACCTGGTCTGCCCCCTGTTTCTTGTTCACGGGAATCCATAGGTGAACACCGGCGTTCAGTAATCACCATTCTTCCTGCACTGATGTGTTCACTAATGGCGAGGGCTGTGCCCGCCGGTCGGGAAGGGCACCCCGAGGGTGTCGCGGTGACGGGCCACGGTTCCTCCGCTCGCCGGGAGTCCTTCCCGACCGGCGGGGGCCGGAACGGAAAGAAAGCAAACATGCGGGATTCGGGCGACGGCGGCGGCTGGGGGTGTTCCGCGGGCATCGACGCCGCAGGGGAGGTTGACTGTGCGGGTGAGCATGACAGAACCGCTCGACCACGTCCGGGTGCGAGCTCCCGCGCTGCACGGGCGGGGTTGGTTGAACACCGGCGGCCGCAGCCTGTCCCTCGACGACCTGCGCGGGCGCGTCGTCGTGCTCGACTTCTGGACCTTCTGCTGTGTGAACTGCCTGCACGTCCTGGACGAGCTGCGTCCGCTGGAACAGGCCTACCCGGACGTCCTCGTGGTCGTGGGAGTGCACTCGCCGAAGTTCGCGCACGAGGCGGATCAGACCGCCGTCGCGGACGCGGTGGAACGTCACGGGGTGGCGCACCCCGTCCTGGACGACCCCGAACTGGTCACCTGGCGGGCCTACGTCGCACGGGCCTGGCCGACGCTCGTCGTCGTCGACCCGGAGGGGTACGTGGTGGCCCGCCTGTCCGGGGAGGGACACGGTCCCGGCCTCGCGGCGCTGGTGGAGGAACTGATCGCCCAGCACACCGCGCGGGGCACCCTGCGCCGCGGTGACGGACCACTCGCCCTTCCGCCGGCCCCCGCCACCGCGCTGCGCTTCCCCGGCAAGGCGCTGATCACCGAGAACGGGATCCTCGTCGCGGACACCGCGCATCATCAGCTGGTCCTGCTCGCGCCGGACCTGGTCACCGAGCGTCTCCGGATCGGCGAGGGGGCGCCGGGTCTGCAGGACGGCGACACCGGGACCGCCCGGTTCGCCGAGCCGCAGGGGCTGGTCGCGCTGCCGCGGACCACGGCGGAGCACCTCGGGTACGACGTGGTGGTCGCGGACAGTGCGAACCACGCGTTGCGGGGGGTGCGGCTGTCCGACGGCGGAGTGACGACCCTGGCCGGAACGGGTGCCCAGTTGCGGCGGCGCCTGGCGGCGGGCGGCCCCGCCGTGCCGGGTCGGGCGCAGGCACTGTCCACGCCCTGGGACGTCAGCTGGTGGCAGGACCAGGTGGTGGTCGCCATGGCCGGGAGCCACCAGCTGTGGGCCTTCCACCCCGAGGACGGCACGGTGACCGTCCTCGCCGGCACCACCAACGAGGGGCTCCGGGACGGCGATCCGGCGGACGCCTGGTTCGCGCAACCGTCCGGGCTCTGCGTGGACCCGCGTAGCGGTGACCTCCTGGTCGCCGACTCCGAGACCTCCGCGGTGCGGCGGATCGGTGTGGACGGAACGGTCTCCACCGTGGTCGGGCGCGGGCTCTTCGACTTCGGTTTCCGGGACGGCGCGCTCGACCGGGCGTTGCTGCAGCACCCCTTGGGCGTCGCCGCACTTCCCGACTCCTCGCTCGTGGTGGCCGACACCTACAACGGGGCGGTCCGCCGCATCGATGTGGCGAGGGGCGAGCTGACGACCGTGGTGGACGGTCTCCGGGAGCCGAGCGACGTGGTCGTGGAGGAAGGTGCGGACGGGCCGGTCCTCGTCGTGGTCGAGTCCGCGGCCCACCGATTGGTGCGGGTGCCGGTGCCGGCCGAGGCGCGGCTCATGGACCGGGGGGCTCACCGGGTTCGGCGGGAGCCGGTGGACCTGCCCGCAGGGGCGGTGCGGCTGGTGGTGCACTTCGCGCCGCCGAAAGGCCAGCACCTGGACGCCCGGGAGGGCGATCCCACGCGGCTGACGGTCTCCGCAACACCGTCGTCCCTGCTCGTCGCGGGGTCCGGGACCTCACCGGGACTGGTCAGGGACCTGGTGCTCGGTGCGGACGCCGACGAGGGAGTCCTGCACGTGAGTGCGCAGGCGGCTGCCTGCGACGCCGAAGGAACTGAGTTCCCGGCCTGCCACCTCTACCAGCAGGACTGGGGCGTGCCGGTGCGGGTGCGTCCGGGCGGGGCGTCCGCGGTGCTCGATCTCCACCTGCGCGGGGTGTGAATCTTTCCGCCTGGTCCTCCGGCTGCGGGTCCCTCCGCCGGCCGGGAGACGAGGGGCGTCGCGTCGGACGATCAGGCGGGACGCCGACGTGCGCGTGGCCGTGGCACCTCACCTGCCAGCAGCGCCCGTCCTCGCGGACTGACCGCGGTCAGTCCCACCGTGCGCGTGTTGTCGAGGCGCAGGTCTGCTCGCGCCTCGGTGCGCTCGTGAGTCAGGAGCTCCTGTTCCTGTTCCTGCCAGGCCGCCAGATGCGAGGCGTACCGGGGCGGGCGCGCGGAGCACTGGAGCCGACGGGTCCGTTCCTCGCGCGGTGCGTCGACCCACAGGAGCAGGCTGCTCCGCGGGGCGGTCAACCGGCTGCCGGCGCCCGAGCCCTCGACGACGAGGAAGTCATCGCGGTCGACCTGTGACCATCCGGTGTAGCGTTCCGCGGTCCAGTCGTAGTGGGGCCATCGGGGATCCTCGCCTCGTCGCAGAGGGTCGACGACCCAGTTCTGCAGGAGGAAGCCGATCTCCGAGAGACCGGCCCAACCCGGGCAGAGGTCGGCCACGTGTACGACCGGGGCATCGAGGGCCTCGGCCAGCGCCGTGCCCCAGGCGGTCTTGCCGGACCGCAGCGGTCCGTCGACGGTGATGATCCGCGTGGAGCCCGCGGAGGGGGAGAGGCCCCTGGACAGGTCGGCGAGCCAGGCGGTGACCGGGTGCTCCGCGAATCGGGTCACGGATATCCGATCCCGGACATCAGGGATGACATGGGCATGAGTCATGGGTTCCAGCTCTCGGACGGGTGACGTCGGCGTGTGGCCGCGTAGGCAGCCCTCACCTGCTCAACAGGCGGAGCCAGCCACCCTGAGCAGGTCCACATGTCGCCGGATCACTCGGCGCAAGGACCTGAACACGTCTTCACCCTGGCAGACCGGACGGGGGCAGTCGAGTCGATATCCCGGGGGCTGGGGTGTGGTTGGGGGTGGGGTGCGCGGT
>CAZOWW010000225.1:0-4656 GCA_964583765.1 uncultured Kineosporiaceae bacterium
CAAGAAGATCAACTGACTGCCGCTTGACAAGCTTCGGCATGGGATGTCTGACAGGTGCGCCCGTGCGGGTGGACGGGCCAGGCGCAGGTGCGATTCGAGTGACACAGAGGGTATTCGGGCCCTGCGGGCTTGGTTGCCAGTTGGCGTCCGTTCCGTCGGGTTCCGGGGGGTCTCTTCCGCGGGAACGGTCACAGGGCGTCACTCGTTTGACCGCTCCGGGCTACAGCTCGGGCGTCGGGGCGCCGATAGCTTCAGCGTGAGGTCCTCTTCGCGCGCTGAGCTGCCGACAGGGTGGCGATCCGACGACGTCCGCACCCCCACGTCGACCGTGGATCCCCTGGCCGTGGATGTGTGGCGGGTCGCAGCGGAGCGGGCCTCCGCGAGTCTGTGGCTCGCGCCCCGGGACACCGGATCGCTGGCCGTCGCCTGGGCCAACGCCGCGTTGTTGGAGCTGCTGGGCGCCGTCCCGGAGGACGTGTTGGGCTGCGCCCTCTCCGAGATCCGCGAGCACGGGGAGCCGATCGCGGTCCCGGGACTTGTCGAGCCGGCCGGCTTCCCCGACGTGGCCGACGACGGTTCCCCGGACCCGGCGTCCGGGCAAGGTCCTGCCCCACTACCCGCCGAGCTCGATCCCGAGTGGTTCGACTCGACGATCACGGACATCCTCCCGGGGGAGGAGATGGCCGGCCGCATCGGGGCGGTGCCCGAACAGCGAGCCATCGGCGCTCAGACCTGGCGGGTGGTCACCGCCCGTCTGATCGTCGAGGGAGGCGGGGAGGCGGGAGGCACGGTCACCCGGCTCGACGGCGATCTGCCGGTGTGGGTCCGCGTGATCCCGATCCGGGGCGCCTCCGACCCGTCGCCGTGCCTGCCGGAGGGCGGCTGGCTGGTCACCCTGTCTCCGTGCACGGACGAACTGCAGGAGGCCTACAGCGAGGTCCAGGAGGCCGAGCACCAATTCCTGGCCCTTGCGCAGCACGCTCCGATAGGGATCTTCCTGTCCGACGCGGGGGCGCGACTCGGGTTCGTGAACGCCCGCTTCGCCGAGATCGCCAACGAGGACCCGGAGCACCTGCTCGGCACGGGCTGGCTCGACCTGATCCACCCGCAGGACATGCCGCAGCTCTACGAGATCCTGCAGACCGTCCTCTCGGGCTCGGCGGCGGAGCAGACTCTGCGGATCGCCCCGGTCGCGGATGCCGTCCGTTGGGTGGAACTGCGGCTGGCCCCGGTGGCCACCGCTCGTCGGGGATCCGGCTTCATCGGGATCGCGGAGGACGTGACCGCCCGGCGTGCCCTGCAGGAGCAGCTGTCCTACCAGGCGAAGCGGGACGCTCTCACCGGCCTGATCAACAGGCGCTACCTGATCGAGACCCTGAACGAGTGGCTGGGCAGCCGGCGCGCCCGTGACCGCGAGTTCGCCGTGCTCTTCTGCGACCTCGACGGGTTCAAGCAGGTCAACGACACCATGGGGCACGAGGCGGGGGACCGGGTGCTGGTCGAGGTGGCTCGCCGGCTCGTGCGCACGGCACGCGACTACGACGTGGTGGCTCGGGCTGCGGGGGACGAGTTCGTGATTCTGCTGCGCTACGTGGTGGGCACCGAGGACGCGTCGGCGGCGGCCGCGCGTCAGCTCGCCGGGCTCTGCGAGCCGTTCCGGGTCATGGGACGCGAGGTGCCGATCTCCGCGAGTGTGGGTGTCGCCCTGCCGGACGACGGTGACACGGCAGAGACCATCCTTCGGCGCGCCGACCGGGGCATGTACGCGGCCAAGGCCGCCGGGCCGGGACAGTGGCGGTTCGGGATCCGGGAGCTTCCCGGGTCCCTGAGCATCGAGGACGGCGAACCCGACGCCGGGGTCCCGGAGGAGCCGGAGGTCACCGCGGCCAGGGAGCATCCCGGTCATCCTTCTGCGGGGAACCATCCTTCCTCGGATGACCACCCCTCCGACGGCACGCCCGATACGCCTGGCTCACCCGATACGCCCGGCACGCACGGCGCACACGGTTCGTCCGGTAGTCACGGTGCCGACAAGAACGGAGGGGAGCCGCGATGACGATCGATGCGGTCAGCGTGCTCCTGTCGCGCTACGAGAAGTTGCCCGCCCGGGCGAGTGCAGCGGCGAGCGTGCTCTCGTTGGTCGACGACCCCAACACCTCCGCGCAGAGCCTGGCCAAGGCCATCGCCAGCGACGCCATGTTCGCCGCGCGTGTGCTGCGGGTGGCCAACTCCCCCTATTACGGGCTCTCCGGGCGCGTGGGCACGTTGCCCTTCGCCATCTCCGTGATCGGGTTCCAGACCGTGCGGAGCCTGGCCGTCGCGGCGGCTGCCGGCCTGGACAACTCCGAGGCGGCCCCGCCGGAGTTCTGGCGTGCGGCGGCCACCACCGCCATCGTGGCCGAGCTCGTCGCACCCCGACTGGGCGCGCACACCGGTGACGCCTTCACCCTCGGGCTGTTGCACCTCATCGGGTCGGCGCTGCTGCACCAGCACCAGCCGCTCGCTGCGCTCTGCCTTCCCGAACCTCCCGACGCGGCGGCACTGCTGCGCGACGAGGAGGAGGCCTACGGAATCACGCACGACGCGGCCGGCGCCCGGGTGCTCACCGCTTGGCGCTTCCCGGCCCGGCTGTGCACGCTGATCGCCCGCCACCACGAACACCCGTTGCCCGACGCTCCCGCGCTGGAGCGGACGTTGCTCGTGGCCCGGGTCCTCGCGAGCGAGATGCTCGGGCAGACGGCCGAGCTCACGGTCACGCAGGTCTCCTGGATCAGCCAGGGACAGGTCACCGGATCCGACATGAGCGAACTGTTCGACCGGGCCGCGGACAAGACCGAGGGGTTGTTGCAAGGGCTGCAACCGCGCCACTGACCGGCCACGGGCTCCGGCCCGGCTGGACTCTCGGCCATCCCGGGACTCTCGCGCGACTCGACTCGACTCGCGCCGGCGCAGGCCGATTGCGCGCACGCGTTGACCACGACCGGGACGGACGGCACGGCTCGGGCATGGCCGACACACGTGCGGGACTTGCCCGAAGCCATCGATCACGGTGGGATTAGGTCTTGTGGCACTGCGTAACGAAACAAGGGCTCCGCCGACGGCCGCCGTCCTGGCCCTGACTGCCGGCGCGGTGGCCTCGTGCTGTCTGTTCCCGAAGATGGCAGCGGCCTCGACGACGGGCAGGGCTCCGGCCCGGGTCACCGGGTCGGCGTTGGCCATGGTGTCGGCCTCGGCCCTGCAATCGACCCCAGCCCCGGTCCCCGCCCCGAAACCCGTCCCCGCCCCGAAACCGGCCCTGGCCCCCGGGCCCGCCGCGGTTGCCGCCGGATCCCCCGCGGGTGGTCCGGTGCCGGTCGTCCGGTGGCGCCCGCTGTGGAGCAGTGAATTCACCGCTGGCCAGGTGCCGCCCGAGTGCGTGCGACCGGGCGGGCTGAGCCGCGTCGGGGGGGTGGCCTGGTCGGCGTCCCGCGTCAGCCTGTCCGGGGGCGTCCTGCACCTGGGCCTGTCCTCGGGGCCCGCGGCAGGCCACTGGACAGCCGGCGGCGTGAGCTGCCGGGAGCTCAAGCACGCCTTCGGGCGGTACGAGTGGCGGGCCCGGGTGCCGGCCGCCGCCGGGCTCGTCAGCGCGGTCGTGCTGTGGTCACCGAGCGCGGGCCTGGACGGACGGCGCTGGAGCGGACTGGAGATCAGTGGCGGCCCGACCCCGTCGGCGGTCGCCACATCGGGATGGGGTGGCGGCAGCCGGAGCGTGCGGTTGGCCGCTGCCCTGGCCCGGACCCTGCCCGGGGCCTTCCACGTCTACGCGCTCGAATGGGCGCCGTCACTCACCCGGATCCTCGTCGATGGTCGGGTGGTGCTCGCGAGCTCGGACTCCTACCAGGGGCCGCGCTGGATCGCGCTCTCGATGGGACCGGCGGGTTCTGGGCACGCGGGGCCGGACGCCGCGGCACTGCGGCTCCGGTTCGACGTCGACTACCTGCGTGTCTCCGCCTACGCGGGCACCACCGGTGGCGCGGCGCACGCCGGAACCGCCGGAACTGCTGGCACAACCGGAACTGTCCGGTCGGTCGGCCCTGGCGGCTCCGGGCCGGCGCACGGTGCACCCGCCGCAGGTCCTGCCCGGAATCGGTCGTCGATCGAGGCGCGCTCGAGCGCAGCCGCGGAAGAGGCCCCAGCCGGTGCCACGAGCGTGCCCGGGGGATGGGACCCGGCTCCCTGCGTGGTACCGCCGGCGACGTCGGAGGACGACACCGGTGCAGCCGGTTCGCCCGATGCGGTCACCACGCTGGAAGGGCTCGGTCTGCTGGGCGGGGACGACGAGGCCGGGAGCGGTTACCGGTACCTCCCCGGCGTGGGCATGGTGTTCGCGGCCATGACCGTGGTGGCGGTGCTGCGGACCTCCCGGGTGTTCCCCCGGACCTGGCGACGGCTGCGGCGTCGCGCCTGATGGGTCTTGTTGGGCCGGTTCTGGAAGGCTCGGCGCCCGCGGCTGGATCAGTGGGTCAGCACTCCTCCCGCGGATGCGGGTGCGGGTGCGGGCATGGGCCGGGCCCGGTACCTCTGGGGTACCGGGCCCGGGTTGCTGCGGGTGGTTCAGGTGGTGCGGGTGGTTCAGGTGGTGCGGGTGTGGATCAGTTGGACACGCTCGCCAGGTGA
>CAZOWW010000226.1:0-4521 GCA_964583765.1 uncultured Kineosporiaceae bacterium
CCCACCAACCCCCCGGGGACACCACCGCGACCCGCAGGCAGGTTGAAATCACCTCGATGTCCTGCAGCTGGAGAACGTCGGCGTTTCCGTACCGGTCCTGAACGATGGCCTTCAGGACGTTCTTCTCGTGGTCGTTGACTCGCGTCCCGGGAGGACGTGATCGCAACGCTCGCAGGTGAAGGATCCGTTCGCCCCGTCAGAATCGACGGGTTTGTCTGGTGTGCCGGCCATTCGACAACGGGACCGCGTCCGTCGGCAAGGTGCGCGGGCCGTGCCACCATCGAGCCCGTGGCTCAGGTGCTGGACATCGGCGAAGTGGTCATCCGGTCGGGGATCCCCGTCTCCACCCTTCACGTGTGGGAACGGTACGGACTGATCACCCCTGCGTCACGACATGGCCTGAGACGGCAGTACGGCCCTGAGGTGCTGCACGTGATCGCCCTCGTGGTCGTCTGCCAGCAGGCCGGGTTCGCGCTCGAGGAGATCCGCGCCGTCCTGCAGGACGGCGGGCCCGGCGAGGACCCAAGCCGGCTGCGGAACCGGCTACGGGAGAAGCTGGCCGCGGTGCTGGCCCAGCGCGATCGGATCGATCAGACGATCGCCGCCTTGCAGTTGGCGATCGAGTGCACCCATCCCTCACCACTGACCTGCCCCGTCTTCGAGGAGCACCTCGAGGCCGTGCTCCCGGTCCCCGGACGCCGGGCGCGCCCGCACAGCCAGGACCGTTCCTGACCGGGCGCCTTGACCTGGACCCTGGTCGAGGTGGCCGAATGGGGTCATGACCCGCAGGCTTGCCGTCCCTCCCGTTCTCTTCGCGGTTCTTGGTGTCGCCGCCGTGCTGGTGGGCCGGTACCTTCCGTTGATCCGTTGGCTCGAGGCGCCGGCGACCGTGCTGGGAGTGATCCCGGTACTGGCGGGGATGGCGGTCTGTGGGTCCGCCTGGCGTCGCTTCACCCGCGTGCGAACCAATTTGTGGACCTTCGAGGATCCGGGAAGAATGATCACCGCCGGGCCGTTCGCCCACAGTCGCAACCCGATGTACCTGGGGTTTCAGACCTGCCTGACGGGCATTGCCATACTGGTCGGCACCGTCAGCGCCCTGATCGCCCCGGTGACCTTCTTTCTCGTCGCCCGGTACTGGTACATCCCCTTCGAGGAACAGCGAATGGTCTCGGTCTTCGGGCCCGAGTACACCGACTACGCCCGGCAGGTGCGACGCTGGCTGTGAGCCGAAGATCACAGGCCGCTCACCGGGCGGTCAACGGGCGGGGTCTGCTCGCTCGCCCGGTTACGCGTTGACGGTGGCGGCCCGAACGGCTGACAGGTAGGCGGCGTAGCTCCAGGTGAGGTTGCGCACGCTCTTCTCGAAGCCGGTCGTCTTGTCGAACTGCTCGCTGAGCTCCAGGTCGTCGCTGTGGAAGAGCAGGGCCGCCAGCATCCGATCTCCGGCTGCCTGCAGCGCCGCCGCGGCGTCGACCGGGGAGGTCTGTGGCGCGATCCCCACCTGGGCGAAGAAGTCACCGGTCATCGGGTCCTGGGGAACGGCCTGGGTGGTGGCCACCTCGGTAGCCAGGCGGTAGTACAGCTCGGCGTAGTTGGCGGTGCACAAGGCCCAGGGGTGGCCGATCGTGAGCTCCGCGCCGCCGATGTCCCCGTCGTAGGTGTCGCCGGGGTAGCGACCCAGCAGCGGGCCCAGGCCCTGGGCGGAGTCCGACTGGTTGATGGGGTACACCGTGCTGGCGCCCGGATCGGTCCACTGGCGGCGGATGGCCGCGGCGGTCGCCAATAACTTGGGGTCGGTGATGGACACCCCGCCGTAGATGGCGGCCATGACGATGTCGATGTTGGGGTCGTAGCCCGCCGGCGACCCCTGGCGGTCGTAGCTCGGCACCGGCCCCTGACGGTCGTCGCGGCGCAGGGCGAAGCTGGATCCCGGGCCGAAGGTGCGGTAGATGCCGGCGTCCTGGTCCCAGTGACCAGACAACGCCTGTTCCAGCTCACGGATCGCCGAGGAGGCGCCCTGAGGGGACTCGATCCCGAAGGGGTTGCCGGCCAGTTCCCGCAGGCAACGCAACTGCACCGCGCGGGCGAAGAAGGAGAACCCGTAGGCCTCCTCCCAAAGGTTGAACGTCTCCTGCCGGTAGGCGCCCATCAGGAAGTCGGCGTCGGCGGCGATCACGTCCCGGGCGACGGCCTGGCCCTGGTCGTCGAGCGCCGGGTAGCTGCGCAGCGCGGCGAGGATGCGCAGCGCGGGACCGTCGCTCTGATCGGTCCAGTTCTCCCGCGGACGCCCGGCGATCGTGTAGGCGGCGCGGTTGATCGCAGCGCCGGGGGCCTTCTGGCAGGTCCGGGAGAAGTCCACGTAGTCGCGCAGCGTCTGCGGATCGATCCGGTCGGCTGCGGCCAGTTCGATGGCCGTGATGGCGGCGTCGCGTGTCCAGTGGAACACGTAGTCCTGGCCGACCTGCCCGGTTCCCGTCTCGAACGATGGTGAGGCGATGACACAACCCGGTCGGGAGAAGGCGTCGGGGTTCAGCGGGTCCCGAGGATCGGTGAAGATGTATCGCTCGGTCGCGATGTTGCGCAGCATCAGGGCCGCCAGGTACGAGGCCACGTCCACAGGCTTGACGCGTCCCACGGCGATGGCGACATTCGCGTAATTCAACCGCGTGCTCACTCAACAGCCCTCCCGTCGGTATCGGCATCCCCCGGGGAGATGCGCATCGTGCGAGGAAGAACAGGGCTCGGCCACCAGCATCCACCGCACCGCACCGGTGCGCATCAGGTCGACTGTTCCGTCTACCTGGGCGACCGCCTGGTCGCAGCTGTGCGGGCGCCGCAGCCGCAGGCCTGCGCACCGAGCTGATCCACTGCGGTCGCTGCCGCTGGCCCGGCAGGCCGCTCTGCTCCCGGGGGCACGCCTCGCACGCGGCCGGAGGCCACGACGCGCGTGGCCTCCGATCCCGTGGCGCCCAGTTCGATCGATTCACACCTTGGGGAGTACCGGAACCAGCCGGGCCCAGCGACTCATCTCACAACTGTTGGTCAGGCTGAAGGACGCGTTCACCGCCCACGCACGCCACCGCCCGACAACCCGCGCAGTCTGTGGCCCGCCCCAGATCGTGAGGCAGCCGACGCCAGGCGGAGTGGGGGCGAACAAATTGGTGGTTGCGGTCTCCAGCAGATCACACGCCGCACCCGGGGTTGGGTGGGTACCCGTACGGGAGGGGCAATGCAGCGTCCAGGTGACCGGTGCGGTCGTCGGACCGGCCAGGTACGTGATGGTCAGGTCAGCGGGACCACCGACGGCGGCCGTGGCTGCTGAGGTACTCGTGGTGAGGGTGAACAGTTCGACCGTCAGGGCGGTCGCGACAGCGATGATCGCCATGCGTGTGGATGGGCGCACGATCTCCTCCTGCGGATCAATGGGAAAGGAGCGAGGGGATCATCCTGCAAGGCGCCGAGTATTGTCCAGACTCTCGCGCTCCTGGACATCTGTCGCCGCCATCCGCGCCGAACTCCCGCGAGGCGAGCACACCTATGCCGGGGTATTCACACCGGATCACCGGATCATGGTTCGGTGCGTGTCAGGAAATGACAGATGCTCCTGACCAGGGACGACACGAGTTGTCGAGAAACTCATTGAGCCCGTGGAGGGAGCACCCACCCGGCACCCGGCCACGATCGCGCCGACCCGCGCAGAACTCACTCCCGGCGAACCGCCCCTGGCCCGGGCGCGACCTCGAACACGCCGAGGTCAGGGACGTCGTCCGGCGATGCGACCTCAACCCTGGGGGCGCCGCTGCCGACCCTCCGTCCATGGCGTTGGTGACGGGCCGCTCGGGGACCGATGGCGCCCGAGGAGCCGGCGCCGCCGATCACCCCGTCATCGGTGTCATCTCACCCAACACTCACGGGTACTTCTTCGGAACGCTGCTCTCGGGAGTGCTCGACGTCGCCACGGCCCGCAGTGTCACCGTCGTGGCCGTTCAGGCCAACGACGCCGGAATACACACGTTCTCGGACGAACCGTTCTCAGTCCCGCTGGGATGGGACCGTTTCGACGCGCTCGTCGTGATGCTGGACGCCGTCAGTGGCTCCTGTCTCCGCGAGTTCGCGGAGACAGGGAAACCGGTTGTGACGTTGTACAAGGCCCCGGAAGCCTTCTCCTGCCCGACGGTGATGCCCGACAACAGCCAGGGTGTACGTGCGGCCGTGGACCATCTCGCCGGGCACGGGCACACCCGGATCGCCTTCGTGGGCCGCGATCCCGCCAACGCCGACGACTGGATCCGGTACGCCGCCTATCGAGAGGCGGTCCTGGCGAACGGGCTCGAGTGCACGGACCCGATCCTGGTTCCCTGGGATGTCAATGAAACCTATCGAGGCACCCTGGCGGTTGATCATTTGCGTGCCCGCGGAGAGATGCCGAGCGCGGTCATTGCGTGCACTGACGGGACGGCGATCGCCCTGATCGACGCACTCGCCGAGACCGACCTCGTGGTGCCCGACGACATTGCC
>CAZOWW010000227.1:0-4452 GCA_964583765.1 uncultured Kineosporiaceae bacterium
CGAGTCGTCGAAGCCACCGACCGCGACGTCCTCGGGCACCCGCCGTCCGGCCCGACGCAGCACCGCGAGCGCACTGGCCGCGAGCAGGTCGGACCCGACGAAGACGGCGTCCAGGTCGGGGCTGCGCTCGAGCAGCGTGGTCATCGCCGCGGTGCCCGCCGCGTAACTCCAGTCGGCCGCCGGAACGATCATCCGCTCCGGGACGTCGGGCCCCAGGACCTCCCGGTACCCCGCCAACCGCTCCACCCCGCCCGGGGTGTCGAGCGGGCCGGTGATCGTGGCGATGCGCTGCCTGCCCACCCGGCGCAGGTGCTCGACCATCCGCCGGGCGCCCCCCCGGTCGTCGGCCGCGACGTACCGCACCGGCAGGTCCGCGTCGAGCGGTCGCCCGCAGGCGACGATCGGGACCCCCGCGGCCAGCAGCTGCCGCACGACGGGGTCGCCACGGTGGGTGGAGACGAGCAGCGCGCCGTCGACGTGCCCGGCCGCGACGTAGCGCAGGACGCGCTCCCGCGCGGCGTCTCCCCCGGCGAGCATGAGGACGAGGTGCGTGTCGCGGACGGCGAGCTCCTGGGTGCAGGCCCCCAGCAGCACGCTGAAGTTCGGGTCCTCGAAGAGCCGGTCCTGCGGCTCGGAGACGATGAAGGCCACGGCGTTCGTGCGGCGGGTCACGAGCGAGCGCGCACTCTGGTTGACCACGTACCGCGTCTCGCGCAGCGCCCGGTGCACGGCGTCTCGCGCCTCGGGACTGACGTACCGGGCGCCGTTGAGCACCCGGGACACGGTTCCGCGCGAGACCCCCGCCCGTTCGGCCACGTCGTCGATCGTGGGCCCGCGGCGCATGGCCCGCCGGGCCGCCCCCCGGGACTTGGGATGGGCCGCCGGCGGCTGAGGGGCCGCATGGGGGGCGTCCGCGCCGGCCGCGCCGGTGCTGTGCGACACCTCGCTCACCGAGACCTCCCGAGACGGTCGAACGGAGCAGTCAGGCAAAGCAGAACGGTCAGGTCGAACGAAGCAGTCAGACGGAGCAGGACGCACGCACGACGCGGGGCGGTCGGCTCGCACGGGCTCGTCGCTCTCTGCGAGCCTAGCGCCGCCCGTGGCACGGGCCCCTCAGACCTTCACCGTGCCGGAGACCAGGTCGATGCTCCAGAACCGCTGCAGGAAGAGGAACAGCACGATCAACGGCAGGACGGCGAGCAGCGATCCGGTGACCACCAGCGAGTACAGCGCCGGCTGGTTCGCGCCCTGGTTCAGCAGGGTGAACAACCCCACGGTCATCGGGTACTTCCGGTCGTCGGACAGGACGACGTACGGCAGCAGGAAGTTGTTCCACGAGGCCACGAACTGCAGCAGGAAGGCCGTGACCAGACCCGGCACGAGCGTCGGCAGGGCGATCGAGCGGAAGATCCGCAGCTCGCGGGCGCCGTCCACCCGGGCGGCCTCCAGCATCTCGTCGGGCACGGCGGCGGAGGCGTAGACGCGCATCAGGTAGATGCCGTACGGGCTGAGCAGTCCGGGCAGCAGCACCGACCAGTAGCTGCCGGCCAGGCCGATCCGGGCGAGGAACAGGTACTGCGGGATCGCCAGGGCCACCTGCGGCAGCAGGACGGCGCACAGCACGGTCGCGAACAGCAGGTCGCGTCCGGGGAAGCGGTACTTGGCCAGCGCGTAGCCGGCCATCGCCGAGACGAGCACGGACAGCACGGAGCCCACGCCGGCGTAGAGCAGGCTGTTCGCGGCCCACTGCCAGAACTCGCCGTGCCGGTACTGGCTCAGGTCGCGGATGTTCTGCCACAGCCCGCCGTGCAGCCCGGGCGAGAGGGTGAAGGTGGAGAAGAGCTCGGTGCGGGTCTTCGTCGCCGCGAGCAGCACCCAGACCACCGGCAGCAGGCAGTAGACGGCTCCGAGCAACAGCACCCCGGTGGCCAGGCGCCGCTGCAGTCGTGCGGCCCGGAGCGCCCGCGCCTGCCCGGTGCCCGGCTCGGCCACCGTGCCGGCCCTGCTTGTCGTGCTCACCGGTCCTCTCGTCGTGTTCACCGGTCCTCCCGGAAGAGGTGCCGCTGGACGAGACGCATCGCGCCGAGGGAGAGAACGAGCGTGGCTCCCCCGAGCAGGACGGCGCCCGCCGCCGCCGAGTACGGATCGGCGTTCACGAAGCCGTCCCGGTAGACCTTGAGCATCGGCATCCACGTCCAGCTGATCGCGGTGGTCAGGGGCCGCAGGGTCATGGGCTCGTTGAACACCTGCAGGGTGGCGATGGTCGAGAAGAGCAGCGTCATCACCAGCGCCGGCACCAGCAGGGGTAACTTCACGGACACCGCCAGGCGCCACTCGCCGCAGCCGTCCATCCGGGCCGCGTCCCGGATCTCCGAGGGGATCGCGCGCAGGCTCGTGTACAGGACGACCATGTTGAACCCGGTGCCGCCCCACACCGCGACGTTGGCCACCGCAGGGGTGAGGGTGGCGCGGGCCAGCGGGACGAGCGGGCCGAGCCCGATCTGGTGGGCCAGGTCGTTGAAGGGGCTCGTCGTGGGCAGGTAGAGGAAACCCCAGAGCAGGGTCGCGACCACGCCGGGCACCGCGTACGGGAGGAAGATCGAGATCCGGGCGAAGCGGGTGGCCCGCACCACCGGGGAGTCCAGGAGCAGCGCGAACACCAGGGCCAAGCCGATCATCACGGGGACGACGAGCCCCGCGTACCCGACGAGCCGCCCCAGGCTGCCCCAGAACTCCGGATCGGTGACCACTCGCCGGTAGGTGGCGAGGCCGACGAACTGCTCGCGCCGCAGCCCGATCCCGCCTCCGGCGACCCGGGAGGCACGCAGACTGAGATAGACGGCGTAGCCGCCCGGGATCGCGAAGAAGACGGCGAAGAGCACCACGGCCGGGGCGAGGAAGGCGTAGGGCACGAGCCGGGGTTCACGGGACCGACCTGCGCCTGCTCGGGTGGCTCGGCCCCCGTCCGTCCCGGTGGGGCGGTGCCCCCCGGCCGCGGTGGGCCGGCGGGCACCGACGGACCGGATCACGGGTCAGCTCCCGGCCACCGTGAAGCCGGCCTTGGTCATGTCGGACACCGTCGCCGACTGGATGGCGGTGAGCGCGGCAGGGAACGCGGTGTGGTTCTGCACGGCCTTGCCGAACGCGTCGTTGTACGCGCTGTACGCCACGTTGACGTCCGGACCCCAGGTGAAGCCGCGAGCCGTCCCGGCGATCGTGGCGGCCCGGCTGTAGAAATCCGCCTGGTCGGGGGCGAGGACGGCCGGGGTCTGCGACAGGGCCGGCACGGACTGCCCCGCCGTGGCGGCCGGGTAGATCGACCCCTGGGTGACCAACGCCTGCAGGGCCGTGGGGTCGGTGTTCAGCCACAGGGCGAACTGGGCCGCCTCATCCTTGTGCACGCTCTTGCTCGCGACCGCGGTGGACGAACCACCCCAGTAACCGGTCACCGCGGCACCGGCCTGCCACTGCGGCAGGGGCGCCATGGCCCACCGTCCCTTGGTGCCCGGCGCGTTTCCGGCGATCACTCCGGGCGCCCAGACCGCGCTGACCCAGCTCAGCAGGGTGCCTTTCTCGAACTTCGCGTTCCACTCGGGGGTCCACCAGGGTGCGGTGTCGATCACACCCTGGGAGACGAGGTCGCTCCAGAAGCCGGCCACGCGCGTGCTCGCGGCGTCGTTCACGCCCACGCTCCAGCGATTCCCGTCGAAGGACCACCAACTGCTCCCGGCCTGCGCGGCGAGCCCGGAGAACCAGCCGGGGTCCGCGGCCGAGAAACCACCGAGGTACACCTTCGGATCACGTGCGTGCACGGCTTCGGCCTCGCTCGCGTACTGCTCCCAGGTGGTGGGCACCTGCAGGTGATAGGTCGCGAAGAGGTCCTTGCGGTAGAAGAACATCATCGGGCCGATGTCCTGCGGCACCGCGTACCGCTTGCCACCGAAGGTCACCTGGTTCCAGACCGCGTCGCTGAACTGAGCGCCGGCCGGCTTCAGCTGGTCGGTGAGATCGGCGGCCGCCCCGTCGGTGACCAGGGTCGGCAGTGCCTGGTACTCGGCCTGCATGAGGTCAGGCGGGTTGCCCGCCCGGTGCGCGGCGAGGATCTTCGTGACGAGCGCGTCGCCCTGGGCCGGTTTGCTGACGGTGACCTGGATGTCGGGATGGGCGGCGTTCCAGGTCCCGACCACCTTGTCGATGTTGGGCACCCAGGACCAGAAGGTCAGGTGCACCGCCGGGTGGTTCCCGCCGGAGGACTTGGTGGTTCCGCCGGCCTGCCCCGATCCTCCCGAGCAGGCGGCGGTCACCGCCACGAGGAAGAGACATCCCAGGTTGCGGGCGAGCGTCGTCGGTCGCATGGTCCTCGTTCCCTTCGGGAGGCGCCGGGAGCGGCGTGGATCTGGCTGCCGGGACATGTGTGAGCGGTCACAGATTCGAGGGAGCGAGTCGGCTTGT
>CAZOWW010000228.1:0-4432 GCA_964583765.1 uncultured Kineosporiaceae bacterium
GCCGGTGGCCAGGTCCGGGTGAGGTGCCCCGGCCGCCAACGCCCCCAACGCCTCGAAGCCGTTGCCCGGCCGCAGCACGACCGCCGCGCGGGACTCGAAGGCCGTGCGATGGGTGGCGAGTGTCCTGGCCACGTCCTGGAGATCGAGCGGGTCGCCCGTCCCGGTCCGCAGGAGCAGGCGCTGTGCCTGTTCGCGTAGGGCGGCCTCGGTGCGGGCCGAGATCGGCCACACCACCTGGTCGTCGCCGTCCGGTTCCGGATGCGGTGATTCGTGTTGCCCGGCCTCGAGCGGAGCTTCGGATCCGGGAGTCGCCGTGGCCCCGACCGGCGGTGCCTGCTCGAGGATGACGTGGGCGTTGGTGCCGCTGATCCCGAACGCCGAGACCGCGGCCCGGCGCGGGTGGTCGCCGGCCGTCCAGGACTCGGCCCGGGTGAGCAGACTCACCGCGCCCGCGGACCAGTCGACGTGCGGGGTGGGCTCGGTGACGTGCAGGGTGCGGGGCAGGACGCCATGCCGCATCGCCATGATCATCTTGATCATGCCGGCCACCCCGGCGGCAGCCTGGGTGTGGCCGATGTTCGACTTGATCGAGCCCAGCCACAGCGGCCGGTCCGCCGCGCGGCCCCGACCGTAGGTGGCGACGAGGGCCTGGGCCTCGATCGGGTCCCCCAGGGTGGTGCCGGTCCCGTGCGCCTCCACGGCGTCCACGCCCGAGGCCTCGAGACCGGCGTCGGCGAGCGCGGCGCGGATCACCCGCTGCTGCGACGGGCCGTTGGGGGCGGTGAGTTGGCTACTGGCGCCGTCCTGGTTGATCGCCGTGCCCCGGACCACCGCGAGGATCGGGTGTCCGTGGCGTTCGGCGTCGCTGAGGCGCTCCAGCAGCACCAGCCCGGCGCCCTCACCCCAGCCCGTGCCGTCCGCGGTGGCGGAGAAGGCCTTGCACCGCCCGTCCGGGGACAGCCCACGTTGCCGACTGAACTCCACGAAGAGACCGGGGGTGGCGATCAGGGTCACTCCGCCGGCCAGGGCGAGGGTGCAGTCCCCCCGACGCAGGGCCTGGGCGGCCAGGTGGACGGCGACCAGGGACGACGAGCACGCCGTATCGATCGTGACCGCCGGTCCCTCGAACCCGAACGTGTAGGAGATCCGCCCGGAGGCGATGCTGCCCGCGCTGCCCGTCCCGACGTAGCCCTCGAACTCCTCGGGCACGGACGGGGTGAACAGCCGGGCGCCGTAGTCGCCGTACATCAGCCCCGTGAACACCCCCGTCGCGCTGCCGCTCAGGTCGCTGGGGCGGATCCCGGCGCTCTCGAGTGCCTCCCAGGCCGTCTCCAGCAGCAGCCGCTGCTGCGGGTCGATGGCGAGGGCCTCCCGGGGCGAGATGCCGAAGAACTCGGCGTCGAAGTCGGCCGCGTCGTAGAGGAAGCCGCCCTCCTTCGTGTAGGTCTTCCCGGCCTGCGCGGGGTCCGGGTCGTAGATCTCCGGGTCCCAGCCGCGGTCGTCGGGGAAGTCCGAGACGGCGTCCCGGCCCTGCTCGACCAGGTGCCACAGCTCGTCGGGGGAGTGGGCGCCGCCGGGGTACCGGCACGCCATACCGATGATCGCGATGGGCTCTCTGGCGGTGGCGAGTACCCGCCGGTTCTCCTGCCGCAGGCGCTCGTTCTCGATCAATGAAGCGCGCAGTGCTGCGACGACCTGCTCCGAGGACGTGGTCATGCCTTCTCCCGTGCCTCTCCCGCCATCACGCGTTGCCGTTGCCGAGTGCCATTGCCACGAGGGCTGCCGCGTCCGAAGTCTCGATCATGGCTATTTGCTCGTCCTTCTGCGCCGCTGAAGCCTCGTCCGACTCCACCCCCGCGAGCCGGAGCAAGGTCTCCAGCAGGCCCGCCTCGCGCAGCCGGGTCAGCGGGATCTCCGCGATCACCCGGCGGACGGCGTCGTCCGGGCTCTCCTGCGGCACGAGGAGGTCGTGCAGCTGCCCGGCGAGTGCCGCGGGATTCGGGTAGTCGAAGATCACGGTCGTGGGCAGCGTGAGCCCGGACGCGGTGGTCAGGCGATCCCGCAGCTCGATCGCGGTCAGCGAGTCGAAGCCCAGGTCGAGGAACCCGCGCTGGACGTCGACGACATCACCGCCGGAGTGCCCGAGCACGCCGGCGACCTGTTCGCGGACCAGGTCCAGCAGGAGCTCCCTGCGCTCCGGCTCCGGCAGGTCGGCCAGGCGTCGGCTCAGGTCCTGGCCGCCGCCCGCCGCGCGCCGGGCAGGTGCGCGGACGAGACCGCGCATGATCGCCGGGATCTCCGGGAGCGCGCGGACCGCCGCGAGGTCGAACCGTGCGGGGACGGGTGCCGTCAGGCCGAGGGCGGCGTCGAACAGGGCGAGGCCGTCCGTGACCGAGAGGGGCAGGATGCCGCCGCGGCTCAGCCGGCGCTGGTCGGCCTGGTCGGACATGCCTCCCTGGGTGTCCCAGAGTCCCCAGGCGAACGACGTCGCCGGCAGGTTCCGGGCGTGCCGGTACTCGGCGAGGGCGTCGAGGTACGCGTTGGCGGCGGCGTAGTTGCCCTGCCCGGGGCTGCCAAGGGTGCCGGCGATCGAGGAGAACAGGACGAACTGCCGGACGCCGGTGGCCGCCTCGTGCAGGTTCCAGGCGGCGTCCGCCTTGGCGCGCAGCACCGTGTCGAGGCGTTCCGGGGTGAGCGAGGGCAGGACGCCGTCGTCCAGCACGCCCGCGGCGTGCACGATCCCGTCCACCGGATACGCGGCGAGCAGCCGTTCGACGGCCGACCGATCCGCAAGATCGCATGCGACGAGGTCCACCGACGCGCCGCACGCTTCGAGGTCACCGGTCAGCTCCGCCGCTCCGGGTGCGCCCGCGCCTCGCCTGCTGACGAGGACGAGCCGGCGGACACCGAGACTCGTGACCAGGTGCCGAGCGAGGATGCCGCCCAGGGTGCCGGTCGCCCCGGTCACGAGTACGGCGTCCTCGCCGGTGAAGGCGGATCCCTGTGTCCCGGCCCCGCGCCCGGCGCCCGTGCGTGGCATCAGACGCGGTGCGTGGGCGGCCCCCGCACGGAGGACGAGCTGTGGTTCGCCGGACGCGAGCGCGGCCGGGAGCGCGGTCATCGAGGCGGGGTCGTCGTCGAGGTCGACGAGCGCGAACCGGCCGGGGTTCTCCACCTGCGCCGTGCGCAGCAGACCCCAGACCGCGGCGTTGCCGAGGTCCTCGGGGTCGGCGCCCGCCGCCCGGTGCGTGAGCAGGGTCAGCCGGGAGCCGGCGAAGCGCTGATCGGCCAACCAGGCCTGGGCCAGGGTCAGGGCTCGTGCCGTGGCCTCGTGAACCCCGGCGGGCGGGCAGTCGGCGAGCAGGTCCCCGGCCGGCAGATCGGCCAGGTCGGCGGGACCGGTGACGTACCTCGGGTCCGGGCCGCCGGTCGCGAGCGGCACCGGCGTCCACTCGACCTCGAACAGGGGCAGACGTGCCGTTCCCGCCGGCACCAGGTTCTCGGGGGAGACGGGTCTGACCGTCAGCGCTTCGACGGTGGCGAGCGGCTCACCCGACGGATCGGCGAGGACGATCGCGAACGTCCCCTCCCCGGTGGGGGTGATCCGTACCCGAGCCGCCGAGGCCCCGGTGGCGTGGAGGCAGACGCCGGACCAGGCGAAGGGCAGCAGTGCCCGCTGATCCTGTTCGTCCAGGGTGAAGCCGAGGGCGTGCAGGGCCGAGTCGAGCAGCGCCGGGTGGATGCCGAAGCCCCCGGAGATCGTGGCGGCGTCCAGTTCCACCTCGGCGTAGACGGCGTCCCCGCCCCGCCAGGCCGCACGGAGGCCCTGGAAGGTGGGGCCGTACCCGAGGCCGAGATCCGCGAGCGCCTCGTAGAAGCCGGAGAGGTCGATCGGCTCCGTCCCGGCGGGTGGCCACTCCGCCAGCGGCACCGGCGGGGCCGCTTCGGGGGTGGTGGTACCCGAGACGTGCCGAGTCCAGTCCGGAGGACCGTCGAGTTCGGTGTCCTGGGCCTGGTCGGCGGGGCGGGAGTGGATGCGCACGTGGCGTCGCCCGGCGTCGTCGGGGGCGGCCAGGCTCACCTGGAGGTGGATCGCGCCCCGCGCGGGGACGACGAGCGGTGCTTCGAGGGTGAGTTCCTCGATCCGGCGGTACCCGGCCTCGGTGGCGGCGTGCAGCACCAGGTCGACGAGGGCACTGCCCGGCAGGAGGGTGGTGCCGAGGATCGTGTGGTCGGCGAGCCATGGGTGACTGTGCAGCGAGACGCTGCCCGTGAAGATGATCTCCTGGCCGCCGGCGACCTCCACTCTCCCGCCGAGCAGGGAGTGCGTGGAGGCCCTGAGGCCCAGTCCACTTGCGTCGCCCGGCGCGGTCCCTGCCTCGATCCAGTAGCGCTGGTGTTGGAAGGGGTAGGTGGGCAGGTCGGGGGTGGG
>CAZOWW010000229.1:0-4401 GCA_964583765.1 uncultured Kineosporiaceae bacterium
GCTGACGACTCCTCCTGGGTTGACGGCCTCCATCAAACCCGGCACGAGACAGTTCTGCCGCGCCGCGGTCACCACCCAGGGGGCGATCCGGGCCACCTTGGCGGCTGCGGCGCGGTCAGCGTTGAAGGTGTCCCGGCCGCCGAGCCACGCCTGGTACACGCGGGCAGGGTGGGGCCGCGGCACCTCGAGCCTCGCGTCGGCGGCGTCCACCAGGCCAGGGCCGGGGTCGAAGGCTCCCTTCCGGTTCACCTGCACGCTCCGGTCCAGGCGGGGCGCGCCTTCTTGGCCGGGGGCACGACGAGGTGGAACCAGCGCAGGGCGCCGCGCTCGAGGACCTCGTCCGCCGTCTTGGCGGGAACCTGGGGCCCATCGTGGTGACCGGGGTGGCGGTGGCCGCGCGGTCGCCGAGAAGTGATCGACAGAGTCATCACCTGTCTCCCTTCGGGGGCGGAGGCGTCGATACGCCCTGGGGGCAGGACCGGCGGCGGGCGTGGGGGCTCGTCACCGCCGGTCCTGCGGCAGGAAGGCCGACGTGCTGAGGCCCTGTCGGCGTGGCCGGCCACGCCCCGAGCGCCCCGGTGGTGAGGAGGAGTGCCACGGGTAGGACCGACGCCGATGTCGGCACTGGCATGGCGTTCGCGGGGAGAATCCCGGTGGCCGGCACTCAGGACGCTATGGCCAGACGTTCGACCGATCCGAGCAATTTCGAAGGATTTCTCAGGACTGGAGTGTCCGCTCCTGAGCCCGGCGCAGGATGTCGCGGGCCTGCGTCCCGTGAGCGGCGACGGCGTCCAGCGCGGTGAACGCCTTGAGGTACAGGGCGATCTCGGGGCTCTGGGTCAGGCGCAGTTCGGCGCTGAGGGTCTCGACCAGCACGAAGTCCTCGTCGAAGCACCAGAACCCGTGATCGGCGTGCACCGGCCACACGACACCGATCGGGATGAGGCCCAGGTGCACGTTGGCCAGGGTGCTCACGGCGATCAGGTGCTCGATCTGCCCGGCCATCGCCTGCGGACCGACAGCGTTGCCATGATGTAGCACGGCCTCGGCGATGACGAACCGGAAGACCTTGGTCGGGCGCAGCAGGAGCTTCTGGCGTTCCAGGCGTGCCAGGAGTGCCTCGTCGATGTCGTGCCGGGCGCCGTGCAGGGCTGCGCCCTGCTCCAGGCGCCCGCGTGCGTACTCGGCGATCTGCAGGATGCCCGGGACGTAGTTCGGCTCCCAGACGCGGAGGTGGCGGGCCTGCTCCTCGAACCGGGCGGCCTCGACCTGACGGAACCGCATCCCTGGACGCAGTTGGCGGGACCATTCGGCGTAGAAGGACTCCAGCGCCCGCACCTGGTCCAGCAGCTCGGCCAGGTCACCCTCGCGGTCGGCTGCGCGCGTCCAGGTGGTCAGGTCCTCGGTTGATGGACTCTGCCGTCCTGTCTCGATCTTGGAGACCTTCGAGGCCGGCCACCCCAGATGGGCGGCGAAGTCCTTGCCCGAGAACCCGGCGTCGCGGCGCATGGCGCGAAGACGTGCTCCCAGGGCAGCTCTGGCCTGGTGAAGATCGCCCACATCAGCTCACAGATCTGCGACCGGGTGGGCCGCACGGAACTGTCGATACGACATCGCGTCCGGCCAGGCGGCCTGCAGCCAGGCCAGATGCTGACGCACGAAACGCTCATCCCGGACGACGTGGGCGCCCACCAGGTCATCACGGGAGTCGAACTCCAGCACCCCGACCGCCTGTTCGTCGAAGACCCAGTAGTCGTACCCCGGCAGCACCGCCGCGGTGGTCGAGGTGCGGTCCAGATAGCGCAGCTCCTCCCCCGCCGCGTCGTTGATCGCTGCCTGGGCCAGTCCGAAGCGCTGGTACTCGCTCAACGGCACGTTCAGCACCCGCACCCGCCGGAACAGCACCCCGCGGGCGCGCAGGTCCCGGATGTAGGCGCTCCAGGCGTCCATATAGGAGGTGTCGACCCTGCGCCCGGCCAGGTAGCGGGTTAGCGGCTCGTTCTCGTAGGGCACGCCGTAGCTCTCGCGAGTCTCCAGCCGCAGCGCCGACGACGAGACGTGGAACAGCGTGTCGAACAGGTCCTCTGCCGCAATGAAGCTCATGCCTGCGCAGGCCCATCCGATGCTGGCGGAACGCTGGGCAGCCACCGGTGCAACAGCGCCGCGGGAACCTCCACGCACGACTCGTGCCCCGGGATGTCCATCTGGCTCAACGTCTCCTCGTCCGCCACGCGCCAGCCCTGCACGACGTACGTGCCGCGATCCGTGGCGAACAGCGTCGGACACCCCGTCTGACCGGACTCTGTACCCAACATGGTCAACCTCATCGCACACCCCCAACAGCGAAATTCGCAGGATTTCTCCAATTTCGCCCATGACCCGGGTGTCCGTCAAGGGGCGACGCCAGCGGTGCCGGTCTGACCCCATGGCCGTCCCGCGCCGACCCTCTCCCCCCGCCCATCGGGCGGTCGATGGTCGGTGTGCCCGGCACAACGACCGCTACGACCGACGACGCAGCTCGCCGCCGTCGCGCCGCACCTGATCCCCAGCACACCGTCGCCACAGGAGCACTGGGCACGTGGTGGTAGACGATGGCGCCAGAGCACCTCAGGCCATTTCGACAAGCCCACACCCGAATGCTGAGTCCACGACCCAGACGTCATGATCGACAGTGTCCGTGGGGTGACCCGAGCAGCGCAGTCCTGTTGGCGGTGAGACCCGGGTGAGGCCGGCCGCAAGCGCGCCCGGCCCAGGTGGCGGTAGATGCTCGGGCGGGTGACACCGAACTCTGCGGGGATCGCCGCGACGGTGTACCGGCGCCGTCCGTCCTGATCCTCTTCCTCGTACATCGCCCGGGCCAGAGCGACTTGGCGGGGTCCGAGCTTGGGCTCCTGTCCACCGGCTCGCCCCGGGCCCGGGCGGCCCCCAGGCCGTCGCGGGTGCGCTCGCTCATCAGGGCGTGCTCGAACTCCGCGATCGAGCCCAGGATCTGGAAGAACATCCGTCCCACCGGGGTGGATGTGTTCACGCCCTGGTCCAACACCACCAGATCCACCCCGCGCTCCTGGAACTGCCGGCACAAGGCGATCAGGTGCTCCAGCGAGCGGCCCAGCCGGTCCAGCCTGGTTGTTGCCCCGTGCCTGACACCTGGTCACCACCAGCTGGTCCCCGGCCCGGGGCCACCAGCAACGCCTTGTCCAAGTCCGGGCGCGAGGCCAGGACCCCGGAGGCTTGATCGACGAACACCCGCTCACAGCCGGCCGCCGCCAGGGCGTCGCGCTGGGCGTCCAGGTTCTGCTCCCGGGTGGAGACGCGCCCATACCCGATCCCCATATCCGCGACCGTAACGAGTGCCCCCGACGGCGAGACATTGGCGCGGACACGGCATCCGGACAGTCACGACCTGCAGCGATGCATGATCACCTGTGGTGAGTCGCGGACGAACGTTGACATGACGGCGCGGGATGCCGACATCCGGGGCGCCCTTCTACACTCCGATCGTGATCAAATAGGGCTAAGTGGACATCGGAGGTCGGAGTCATGGCTGATTGCGCGCGTCATGCGATACCAGGGTTGGCAGCCCACCCGAACAGGAGCCGGCGCCATCGTCGATGGATGGCCCGCCGATCGGTGCCCGGATCTGGGTGAGAACCGAGTCCGCCCATGGACCCGTTCGATCCCCCGGTGGCCCCTGTTCGTCTCACGCACCACCTGTGCCAGGTGCCTGAGCTGCACATCGCGGTGACCGGAGAAGTAGATCATTCCAACGCTCAGGTCCTGGCCCGGCATCTGCGCGAACTACTGGAGGCCCACCCCGCGGTCCCGGTCGTCCTGGACCTGTCCGAACTGGGGTTCTGCGACTGCGCAGGGCTCTCAGCCCTGTTGGAGACACGCTCCAACACGATGACCCGGTGCCCGCCCCTGCGGATCGCAGCCGTCTCCCCACTGGTCATGCACCTGTTGGAGGCCACGGACACCACGGAGCTCCCCGGGGCCCCGGCAGCACGAAGGGCCGATCCCGGGCCGTCTACGGATCCCCGAACTGATGATCTCGGGGCGGGCGCCGACCTACGATGCACCCCGAGAGGGCAACCCTGATGGCCACCGTCGCGCCCCCACGCCTCGCCGAAGTGTTCGTCGAAGCAGCAGACACCCTGATCGACGACTTCGACCTGATCGAGTTCCTGCAGAGACTCACGACCCGGACCGCCGAACTGACCGGCGTGCCCGCGGTAGGCCTGCTCCTGGCCGACGCTCGCGGGCATCTGCGGGTGACGGCAGCCTCCGACGAGGCGACCTGGTTGCTGGAACTGTTCCAGATTCAGATCTTTGAAGGACCCTGTCTGGACGTAAGAGTTCGGTGATCCCGTGGAGGGCATGTCCGAGTGCCCGATCCCTTGA
>CAZOWW010000230.1:0-4313 GCA_964583765.1 uncultured Kineosporiaceae bacterium
CCAGGATCAGAATCGGGTCGACGGCACGGACTACAACTACTTCCCGGTACCCGGCACGGCGTCCTACTTCGGGTTCCTCGCGGACTCGTTCACCCTGCCTGTGGGCGCACCGCACCCGGATGGCGCCAAGGCGTGGCTCCGGACGGTGAGTTCGCTGGAGGGGCAGACGGCCTTCAACAAGGCGAAGGGTTCCATCCCCGCGCGGACCGATGCGAATCCCGGCGATTTCAGCGAATACCAGCAGAACGCGATCAAGGCGTTCCGTCAGGACATCATCCTGCCCTCACTCACGCACGGCGCTGCCGCGTCCATCGTGGTGCTCAATGCCATCTCGGACGCGACCAAGAGGTTCACGACGGGCGCGTCCGATCTCGCGACGTTCCAGTCGGCCTTGGCAAAGGCCGCTCGCTGACGGCCCTGACCACTGCGGCTCCGGCGTCACGGCCGCACGCCGAGTCCTTGGCGCCCGCGGGCACCGAAGGTGAGTGCGACGTCGGGCCACGGGGACGGGCGCAGCCACAGGTACCCCTGCGCCTGGTCGCATCCTGCGTCGATCAGCCAGTCGGCGACGTCCTGGGACTCCACGCCCTCGGCTGTGACCTGGCACCCGAGGCTGTGGCCGAGATCGACGATTGAGCGCACGATGGCGCGATCCTTCGTGTTGCTCAGCAGATGGGTGACGAACATCCGGTCGATCTTGATCTCCGACACGGTCAGGGCCCGCAGATGCGACAGACTCGTGTAGCCGATGCCGAAATCGTCGATGGAGATGGCGATGCCCAAGGCCACGAGCGCGCTGACGACCTGGCCCGCCAGATCGTTGTCGAATGCCAAGGCGGTCTCGGTCACCTCGATGTGGAGCCGATCGGGCCGCACGCCGGTCCCCCGCAGGAGCCTGTGCACGTCGTCGACGAGCTCCAGGGACTGGAGATTCCGGGCGGACACGTTGACCGCGACCGTCCAGTCGTGCCCGGCGGTCGTCCACGTCGCGCAGTCGGTGAGTGCCCGGCGCAGCACCCACGTGGTCAGGGAGGCGATCAGCTCGGAATGCTCCGCCATCGCCAGGAACTCGGACGGCGGCAACAGCCCGCGCTCAGGGTGCTGCCACCGCACGAGGGCCTCGACGCCGTGGACCCGGCCGGTACCCAGCTCGATCTTGGGCTGGTAGTGGAGCAGGAGTTCGTCCCGTTCGAGCGCCTGACGCAACTCACGATGCAGGACCAGTCCGTGCGTCGAGTGCGACCGTATCCCGGGTTCGTACACCACGACACCGCTCAGGCCGTGCTTGCCCTGGTACATCGCGGCGTCGGCGGAGGTCAGCAGACCCTCGACGGTGTCGTCGTCGGAGGGGTAGAAGCAGACGCCGAAGCTCGCCTCGATGCTCAGGGAGACGCCGTCCAGCACGATCTCCTCGCCCAGTTCACGACGGACTCGATCGAGGAGCGCGACCGTTTCCTCGGCGTCACTGCTCCGGGGCAGGATGAGACCGAACTCGTCGCCACCCAGCCGGGCAACGGTGTCGTCGGTGCGCGTGGACTCGATGAGCCGGTGCCCCACGATCTTCAACAGCTCATCCCCCGCCGGATGACCGAGAGTGTCGTTGACCTCCTTGAAGTGGTCCAGATCCACCAACGCGAGTGCTCCCTGTTCCCCGTGCCTGCTCCGCCCGAGTGCTGCTTCCACCGCCCGCCGGAACATCTCGCGATTGGGCAGCCCCGTCAGCGAGTCGTGCAATGCCTCGTGCTCGTGGATGGCGGCGTGCCGGCGCAGTGCGCGACTGGTCCACCAGGAGATGAGGGCCAGTACCGCGTACAGGGCGAGAAGGCCCAGGCCCAGGCGTTCGATCGCCTGGTGGGTGTGAACCTGCACCTTGGCGGCGATCGGGGCGTACGGGAGGTAGATCTCCAGGATCCCGATGGCCTGGCCGGTCTTGGCCGCGATCACCGGCTGCAGGACGCGGACGAGGGCCGGATGGTGAGGATCGTTGTCGAGGATGCGCACATCGGTGCGCCCGGCCGCCGCGGCCTGGAACGCCGGGTCGGTGATCGGAAGGGCGCCCAGCACGCTGTCGTCATCGGAGAAGGCAACGGTCCCCGTGAAGCCGCGCAGGTACAGACGCGACACCGAGCCGCTGAAGACGGCGAGGTCAGTGGCCGACCGCAGTCGCTCGCGCTCGGCCCCGGTCAGCCCCCGGGCAAGGTCGAGGCCGCTGAGGGCAGGCGCGATGGCCATCTGCTGGATGACGGAAGCCTGGGCGCGGCCCTGTTCACGACCGCGCTCGAGCGCTTCCTGCTCGTAGCCCTGCACCAGTACCGCACCCAGTGCGACCACCGGCAGCAGGCTCGCGGCGGCGTAGATCGCGAACAGGCGTGAGCCCGCGCGACTGCGCCGACGATCGGTCATGTTCCCTTTTCGGCAGGACGGACCGCCGGAGTGAGAGTGTGTTCGCGAACCCGATTCCGTCGCCGCGGTGAGCGCGCTGCGGCCGGGACCGCGGCGGGGATGACGTTCGAGTGATGATTTCCGGCGAAGCGCTCGATCCGGGGTCCGTGCGTGCCGATGAGGGTCTCGAAGTCCCTGACCGTCGAAGGGCTGGCCCCATGCGCATGCTCAGCCATCTCAGCGTCCGGTTGCGGCTGCTGGGGGTTCTCGCGATCACCCTCCTCTGCCTCATGGGCGCCACGGGGGTGTCGCTGCAGGGCCAGTCGTCCCTCAACGACACCACGCGCAGGGTGTCGACGATGGCGCGGTTGACGCACCAGATCGACACCATCAACTACTTCAACGCGGACATGTCCGGCTGGCTCGCGTCCTACGCCTGGGACGCCGACTTCATGGGCGGTCCTGCGGCCGTTCAACCGGATGCGATCGACCGCAAGGGCTTCCTCGCCGACAAGGTGGAACTGCAGAAGGCGCTGGCCGAGTTCGACACGGGATCGATGACGGCGTCGGAGCGGACCGATTTCGCCGACATGAAGACCCAGTGGCAGAACTTCTTCGACATCGACCTGCATCTCGTGTCGATCTACCAGCAGAATGCGCCCGGCGCGATCAAGCTGGCCCGGCAGCTGATCCAGACGGATCAGTACAACGCGTACTTCGCCATCGTCAAGGACGCCACCAAGATCGCCGACTCGTTCCGGGCACGGACCGTGGCCCTGCAGAAGCAGGCCAACTCGCGCCAGGACCAGGTGCGCTGGGCCACCCTCCTCGTCGCCCTGCTCGGCGTGCTGATCGGTGGCGGCCTCACCTTCGCGGTGATCCGCTCGATCCTGCGGCCGCTGGCCGCGGTGAGCCAGGTCGTCGACGGGCTGGCCGAGGGCGATCTGACGCGGAGCGCCGGGATCAGCAGCCGTGACGAGATCGGCCGCATGGCCCGCTCCCTCGACGCGGCGACCGCCTCCCTGCGCGAGGTACTGGGCCGGCTCGCCTCCCGGGCCCGTGACCTGGACGGATCCGGTGGCCAGCTGCGCCTGGCGGCCGATGCCCTCGTCCACACGGTCGACGAGACCGCCGGGCGCACCGAGGAGGTCAGCGGGGTGACCGAGGACGTCTCCCGGACCATTCAGACGATCGCAGCCGGAGCCGAGCAGATGTCCGGTTCGATCGCGGAGATCGCGACCAACGCGCAGCGGGCCGCTGCGGTGGGCGTGGAGGCGGTGGGGATCGCGCAGAGCACGAACGAGACGGTCGGCAAGCTCGGCGAATCGAGCGCCGAGATCGCCGACGTCGTCAGGGTGATCACCTCGATCGCCGAGCAGACGAATCTCCTGGCGCTCAATGCCACCATCGAGTCCGCGCGCGCCGGTGATGCGGGCAAGGGTTTCGCCGTGGTCGCGGGCGAGGTCAAGGAACTGGCGCAGGAGACCGCGCGGGCGACGGAGAACATCTCGCAGCGCATCCTGGCGATCCAGGCCGACAGCTCGAGCGCGGTCTCGGCGATCGGCCGGATCACCGAGATCATCGGTCGACTCGGCGACTACCAGACGACGATTGCCGGTGCCGTGGAGGAACAGACGGCGACCGCGGGCGAGATGAGCCGCTCGGTGAGCGAGGCGGCGGATGCGGCCGGCGCCATCGCCGAGACCGTTGCCACCGTGGCCCGCACCTCGCACCAGACCACGAGTGCGGTCGCCGAGGTGCGCAGCGCCGCGGGTGGGCTCACGGAGGTCAGCGGCGAACTGTCGCGCATCGTGGCCGGCTTCCGGGTCTGATCCGCGGTCCCTGTGCGCTGTGGTGACCCTCGTCCGGACATGATCGCGGCCCTGGTCCTCGGACCAGGGCCGCGACGGGCGGCCCCGGTGGGGGCCGCA
>CAZOWW010000231.1:0-4198 GCA_964583765.1 uncultured Kineosporiaceae bacterium
GAGGACGGCGGGGCCGTGCACCCGGCGCTGTTGTGGAACGACACCCGATCCGCGCCCCAGGCGACCCGGCTCACGGTCGAACTCGGCGGAGCCGCCACCTGGGCCGAGGAGGTCGGGATCGTCCCGGTGGCCTCGCTGACCGTCACCAAGGTGGCCTGGTTGCGCGAGGAGCGCCCGGATCTGGCCGACCGGGTACGGGCGGTGTGTCTGCCGCACGACTGGCTCACCTGGCAACTGGCGGGGGCCGGATCGCTGGACTCGCTCACCACGGACCGTGGCGACGCCTCGGGCACCGGGTACTGGTCGGTGCCCCAGGGGCGCTACCGCCCGGACCTGCTGCAGGCGGCCCTGGGCGCCGATGCCGTGCTACCGAGGGTGCTCGGCCCGCGGGAACGGGCCGGGACGGTCGCACCGGGCCTGCCCGGGGCCGGCGCACTCCTGGCCGCGGGCACCGGGGACAACATGGCCGCCGCGCTCGGGGTCGACGCAGGCCCCGGGGACGTGGTGGTCTCCATCGGCACCTCCGGGGTGGTCTCGGCAGTCAGCGAGGTGGCCGCACGGGACGCCACCGGGGCCGTGGCCGGCTTCGCGGACGCGACCGGGCACTACCTGCCGTTGGTCTGCACGCTCAACGCGGCGAGGGTCCTCGACGCGACCGCCCGCCTGCTCGGGGTGAGCCTGGAGCGCCTGTCGGAACTGGCCCTGCAGGCCCCTCCCGGCTGCGGCGGGCTCGTCGTGGTGCCCTACCTGGAGGGCGAGCGCACCCCGGACCGGCCGACTGCCACCGGGGCGGTGCACGGTCTGCAGCTGTCCACGGCGACCCCGGCCGCTCTGGCCAGGGCGGCGGTGGAGGGCGTGCTGTGCGGACTGGCCGACGGGCTCGACGCGCTCGTCGCCCAGGGGGTGCGGGTGCGCCGGGTGATCCTGGTCGGCGGAGGCGCTCGCTCCGAGGCGGTACGGCGGATCGCCCCCGGGCTGTTCGGCTGTCCCGTCGTGGTGCCGGCGCCCGGGGAGTACGTGGCCGACGGCGCCGCCCGGCAGGCCGCCTGGTTGTTGGAGGGCGGGGCACTCCCGCCGTCCTGGCCGGCTCCCGGCACGGTGGTGGCGGAGGCCGAGCCGACCCCGTGGGTGCGTGACCGCTACGCCGAGGTCCGTGACCTGACCGCCGAGCGTCCCTGACCATCCGACATCGCGGGCCTGCGGGCCGGGCGGGTCTCTCGGGACCTGGGTGGCCCGCGGGTCCCTCCGGAGGTGCTCGACCTGGCCGGGCGCGCGCACCATCGGGCAACTCCCGGGTATCGCGCACGCCTCGCGCGCGATACCCGGGAAGGCCAGGATGCCGGTGCATGCTGGCGCGAATGGGCCCTGTGTTCAGGGCATGGCCTCGGAATGGACACAGCCTGAGTCGATGAGTACCGCGCGGTTGCGGCCGAGGTCCTTGGCTCGGTAGAGCGCTCGGTCCGCGGTGGCGACCAGGTCAGCGGCCGTGCACTCGGGACTCACTCTCGTCAGGGCGATGCCGATGCTGGCGGTGACGAAGTCCGCAACCGGGGATGCCGGATGCGGGATTGCTCGTTCCGCCAGCATGGCCTGGAATCGGAGTGCGACCGTGGAGGCACCGTGGGCCCCTTGACCCGGTAGCACGACGACGAACTCCTCCCCGCCGTAGCGCGCTGCCAGGTCACCCGGTCGGCAGGCAGCCCGGGCCAGGCATTGGGCAACATCCCGGAGGGTCTCGTCGCCAGCCAGGTGACCGAAGTGGTCGTTGTAGTTCTTGAACAGGTCGACATCGACCATCAGAACGGCGATCTCCCCGCCCGTGGCAGCAAGGGCGTTCCATTTCTCAGTCATATGGCGTTCGAAGGCCGTGCGATTCGCAATCCCGGTGAGGCCGTCCAGCATTGCCATTCGAAGTAGTTCGGCGTTGGCATTCCGGAGATCCGTCTCCGCTCGGCGCCTGGTCGCCACCTCCTCACTCAGTGCAACGGTGCGCTGGGTGACCGTCTCTTCCAGGAATTCCAGATGCGCCTCCAGCGTACGACGGTTGAGTACCCCGTCCAGGGCCCGGGAAAGGTCCAGATGGACGGTCTCGACGACAGAAACGGCCGCATCGTTGCGCTCAAATATGAGGAAACCGTATTCCCGTCGCCCGATCACCATCGGCGCCACCACAAGAACATTCTCAGCGATCTCCGCCCGGAGCGAGTCCGGAAGTATCCGATGTGCGGGGAAGGGGTCGGCCGGTGGGTCCTGGAGGACGCCGTCGCGGTAGTCCAGGAGTAGCTGGACCGGGAAGGAAAGGCTGTCGGAGGATTTGCCGGCGCCCGCCTCCTCACCGGGCTCCCTGAAGAAGTCGGCCGGCATGTCGCGAGGGCTACCACACAGGTCGGCTCGCACGACGAGGAAACACCGGTCCAGTTCCAGCCAGGGCAGACATGAGGCGAACGCCCGGACCAGATCCTCCAGGGTGTGGCTGACCAGGAGGTCACGGGCCAGGTTTGCCGCGGCGTCGGATCGGGAGGTGCGCCATTTCGTCGCTTCCAGTGCCTGGGTCATCACCTCCACCTGATCGGAGAGGGAGGGCGGGGTGTTGGCGGTGGATTCACGTATCACGAGCCGGGACGGTGTCGTGACCAGGGAGGGGACAGGTTCTCCGGCCAGTTGCGCGATGAGCAGTTCGGCTGCGTTCTTGCCCTGGGCACTCAGGTTCTGTTCCACGGTCGTCAGGCGGGGCCAGGTCAGGGCGTTGCGTTCGTTGTCGAAACCGGTCACGAGGACGTCCTCGGGGACCCGTATTCTCGCGTCGTGGAGAGCCGAGACACAGCCTCGTGCGGATATGTCGTTGGCGGCGACGACGGCGTCCATGTCGCGCCGGCGTCTCAACAGCTGACGCATCGATCGGTGAGCGTGGTCGTGCCAGAACTGGCCTTCGATGACGAGCTCCTCATCGACGGTCAGTCCACGGATCGCCAATTCCTCGCGGAACACGGTCTCCCGGTCGATGGAATCCGGATGGTGTGCGATTCCGCGGACGAAGACCGGGCGGCGGACTCCGCACTCGTCCAGCAAATGGCCCATCAAGGCCCGCATGCCCGCGAAATTGTCGCCCCGCACACTCGGTATCCCGGGCACCCCGGCGCCGATCATGACCGTGGGGAGCCGCAGTGCGTGTATCAGTTGCGTCAGTTTGTGTCCGTGTGACTCATCCGTGAGATTCGTACCGATCAGGCCGACTGGTTCCGCATTGGTCAGAAGCGCCACGAAGTCGGCAGGAAGATCCACGGTCGTCGCCGTGTTCATGTAGACGATCCGGTCCAGCCCGTGTGCATCCAGTACCGGGTTGATCCCCGCCAGCAGTTGCGCCTGGTACTCCTCGATACCGGTGGTCGCGATGATGACCAGGCGAAGGGGGCGGCTGGAGCAGGGCTCCGCAGATCCGAGCCTGTGCAGATCTGCCTGGAACACCCTCGCATCATCGGCCGCTCCAGGAGCCCGCTTGAGACCGTCACCTTGAGTGCAACCTCCAGGTACCGGGGCCAGTACCCCGGCCGGGGACCAATGCCCTCGCTCCACCCGGGTCGGGCCAGCAGCAGGCTGACGCCTTGGGGGGTGTCGGTCACCGCGAACTCGCGGTGGATGACCTCGGCGAGCCGGGAACACGCGGGCGAGCCGGGCGGACGGCACCGCCGGGGAGTCCTGGGGATGCGGTCGCGAACCCCCCAACGACGAACTCGGAGCCCAAGGGGACGGTTGGGACTCCTGCAACGATTCAATTCTTCACGGGCGTTTGGTATTTGAATCCCTGGAGAGATCTCAACGCACATGCTTGTGGAAACTTAATGTTCATGCAACAATCTCGGCGCTCGAGCCCAGGGAGCAGGACTCAAGTAGGGCTGAACATCGGCGTCCGACGCCATCACGGGCGGTTCATCTCCGCCAGGTACAGCCCGCAGAAGGACGTTCTTCATGCCCAGGACGCTCCGTTCGAACCGAGCGAGCTGTTGGATCACTCACTCAATCGGTAAACCTCCACGCTGATGGCGTGTCCGTGTTCCGCTCGACGTGGGGCGTCTCCTGAACTTCGGCGAGATCCCAATCGTCGGGTGACGGTGTGTAGTGATCCTGGGGTGGGTGTCGGGTGCGGAACCGGGTAATCCGAGGACGGAGTCACAGTCGTGGGTCCTGTTTCCCTACTGAC
>CAZOWW010000232.1:0-4056 GCA_964583765.1 uncultured Kineosporiaceae bacterium
CGAGGGCTGAGTGTCCAACTGCGTGACAACCCACCCGCACGGCCCCGGACCCCGGTGGACGCTCACGGAGCCTTCACTGCTGGTCAGGGACCAAGTCCCGGCAGGTGGCGGGTCCTCCAGAGCTGCTTCGGGACGAAGAGGCCGTGGGTTCAAATCCCGCCACCCCGACCACGTTTTCGCAGGTCAGAGGCCGGATCCGAGATCTTCGGACCCGGCCTCAATTCTGTCGAGTGACAACGAGTCTCACGACTCGAATTCCCCTCCCGGGCGCCCCTCACCGCAGGCGAGTCGTCTGTCCACCGGTGAGGCGTCGCCAGGTGGCGGAGCGGCCGGTTCCCTCCGGGATCACGGCCTCCTCGTGCTTGAGGGCGTCGAGGGCCAGGCGAATGGTCTGATCGCTGATCCCCGGCAGAGCCGCCCGGATGTCCGCGATGCGGAAGACCGGCGCCGCATGGTGCAGAACGTACTCACGGACCCTGTCCTGCTTGGACCCACTGGTACGCGAGGACGCGGCCCGCTGGGTGAAGCGCTCGTAGGCCCGAGCCACGATACGAACGAAGTACGCCAGCCACGGCCAGACATCCGCCTCGTTCTCGTGCCACGCGTGCGTGGAGGTCAGCAGCCTCGCGTAGTACTCATCCGCGTCCTCCGCGATGAGTTGCTCCAAGGACACCCAGCGGCCCACCCCGTAGCCGGCCTCGGCCAGCAAGGCATTGGTCAACACCCTGGCCACGCGTCCGTTGCCGTCCACGAAGGGGTGGATGACCAGGAAGTCGAGCACGAACAGCCCGACCAGCAGGACGGGGTGATGCCGGCCGCCGTCCACGGCCTCGCGGTAGCGATCGATGAGCTCGACCAGGTAGTACTCGGTCTGATGCGCCGGCACAGGGGTGAAACGGACCTCCACGGTGCCGTCCGGGGAACGGTCCACGACGAGGTTGTCCGAGGTCTTCAGCTGCCCGCCCTCGGCGGCGGTCTCCGACCACAGCAGCCGGTGCAGGTGCAGGACCAGGCCCAGGTTCAGGGGCGCCCAGTCCTCGGTGAACAGGTAGTCCAGGGCCTTGCGATAGCCGGCCAGCTCCTGCTCGCTGCGGGTGCGCAGGGTCAGCGGCCGGCCTTCGACGATCCGGCGTGCCCGATCCGCATCGGGCACGATGATGCCCTCGATCGCGCTGGACGCGGTGATGGACTCCCCTCGGGCTCGTTGGGCGAGCTCGGCGAGCAGAGCGGGCAGCTGGTTGCCGTACAGGGCCTCGCTGCCCGCGCCGATGTCGATCGAGCGCAGCAGAGTGACCAGCTCGCCCGGGACCATCGCCAGCGTGGTTCCCAGATCGGTGAACGACCGCATCGAACCTCCCAACAGAACCCACCAAACATACTAACCGCAGAGACGGTTGGGTGGTTTAGGGGATTCGGTTGGGCAGTTCGCGAGCTGATCGGCACGCTGCCGTGGGGTACACCCGCAGCACACGGCTCGCATCAGCGGCCACTGGCTCGCCGAGGATCTGCCCACGGAGAGCCGCCAGCGAGAACCACCGCCGCAGCGTCCCCCCGTCCGCCAGTCGGGATCAGCAGCTCACGAGCTTGGGAGGAATCTGGGAAAGGATCTTGCTCAGGGCCCCTCCCCTGGACCGGCCCACTTCGACCGCCGTGTACCAAGCTCCTCACCTGCCCGGATACCGATACGTACAGGTCGCCAGCGGCGCCTCACGCTCATCGGGTCGAAGAGGCCGTGCCTTGGGTTCAACACCCGCCGCGTAACCACAACACTGCTGCTCAGGGCCTCCATCCGAGAAGCTGGATCGAGGCCCTGAGCTGTTGCGGCCCCTAGCACCAGGAGAGAGCAGCAACTGGTCGAGGTGTTCGCCCGCCGGAGCCATGACTCCCGAAGGCCCCTCCTAGGCTGGGTGACGTCTGCCGGTGTGATGCGGGGAGATGCGTCCTCTCGGCTGGCCTAATCCTTGGTCATCGTCCAGGGGCCGTCGGCCTGGACCACAAGCAAAGCCGCATCAGTCGGCAGCACCTGCTGGCCGGAGTAGTGCCCGATCTCGTTGACGATGTTCGTATCCCCCGAATCCTTCCCGTAGACGTCCACGATGAAGTTGGCGCTTCCACGGTGTGTAAGTGTCACGGAGTTCATCGTTGTCGAGTCCACGGCATCGGCGATGATGAAGACCTGGTCTCCTCGGGCGGACAGCGTCTTCGCCCCGTCCCATCTCGGCGCATCGGACAACGCGCGGATCGTGGCGGTCCACCGACCGTCGGCTTCGATCTTGAGCCCGGCCGTCTCATCATCATCAGCGAGGTTCATCGGCACGACACCGCTGTAACTCCCGATCACATTCACCAGCGCAGATCCTTCGGTTCCAGTCGCGTCGAGCGGGCTGACGATGAAGTTCGCACTTCCATGATGCGTGAAGGACACGATCACGGGGGCAGTTTGCAGCTCCCCTTTGAGTCGCAGGATCTTGTCCCCCTTGCCGGAGAACTTCACCCGCAGAGGCGCCTTGGTCGGAGTAGGAGCGGGGCGCGTCGTCGGAGCAGGGCGCACCGGTGCGGGCGTCGGCTGCGGAGCGGTACTTTCTGACGTGGCAGTCGGTCCCGCGCTCTCAGTATTCTCCGCCCCACGCAAAGAACTGTCGGCATCCACTGATTGCGTCGTCGCAGCAGGCGTGCTGTGAGTGGCTGAGCCAATAGCACCCATGACCAGGAAAACACACACGCTCGCACCGATGATTGCTGCCTTCTTGTTGCGCGTTGCCCAGGACCACACCGCGCCGAGGCGATCCGGCACCCATCCGGGCACGCTCGGGGCCGGGCGGCTGGACTGGCCGTTTGCATAAGGAGGAGGTGTGAGCCCCGCCGGGCCCGGCTGCTGTTCCCATGCTTCCGGAACCCAGCCCCTTCCGTCCCACCGCATCCAACGTTGCCCATCCCAGCGCCGGAACGGATCCTCTTGGGTCATCGCTCTGTTCCTCCCCGTGCGTCAGATAGACAGATCATCCCAACGAACGCACCATGCTTCACGTCGGACGTTTCGAATCATCCGAACGTAGGTGGGCCAACCCATGCAATTGGCCCAGAAGGTGTCGCGCTGTGTGTTCGCGGCCTACGACGCAACCCCGGAGAGATGCTAATACAGATGATCGACACGGATGAAGGTTGGCGCCGCGTGTCACGCGAATCGCGATACTTGACTCCTTTGTCCCCGCTCCGGCATTTCCCGGCCGTCCGCCTCCCGAACAGGCTGGAGGCCCGCCTGCGACAGGGTCCTCGCCCACGCGATCCATCGCACTGCCAAGGGTCTTGCCACCCGCGCCCCACCCCGCCAGTGCGCGCGTCCATCGTGCGCGAGCGGGACTGGCGGGCAGACTCGGCAACGCAACACGACGTTCGTCGCGACCGGAGGGCTATGACCTACTTCGAGGACGGGACGCCGTACCGGTATCTACAGGACGAGGCGACGGCGGGCCTGGTCAATATGGGCTGGCTCGACGCGTCCCACGACTACCCACATGGGGACGTCAATCCCGTCGTCATCGATGTCCTCGAAGCTTGTGCCGAATTGGCGTGCAGCGCACCCGTGGCTGGCACTGGTGCCCCTTCTGCCCGTCCAGCTTCCCCTACCCCACCACTTCAGAGCCGCTCCGGGACCCGTTCCCGCTCGGCGACGCCGAGATCCGCGTCCCCGGACCGAACGGCCTCACCTACGCCGCACCCAACCTGATCCTCCACTACGTGGTGATCCACGCCTACCTGCCGCCCGCAGGGTTCGTGGAGGGCCTCCGCACGCTGGCTCACCACCAGAGCGGCGGCCAGGTCCAGGACGAGAAGGCAGCTGGCGAGCATCGCTCCTGACCGGAGCGCAGGGCTTGGGAGAAATCTGGGAGAAGATCTTGCTCAGGCCCCCTCAGCCGGCCCACGCCGACTAACGGGCACCAACCCCCTGAGCTGCACCGATACCGATCCGCGCAGGTCACGAGGCGCGCCTCACGCTCTTGGGGACGAAGAGACCGTGGGCTCAGATCCCGCCATCCTCACAAGAAGACCCCGAGC
>CAZOWW010000233.1:0-3851 GCA_964583765.1 uncultured Kineosporiaceae bacterium
GTCCCGGTCCCGTGGGCCTCGACGACGTCCACGTCCCCGGGTTGCAGGCCGGCGTCCGTCAGGGCCGCGCGGATCACCCGCTGCTGCGCCGGCCCGTTCGGAGCGGTCAGCCCGTTGCTCGCGCCGTCCTGGTTGATCGCGCTGCCCCGCACGATCGCGAGCACCCGGTGCCCGTGCCGCTCGGCGTCGGCGAGCCGCTCCACGAGCAGCAGTCCCGCGCCCTCGGAGAAGCCCGTCCCGTCGGCGTCGGCCGAGAACGCCTTGCACCGCCCGTCCGGGGCCAACCCGCGCTGCCGGCTGAACTCGATGAACGTCGTCGGGGTGGCCATCACGGTCACCCCGCCGGCCAGCGCGAGATCGCAGTCGCCGTGCCGCAGAGCCTGCGCAGCCAGGTGCACGGCCGTGAGCGACGACGAGCACGCGGTGTCCACCGTGATCGCCGGTCCCTCGAGCCCGAAGGTGTAGGCGATCCGGCCCGAAGCCACGCTCCCGGCGCTGCCGGAGCCGATCATCCCCTCGTACCCGTCGGGGGCGGGCTGCAGCCGCGCGCCGTAGTCGTTGTACATGACCCCGGTGAAGACGCCGGTTCGGCTGCCCCGCAGGGTCGTCGGGTCGACCCCCGCGTGTTCGAACGTCGTCCAGGCCGTTTCCAGCAACAGCCGCTGCTGGGGATCGATCGCGAACGCCTCCCGGGGGGCGATGCCGAAGAACCGGGCGTCGAAGAGCGCGGCATCGTGGAGGAACCCGCCCTCCTTGGCCACCGACGTGCCCTGATGCTCGGGATCGGGGTGGTACAGCTCCTCGTTCGGCCAACCCCGGTCGGTGGGGAAGCCGGTGATCGCGTCGATCTCATCGGCGACCAGGTGCCACAGGTCCTCGGCCGAGGCCACCCCTCCGGGAAGGCGGCAGCCCAGCCCGACGACGGCGATCGGCTCGTTCAGGCGGGACTCCAGCGAGCGGACCCGTTCCCGGGCCTGGTGGAGGTCGGCGGTGACCCACTTGAGGTAGTCGACGAGCTTTGCTTCTCTTTCGGCGGGATTCATGACCGCAGACTCCGTCCCAGCTCGTTGTCGATGAAGGAGAAGATCTCTTCGGTGGAGGCGTCCTGGAGCTTCTCCGTCACGGACGGCCCGGTTCCGGTGCGTTCGGCGGTCCACCGTGCGAGGACCTTCTCCAGCCGCACGGCGATCTCCCTGTCCCGTTCCTCGTCACGGTCGAGTCCCGCCAACGAGGACTCCAGCCGATCGAGGTCGGCCAGGACGACCGGCTGCGTCTGCGCCGGCGCGATCTCGCTGAGCAGGTAGCGGGCGAGCACGATCGGTGTGGGGTGGTCGAAGACGAGGGTGGCGGGAAGCCGCCGGCCCAACGCCCGGCTCAGCCGGTTGCGCAGTTCGACCGCGGCGAGGGAGTCGAAGCCGAGGTCCTTGAACGCGCGGTCCGGCTGTACCGACTCTGCGGACGCTCTCCCCTGCACGGTCGCGGCCTGCTGGCGGACGGCCTCGAGCATCGCCCCCTCCCGTTCCGGCTCCGGGAGCCCGGACAGCCGGTTCAGGAGTGCGGCGCCGTCACCGCCGGCGTCCCGGCGCCGGGCCGGTGCGCGCACCAGGCCTCGCAACAGGGCGGGTACCGGTGCGGAGCGGAGCGCGGCGAGGTCGAAGCGGGTGGCGGCGACGGCCGGCCGCTCCTGCCGCAGCGCGGCGTCCAGGAATGCCAGCCCCTGCTCCGCGGACAGCGGGCTCAGGCCGCCCCGGCTCATCCGGGCGAGGTCGCCCTGGTCGAGGTGGCCGGTCATCGCGCTCGCCAGCTCCCAACGCCCCCAGGCGATGGACACCGCCGTCCGCCCGGTCGCCCGCCGGTGTTCGGCGAGGCGGTCGAGGAAGACGTTGGCCGCGGCGTAGTTGGCCTGGCCGGGGCTGCCGAGAACGCCGGCCATCGAGGAGAAGAGGACGAAGTGGTCCAGGTCCCCGGTCAGCTCGTGGAGCAGCCAGGCAGCCGTTGCCTTGGGCCGCATCACCGCCTCGATCCGCTCCGGGGTGAGCGCGGCGAGCGTGCTGTCGTCGATCACCCCGGCGGCGTGGATCACGGCCGTCAGCGGATGTGCCGCCGGGACGGTGCCCAGGAGGGCGGTCAGGGCCTCGGCATCGGCGACATCGCAGGCAACCAGGCTCACCTCGGCGCCCAGGGCGGTCAGTTCGGCGACCAGGTCCGCCGCTCCGGTGGCCTGCAGGCCCCGACGGCTGGTGAGCAGGAGCCGTCGGGCACCGTGCGCGGTGACGAGATGACGGGCCACCAGCCGGCCGAGCGTTCCGGTCGCTCCGGTGACCAGGACGGTCCCGGTGAGCGGCACCCGGTCCGCCGCTGGGTCTTCCGACCCCGGCGCCGGCACGGGTGGTACGAGCTTGACCATCCGCGGCACGTAGATCATCCCTTCGCGCACCGCGATCCGGGGTTCGTCGTCCCACGGCCAGCTGCCGGCGTCGGTGACCGCATCCACCCCGCCGTCCACGTCCGCCAGCGCGAACCGGTCCGGGTGCTCGGCCAGGGCGCTGCCGACGAGCCCCCACAAGGGGGCAGCGGCGAGGCCTCCGAGGGTGTCGCCTGTGCGGGCGGGCACCGCGTCGCGGGTGACGACGACCAACCGGGACTCGGCGAAACGCGGATCCGCCAGCCAGGCCTGCATGATTGCGAGCGTCCGGGTGGTGACGTCGTGGACGGCGTCCGTCACGGTCCCGTCGCCCTGCTCGACCGGCAGGAGCACGAGGTCCGGGACGTCGGAGTCGAAGGATTCCAGATCGGGATGGCCGGGGGCGCCGAGGACTGCCCACCGGCGTCCGGTGATGCCGCCACCCGGGACGCCGGACAGGTTCTCCGGGGCGGTCACCCAGTCGAGGGCGAACAGGGGGTCCTCGGCCGGGGCGCGCAGGGCGGTCAGTTGTTCCCGAGTGATGGGCCGGGCGGTGAAGGCATCGATCACGGCGACGGGTTCGCCCGAGGCGTCCGTGAGGGTGAGGGTGACGCTGTCGCGGCCCGAGGGAGCCAACCGGACGTGCAGGGCGGTCGCACCGGTGGCGAGCAGCCGCACCCCGGACCAGGCGAAGGGGAGCCGCACGTCCTCGCCGTTCCCGTCCCCTGACGACGTGGCGGCCAGGAGGTGCAGGGCGGCGTCCAGGAGGGCGGGGTGGAGGCCGAAGCCCGCGACGCTGGTGTCCCCGGGTAGCGCGATGTCGGCGTAGAGGACATCGCCGTCCCGCCAGGCGGCGGTCAGGCCCTGGAACACCGGCCCGTATTCGTACCCCTTCTCTGCGAGCTGGTCGTAGAGCCCGGTGACGTCCACGGGCTCGGCGGTCGCCGGACGGCGGACGGTCGTGACGCCGTCCGCGGATCCGCGGACGGCGCTGCCTGTCGCGTGCCGGGTCCAGTCCTCGTCGTCGTGGCCCGCGCGGGAATGGATGCTGATCGGGCGGCGACCGTCGTCCTCGCGGCCGAGGGTGACCCGGAGCTGGACGGCCTGGGACTCGGGCACGACCAGCGGCGCCTCCAGCATCAACTCCTCGACGGTGTCACAGCCGCCGCCCTCGGCGGCGTGCAGCGCGAGGTCGAGGAGGGCGGTGCCGGGGAGCAGGACGGTGTTGTGGATGGTGTGGTCGGTGAGCCAGGGGTGGGTGTGGGGGGTGAGTTGTCCGGTGAGGATGGTGGTGCCGTCGGGCAGTTCGATGCCGGCGCCGAGCAGGGGGTGGGTGGTGGGGGTCTGGCCCAGGTGGGTGGGGTCGCTGTTGGTGGTGGGGGGTGCGTCGATCCAGTAGTGCTGGCGTTGGAAGGGGTAGGTGGGCAGGGTGGGCAATGGGTCGGTG
>CAZOWW010000234.1:0-3826 GCA_964583765.1 uncultured Kineosporiaceae bacterium
CATTCAGGTCGTTCGGCACCCGAACGGGTGTCATGGGTAGGGAATTGCCCGATGTTAGCGCTAACAGTGACTCCTGGAGAATCACCTCGTCGGCCGGGGCGAGCCGAGGACCGCCCCCGTTCCCCACCGCGACGGGAGACCGCGGCGGAGAACGAGGAGTCGGCGGCAGTTCGGTCCTAGCCTGTGGTGCAGGTGGCGCTGACCCCGCTGCCGGTGCCCGTGCCCTGGAAGCCGAAACTGGTCGACTGGCCCGCACCGAGCGCGCCGTTGTAGCTCGCGTTGGTGGCGGTCACGGTGCCGGTACTGCCGGTGAAGGTGGCGTTCCAGCCGTTGCTGACCGCGGTCCCGGACGGCAGGGCCAGGGTCACCTTCCACGACTTCGTCCCCGCGCTGCCCGCCGTCACGGTCACGTTCGCGACGAACCCGCCGCTCCACGAACTGGCCACCGAGTACGCCGCCGCGCACCCACCGGTGCCACCGCTGGTGGACGTCACCGGGACCGTGGTCGAGCTCGTCGTCCACGTGGTGGTCGAGGTCGTCGAGGTGGTGCTGGTGGTCGAGGTCGTCGAGGTGGTGCTGGTGGTCGTGCTCGGTGACGTGGTCGTCGTGGAGGTGCCGCCACCCGAGAACTGCCACCAGTTGATGTTGAAGAGGTAGCCGCTCCCACCCGTGAACCTCAGGTACAGGTCATGGGTACCGGTCGCCCCGCTGACCGGGCAGGAGATCGAGCTCCAGGTCTGCCACCCGCCAGTGGCCGGGACCGCACAGGTCCCCACGACCGAGCCGCCGGTCCCGTCCAGGCGCAACTCGATCTTCCCGCCACTGGTCGCGGAGGCGACGCGCGCGGTGAAGGACGACGCCCCGGTCCCGAAGGCGACCCCCTTGACCTTGACGTAGTCGCCGTTCTCGATGTTGGCGACGTCCAGGCCGCCCTCGCTGGAGGTTTCCGTCTCGACTCCGGACTCCCAGGCGATGGTCTCGGCCTCCTGGCGCACGTACGGATTCAGGGTGCCGACCTGGGGGGCTCCGGTCGTGGTCATGTTGATCGTCGGGATGCTGCCGTCACTGCCGTACGCGAACTTCTCCACCGCGACCGAGCGGTCGTAGCCGCCACCGCCCGGCAGAGCACCGTTGTGGTAGAAGAAGTACGAACCGCCGGCGAAGTCGACAACTCCGGGGTGATTGGTGAAGCTGCTCCCCTGGGTCGGCATGATCGTCCCGCGGTACGTCCACGGCCCGGTGGGCCCGGGCGCCGTCGAGTAGGCGATGAACTCCGAGCAGCACTTCGCGGCGAAGACCATGTAGTAGAGCCCGCCACGCTTGTAGAACCAGGGGCCTTCCTCGAACAGGGTCGGGCGGTTCGCGTCACCCGAGCGGGTGCCGAAGCCGGCCGTGGTGAGCTGGATCTTCGTCGGACTCCCCGAGTACGAGATCATGTCCGCATTGAGCTTCACGTACCACAGATCCGGGTTTCCCCAATACAGGTACGCCTGACCGTCGTCGTCGAGGTACACGGTGGGGTCGATCTGGCCGTTCGAGACCAGCGGGTGACCGATCGCGTCCTTGAACGGACCGGTCGGGCTGTCGGACACCGCGACCCCGATGCCCATGGCGCCCGTGGCCCGCACCGTCATCGGCACGTACCAGTAGAACTTGCCGTTGCGGTAGATCGCCTGCCCCGCCCAGGCGTCCTTGCTCGCCCAGGAGAAGCTCGAGATGTTGAGCGGCGAGCCGTGGTCGGTCCAGTTGACCATGTCAGCCGACGACCAGACCCGCCACTCCTTCATCGTGAAGTACGTGGAGTTGTCCTCGTCGTGCCCGGTGTAGAGGTAGACCCGGCCGTTGTAGACCATCGGCGCGGGATCGGCCGTGTAGATGGTCTGGATGATCGGGTTGTCCGCCCGCGCGGCGACCGGGGACAGCACCGACAACCCGAGAACGCAGGCGATCCCGAGGACAACGCGTCTGGATCTCCCGGCGGCGAGCCCGATCCGGCTGAACTTCATCCTGCTCTCCTGACATCGTCATGACACGGGGCGCCCGGTCCTGCCCACCGGCCTCGGGAGGGAGAGCCGGCGGGCAGGACTCGGACAGGACTCGGTGGGACGCGGGGGAAGGGTCAGGCGGCGGCGCAGCTCACCGAGATTCCGGTGCCGGTTCCGGTGCCCTGGAAGCCGAAGCTGGTCGACTGCCCCGCGCCGAGCGAGCCGTTGTAACTGGCATTGGTGGCGGTCACGGTGCCGGTGCTGCCGGTGAAGGTGGCGTTCCAGCCGTTGCTGATCGCGCTCCCGGACGGCACGACCAGAGTCACCTTCCACGACCTCGTGCCCGCGCTGCCCGCGGTCACGGTCACGTTCGCGACGAACCCGCCGCTCCACGAACTGGCCAGCGAGTACGCCGCCGTGCACCCCCCGGTGCCACCGCTGGTCGTGGTCGTCCCTGGCGAGGTCGTCGAAGTGGTCGACCGCGTGGTGGTCGTGGTGGTCGTCGTCCGCGTCGTGGTCGTCGTGGTCGTCGTGCTGCTGGTGGTCGTCGTGGTCGGACCGCTGAGCGCCGCGACGGTGGCGGTGTAGGCGGGCTTGGGCTGGTAGCTGGAGTCGTACATGGTCGCCGCGCCGTACCCGGAGAAGGTCCCGGGGATCCAGGAGTGACCGTCGTCCACGCCCCACTGGGAGATGCCGACGCAGCGGGTGACCGCCAGGCAGTCGTTCACGACGGTGCGGTAGTCCGTGGCCTGCTGGTTGAGCGTCGAGCTCGAGGCGGGCAGCTGGATGCGGTCGTCGAGCTCGGTGATGGCCACGTCGAGTCCGAGCGCCGCGAACCGCTGCATGTTGGTCAACAGCGAGGAGGGGACCTGGCCCACGATGAAGTGGCTCTCGAGGCCGATGCCGTCGAGCGGGACGCCCTGGGACACCATCGACTGCGCGAGGGAGTACAGAGCGTTGCTCTTGGCGTTGACGCCCTCGATGTTGTAGTCGTTGATGTACAGCTTGGCGTTCGGGTCGGCGGCATGGGCGGTGCGGATCGCGTCGGCCAGGTACCCGGAGCCCATGGCCTGGTAGAAGATGTCGCCCCGCAGGCTGCCGTCCTCGTTGTACGGCTCGTTGATCACGTCCCAGGCGTAGACCTTGCCCTTGTAGTGGGTGGCCTCGGTGGTGATGTGCGATTCCATCACCGACTTCACCTGGCTCGTCGGCAGGCTGGAGACCCAGGATGGCAGCTGCGAGTGCCACACCAGGTTGTGTCCGCGCACCCGCATGTTGTGGGACTGCGCGAAGGACACGATCGTGTCGCCGGGACCGAAGTTGTAGGACCCGTTCGACCGTTCGGTCGTGTCCCACTTCATCTCGTTGCCCGGCGTGACCATGTCGAACTGGACGGACGCGACCGCCATCTCGCTGCTGTTGCTCACGTCTCCGGTGGTCAGGGCGGTGCCGAAGTACTTGTTCCTCGCCTCGGCCAGGGTGCGCAGAGCTGTCGCCGCCTGCGCGGGAGCACCCGCACCGAGCACGGTGACCGCCGTCAGCGGGACGACGGCCAGGACCGCGGTGAGGCCGAGGCCCCGGGCCCCGGCCCTCCGTCGGTGCGACGCGGCAAGGACGCCACGAGACATCATGATCAACCTCCGTTGGTCGTCAGGTACAGGGTCGGTCGTCGAGCGGGGAGTCCGTCGTCATGCAGTGGTCGGGTTGTGGCCCGGAGGGCGCCGGGGGCCCTCACTCCCGGCGCCCTCCTCAGGCCGGAACGGCTCGGATCGTTCCGGCGGAGGCCGTCCCCAAGGTACGGGGCTGAGCGGGGGACGGCGCAGCTGGTGCGGGCCGCTGTC
>CAZOWW010000235.1:0-3810 GCA_964583765.1 uncultured Kineosporiaceae bacterium
ACGTCCAGGCCACCTTCCAGCCACTGATCGCGCTGCTGCCCGCGGTCACCGTGACATTGCCCTGGAACCCACCGGTCCACTGACCCGTCACCGCATACGCCGCCGAGCAGACCTTGCCCGTGCCGCCACTGGTCGTGGTGGTGTAGGTGTCCCGCGTGTCCGTGGTGGAGGTCGTCCGCGTCGTGGTCGTGGTGGTGACCGGCTTGGTCGTCGTGGTCGTGGTCGTGGTGACCGGCTTGGTCGTCGTGGTCGTGGTCGTCGTGACCGGACGGGTCGTCGTGGTCGTCGTGACCGGTTTCGTCGTGGTCGTCGTGACCGGTTTCGTCGTGGTCGTCGTCGTAGTCGTCGTCCCTGTCCCCTGCCCGCCCATGCCGGCGAGCACGCGGGCAAGTTCCGGGTACCAGCGATCAGCCATCTTCTGGAACCCACCGGTGTTGGGGTGCACCCCGTCCACGGTGTCGGCGACCGCGTCGAATCCGGTCCACTGGTCCACAAGGGTGATCGGCGACTGCGCCGTCGTGAGGCCCCCGGCCCAGGCCGGCAGGGCGTTGTTGAACTCCACGATGTCCGCACCGCAGGTGGAGCACGCGGCGGCACTCATCGGGATGATCTGCGCCACGATGATCTTCATGTTCGGGTTGTTCGTCCGCATCTGCCCGACCAGCTTCGTGAACGCCGCAAGCTTGGTCTCGGTCGAGATGTAGTGCCCCCACATGTCGTTCGTTCCCAGGTGCATGATCACGACGTCTGGCTTGGCGGCGTCCAACCATGGCGGGAGCTGGTTGTTGTCGGCGATACCGGTGGAGGAGTAGCCACCGTGCCCCTCGTGGTCCCAGTCGTAGGAGTACCCCGGGTTGCAGCCACCGCCGTCGGAGACGCCCCCGACGAAGTCGATGTTCGTGTACCCCGCGAGCTGCAGCTCATGCCAGAGCATGGCCCGCCAGCACCCCGGCCCCGCGGTGATCGAGTCCCCCAGGGGCATGATGCGCACCGGCGCCGTCGCGGAATTCGCCGAGCCGGCGGTCACCGCGACCGCACCCAGTCCCACCACGACCGCCGCACCGGCGACGAGCACTCGCCACCAGCGTGCCTTCCTGCCCGAGACAGCCCTCTCCATGTCGATCTCCCATCGTGTCGATCACAGCCGGGCCGGGGGTCCCTCCATCCGGTCGCCGGGTCGTGCGCCACCGTGACCCCACGGATGTCCGGTCACGACGTCCCGACAGTCGTCGGAGGTGTCTGGACTCGCCGGAGGGCCCTCCCGCAGACATCGCCCTGAGCGGTCACAGGCGTCCTGGGCACACGGGCGGCGCGACATTCCGTGGTTCCTGCCTCGCCGAGGAAAAGAGACTCGGGCCTCACCGGAAACTTCACGACGAGTCCGGCACCGGAAGCAGCAGCAGACCGATGACCTGGGGTTCGTCCGAACGGATCCTGGTGGCAGGGGACCGTAGACCACGGGACGATCGGTGTCAATAAACCGATTCACTTTCCCGGATCACCGGGCTCGGGATTTCTGAATCGTTTCATAAATGCGAGCTCGCAAGCGCTTCAGTCACGAACCCTCGACGGTGCGTCGCGGGAGGCGCGACACCGGCGTGCGGCAGTTGCCCACCGGGATCCGGTTCTCCTGCGGACGGGCGTCTGACGCAGCATCGCAGACCCCGTCGGGACGACCAGACGTGATCCGGGGGTCTGCCCGGCGGAAGCCTGGGCCAGGTCCACGCTCAGCCCTGACGGCGAGAGCGCACGAAGCCTCCCCGGGGCGCCGACGTCGCCGACGGTGCCCCGGGCAGGGAACGGGTCAGGCCGGCGGCTGGTCCGGAACCGGGTCCGGGCCGGCGGTCGCGGCCTCGTCGACCGAGGACCCCGCACCTTCGTCGATCGACGACGCCCCACCGGCGATGGCGGACGCGGCACGGTCGAAGAACCGGAGCAGTTCCACCGGGAACGGCATCACCAGAGTGCTGTTCTTCTCGGCCGCGACATCGACAACGGTCTGCAGCAGCCTCAGTTGCAACGCGCCAGGCGTCTTGCTCATCGCCGCGGCGGCCTGGGCCAGCTTGGTCGACGCCTGGTACTCACCGTCGGCGGCGATCACCCGGGCCCGCCGTTCCCGCTCGGCCTCGGCCTGCCGCGACATGGAACGCTTCATGCCCTCCGGGAGGGTGACGTCCTTGACCTCGACCCGCTCGATGTGCAGTCCCCACGGTTCCTCCGTCGGGGCGTCGATGACGGCCTTCAACTCGGCATTGATCCGTTCGCGGTCGGACAACAACGTGTCGAGATCCGCCCGACCGATCACCGATCGCAGCGAGGTCTGGGACACCTGCGACACCGCCATCGGATAGTTCTGCACATTGATGATCGCCTTCACCGGATCGATCACCCGGAAGTACACGACGGCGTCGACCGTCAGGGTCACGTTGTCCTTGGTGATCGCGCCCTGAGCGGGTATTCCCATCACCACCGTCTGCATCGAGACCTTCGTCATCCGGTCCACGAACGGCACGATCAGCTGCAGCCCCGGACCTCTCACCGTGGGCAGAAGGCGGCCGAACCGCAACACGATCCCCCGCTGGTACTGCTGCACCAGACGAAGGCCGGCCGACATCAAGATCAGGACGAGAATCAGGACGAGAACGAGCAGATACCAGAAAGCCGTCATGATGCGTCCTCCAGTCCCGCGATCGCGGGACATGCGATTCGATCGGCGCGACCAGGTGATCACACCGTGGAGCCCGCGACGACAGGGTCCGGATCGGCTCGGGAGTGGGGCGGACGGGCAGCCGTCAGGACCGCTCAGCCGTCCACCGGTCCGGCCGCCCCTCAGCACGACGGTCCATCAGTTCGGCCGTCCGACAGATCGACCGTCCAACAGCAGTTCCAAGACCCCGGGCAGGTCCAGGAGCGCGATGCGGATCCGGGAGTCGCTGCAGCCGTACGGCAACATCAGCACCTGCCCGTGGACCAGCGCACCACAGGAATAGACGACGTTGGGCACATATCCGTCCCGTTCGTCCTGCGCAGGGGTCAGCAGGGGCTGCCGGAGCGTGCCGATCACCCGGGTCGGATCCTCCAGGTCGAGCAGGAGCGCCCCGATCGCGTACCTCCGCATAGGCCCCACGCCGTGGGTCAGGACCAACCAGCCCGCGGACGTCTCGATCGGCGACCCGCAGTTGCCCAGCTGGATCAGTTCCCAGGGCTGTTCCGGCACCTGCAACACGGTCGAGTCCGGCCAGTGGTGGCCGTCCGTCGACGAGGCGAGGGCCGAGTTCTCACGGTCCCACCGGGACAGGGCGAGGTACTGTCCGCCCACCATGCGCGGGAACAACGCGAGCCCCTTGTTGGTCGACGCCTGGCCGGTGAACGCGCTGGCGCGGAAGGTCACGAAGTCGTCGGTCTGCAACCGGCGGACACACACGCGTCCACCGTCGTAGGCGGTATAGGTGGCCAGATAGGTGGTGGCGCCGTCGCCGTCCGAGAAACGCACGAATCTGGCGTCCTCGATCCCGCGATTCTCGACGGGTATCTCCGGCACCAACGTCCGCTCGGACAACTCGGTGTCGGGGGCGAACTCCACCTCGTACCATCCGTCGAGGATCGTCCGCAGATGCTGGACAGTGGCCTCGGCATGCACCCGCGTCAGTTGCTGCTCGCGCAGGTGTGACAGAGCACGCTCCAGTGCCTCGCCGGTGAACCGGCCGGGCAGGTCCGCGAGGACGAAGGAGAGACTCTCGGCGTCGACGCCCGCGGTACGGGCCTCGTTGCGGAACCGGACGCCGTCGATCAAAGGTGTCCGGCGGGTCC
>CAZOWW010000236.1:0-3671 GCA_964583765.1 uncultured Kineosporiaceae bacterium
CCGGATTGACCACCGTCGACCAGGGGTTCGAGCAGCAGGGCGCACTCGCGGCGAAGCGCCTGCTCGCCGAGCTCGACGGTGAGGCGACCTCGGGAGAACTGATCGTCGTCCCGTCCCGGTTGGTGGTGCGGGGGTCCACGGGATTCGGCGGCTGGTCGGTGCAGGCCAAGGCGGCGGTCGGTGAGGCGGGCATGCGGGCCTCCTGGGAACGCCTCCAGAGCTGGGACGCGTTGCGGGCTCTGGGCGGGGCCCTGGGCGCCTCCACGAGTCTCGCGGAACTCCCCGCTGCCCTGGGGGCCAGCCACCTGCTCCGCCTGGGGATCCGCCGCTGTTTCGCCGCGGTCTTCGTGTCCCTGCTGGAGGGTGAATTCCCGGGCGGGATCCCCATGCCTGGCGGCTCTGCCCCGTCCGACGGGGACACCACCGTCGTGGGGGACCCCGATCCGCGGATGGTCCTGTTCCTCGACTTCCGTGACGGTCGGGACCAGCCGGTCGATCCGAGGCCGTTCGCCCAGTCCCGGCTCCTGCCCGACGGACTCCAGCACGAGCTGGACGCCGGCCCGCTGATCTACCAGGCCCTGGCCTCACCGCGCCGACAGCTCGGCTACCTGCTGTTCGAGCAGGTGGGGGGATCGGGCGTCGTCTCGGAGGTGTTGCGGGTCGAGTTGAGCCGCGCCCTGGACTCCCTGCTGAACATCGACACCCTGGTGCGCCATGCCGAGGACCTCGAACGCGTGGTGGCGCAGCGCACCGAGGAACTCCGCGAGGCCAACGCCGAGCTGGCCTTCCTGGCGATGAGCGATCCGCTCACCGGACTGGCCAATCGCGCCGCCATGCAGCAGCACCTCAGCCAGCAGTGGGAAGCACTGTGCCGCAGCGGGGATCCCCTGGCTCTGATCATGGTGGACGTGGATCTGTTCAAGGCCTACAACGACCACTTCGGGCACCTGGCGGGGGACGACGCACTCCGGCGGGTCTCCGTGGAACTCGCCCGAGCCGCCGACCGACCGGACGACCTCGCCTGCCGCTACGGCGGCGAGGAATTCGTGCTCGTCCTGCCGGGGCTCGACCCGGCGGAGGCGCTCGCCGTGGCCCGGCACTTCCAGGAACTGCTCGCCACCGCGGCCGTCCCCCACCCCACCTCCTCCGTGGCGAAGGTCGTGACCACCAGCCTCGGGGTGGCCACCACGCGCGCCAGCAGCCACCTGGACCCCCTCAGGCTGTTGGCCCGGGCGGACCAGGCCCTGTACGAGGCCAAATCGCACGGCCGGAACCAGATCTGGACCAGTGACCTCGACCGCGACGGGGAGGCGCCGCCGCGACCCGCCGAGCCGCCGGTACCCCGGCAACGCAGGGCACCGGTGCCCGACCCGACGAAGTCCAGGTGACCCCGCGACGTCGAGGCGATCGACGTCCGCGTCACGACGGGTAACCCCGTACGAGCCGCAGTCCGGCTGAAGGTAGGTTAGGCTCACCTAACTAGCCGTCCCGACCGCAGGATCCTCACGCTGGGAGCCCCATGCTTGCCACCTTCGTCATCGGTCTCCGCGAGGGACTCGAGGCAGCTCTCATCGTCGGCATCGTCGCGGCGTTCCTGCGCCGGCGTGGTCAGCTGGCCATGTTGCGCTGGGTGTTCGCCGGCGTGGGTGTGGGCGTGGCGGTGTGTCTGGCCGTGGCCGTGGGCCTGGAACTCGTCTCGCAGGATCTGCCCCAGCGCCAGCAGGAGGGCCTGGAGACGGTGATCGGTCTCGTCGCCGTCGGGATGGTCACCTACATGGTGGTCTGGATGAAGCGGCACGCGCGCGAACTCGCGCAGGCACTCGACCAGGCCGCGGGGCGCGCGCTGTCCCGAGGCTCGGGGTGGGCGCTGGTCGGCATGGCCTTCCTCGCCGTCCTGCGCGAGGGCCTGGAGACCGCGGTGTTCCTGCTCGCGGCCTTCCACGAGGCGGACAATGCGCGGGCCGCCGGTGCCGGTGCCCTGGCGGGCCTCGCCGTCGCCGTGGGGATCGGCTGGGGCATCTACCGCGGCGGGATCCGGCTCAATCTGTCGAAGTTCTTCCGCGGCACCGGTGTGGTGCTCGTTCTCGTCGCCGCGGGCCTGGTCATGAGTGCCCTGCGCACCGCGCACGAGGCGGGCTGGTTGCAGACCGGTCAGCAGCCCACCGTGGACCTGTCCTGGCTCGTGCGTCCCGGCTCGGTGTCCTCCTCACTGCTGACGGGCATGCTCGGACTCACACCCCGGCCGGTGCTCATCGAGCTCGTCGGTTGGCTGGCCTACCTCGTCCCGATGACGCTCTACGTCGCCTGGCCCGCAGCCCGCCGGCCGTCCGCCCAGCAGCCCGGTACCTCCCCGCGTCCCGGGCCGTCCGCGCAGCAACCCGGCGCCTCCGCGCAGCGGCCCGGCGTCTCCGCACTGACCGGGACCTCCGCAGGCACCGGTGCCACCCCGCAGCCTCCCGGGAGCACCGTCCTCACGACGCACCGACCCCGGGTGGCGACGATCGCCCTGGCGATCGGAACCGCCCTGGCCGCCGTCGCCGTCGGCTGCCTCCTGGCCCGCCCCCCAGCGCCCGGACCTCGGCCCCTGCTGCAGGCAGGAGGACTGACCGCGCAGGTGGTCTCCCGCGAGGGCAGCCACGCCAGGATCGCCGCGACCATCCCCGGCGACTCCACCGGCGCCGGCGGTCCGGTCGAGGCCGCCCGCACGACGGCGGGAACCCTGGACGGTGCCCCGGTCGAGTACTTCGAGGCCACCGAGACCAGGCCGGTCACCGGTCGTCCGTCCGGTCTCACCGGCACCGAGCTCGCCGCCCTGGCCGGTGGCAGATTGCCCCTGGGGCTCAGCGCCGGTCCCGACCGCCTGCCCGTGCGCTACGTCGCCACCGCATTCCACCGGTTCGCCCTCGCCGGGGAACGGGTGCTGGACGTGCGGTGGCGCGTCTCGACCACGGCCCTGGCCCGGACCCTCCACGGCGAGGTGCCGGTGGCAGTGGCCGGAGGAGGCTCGGGGCAGCTCGCCGCGGAGGACGTCGCCCGGGCCGTGCACGCCGCGAACGTGGCCGACGCGGACGCCGGTCGACGCGGGACTGTGACCACGTGGGCCGCGGTCACCGGTCTCGGCGCGGTGTCGCTGTTCCTGACCGGCGGCCTCCTCGGCGCCGGCCACGCCCGTCGGCGACCGGTGCGAGAACTTGCGCCCGTCCTCCAGCCCGCACGTTCCTGAGGCTCTGTCCCGTCCCGCCCGGCGGGCACCCCCGGTCCGCCGTCCGGCCCGCTAGAGCCCGGTAGAACCCGGTAGAACATCGAGGAGCTCGCCCCGTGAAGTCCTACCCCCGCCGCGTCGGTGTGGCCGCCCTGGCACTGGCACTCGCGCAGGGTCTGACTGCCTGCACCGGATCGGCCGCCGACACCCCTGCCACCGAGCCTGGTACCGCGGGTTCGAGGGCCGGGTCCGGACCCGGGGGGTCCTCGGCCCCGCACGCGGTGAACGTGATGGTCACCGCCGACCAGGGCTGTGTCCCCGACACCACCCATCTCGCCGCGGGCCCGCTCACCGTCACGGTGACCAACCGCGACGCCGCCGCGGTCAGCGAGATCGAGGTGCTCAGCGGTGAGCGGATCGTGGGGGAGAAGGAGAACCTGCCGCCCGGATTCAACGGCACCTTCACGGT
>CAZOWW010000237.1:0-3560 GCA_964583765.1 uncultured Kineosporiaceae bacterium
CGGGACCGGACCGCATCCGGTCCGCGCGGGGATGACTTACGAGTTGCAACATGCGGATGTCCTTCCTTCTCGCGTGCTCATGGGTCGTGCCTCGCGCCGAACTCCTGCCGACGCATCCGGCGCGCCGGCCTCCGCCGTGCCGAGGGTCCGGCCCCCGCGGCCGCGCACGGAGTGCCCGACCGGTTGCCAGGGACATCACCCGCCGGAGGAGGAAGGCAGCGCCCGGATCTCACCCCGGGATGACTGCGGTGCGCCGGCCACCGCTCGTCGTCGTCCCGGTTGATCAACCATCGTGTCGAATCGCTTCGGCGGCATAGGTTGGCAGATGCAGTCGGCAGTGACAAGGACTGCTTTCGCGATGAAGCGTTCCAATGTGCGGATCCGTTGGTCCTCGGCGGAGACTCCCGCCGGAGCGGCATGTCGGCGGCGAACGTCATGGGGCAGGTCGGATCCGGAGTGGAGATCGTCCGTGCTGGTGAAATACGCAATTGCGTTCGGCATTGTCCGATCCGGCGCGGGTTCGAGGATCGCTCGATTCGATCTGCGGAGTGGTCGAGTCGCTCGATACTGGACTGTTACGTTCAATAATCTGAATGCAAATCGAGACGAAACAGTTCAGTAATTAGGACCGGCTGACCCTTGCCGGCCACCGTTCGCCACGGCCCCCGGTTCCTCGCCTGCCCGAACGCCGGGGTGTCGACCTACGCTGTCGCCCGTGGACGGCGTGCTGCGCGAGCGGATCGGGACCCAACGAGTCACCTTCGTCGAGCTGTTCTTCGACCTCGTCTACGTCTTCGCCGTGACGCAGCTGTCCCACCTGCTGCTCAGCCACCTCGACCTGCACACCGCCGCGCAGACCTCGCTCCTGCTCCTGGCCGTCTGGTGGGCCTGGGTCTACACGACGTGGTTCACCAACTGGTTCCACCCCGACCACCGGGTGGTGCGCATGGTCCTCGTCGGGGTCATGCTGACCAGTCTGATCATGTCCGCCGCCCTGCCGACCTCCTTCGGCGCGCACGGACTGCTCTTCGCCGCGGCGTACACGACCCTCCAGGTCGGCCGGACCCTGTTCGCCTCGCTCAGCGTGCGCAATGACCGGCGTCTGCGGCGCAATCTCCAGCGCGTGCTGGTCTGGATGCTCTTCTCGGGCGTGTGCTGGATCGCCGGTGGAACGGCCGGCGGCACCGCCCGGGAGCTGCTCTGGCTCCTCGCCATCGGGCTGGACTACGGCGCGCCCACCGTCCGGTTCGCCACGCCGGGTCTGGGGCGCTCGGCGGTCGAGGACTGGACCATCGACGGCGCGCACCTGGCCGAGCGCTGCCAGCTGTTCATCATCATCGCGCTGGGGGAGTCGATCCTGGTCACAGGCGCAACGCTGGGGTCACGGCCGCTCGCTGCCGGATCGTTGACCGCGTTCGTCGCGGCGTTCGCCCTCAGCGTCTCCCTGTGGTGGCTGTACTTCGATCGCAGCGCCGAGGCAGCCGCCGAGCGCATCGCCTCGGCGCGGACGCCGGGACGGCTCGCCCGCTCCGCATACACCTATTTCCATCTGCCCCTCGTGGCCGGCATCATCCTCACCGCGGTCGGTGACGAGCTGGTGATCGCCCATCCCCTGGCGCACCCGTCGAGGGCCGCGGGTCTCGCCGTGCTCGGTGGTCCGGCCCTGTTCCTGGTCGGGCACGCACTGTTCAAGTACGCGGTGTTCTCCCACTGCTCTGTGCGGCGGTTGCTCGGGGCGGCGGCCGTCGCGGCGTTGGGGCTGCTGGGGCAGGTCCTGCCGCTGCTGGCGTTGACCGTGGGCGCGACGACGATCATTGCGCTGGTCGGGGCGCTGGATGCGGGGGCGCGCACGCCGTCGCCTTCCCCGGAGACCGAGGTCGTGGCGGCGACCACCCCGGTGACCGGTGCGGTGCGCGGACGGTAGCGGTTCTGTTCCGTGCCTCGGGCCTCCGGTGAGGCTTGCTGCCGGTGCGGGCGCAGGCGGTGTCGTGACTGCGCCCGCACCGGCTCGCGTTCAGGCGACGGTGCAGGTGGGCGTGGGCACCGAGCCGGTGGCCGATCCCTGGACGCCGAACGCCACGGAGGAACTCGGGTTCACCGTGGTGGTGTAGCTGACCGGCTGTGCGGTCACCGTCGAGCCGGACGCCGACGCGGTCGCACCCCAGGCGCTGGAGACGCTGACCGACCGGTCGTAGCCGAGGGTCACCTTCCAGCCGTTCACCGCCGCCGAGCCGCCGTTGGCGACGGTCACGTTGGTGACGAACCCGCCGTCCCAGGCACTCGTGCTGGTCGAGCAGGTCAGGCCGCCGGAGGAGGACTTGCTGGTCGTGGACGTCGTCCTGGTGCTGGTGGACGTCGCCTTGGTGGTGGTGCTGGTCGTCGTGGTGCTGGTGGACGTCGCCTTCGTCGTGGTGCTGGTCGTCGTCGAGGTCGTCGTGGCGGCGGTCGTGCTGGTCACCGAGCAGCTGCCGCTGGAGGTGGCCAGGTTCTTGCCGGCGCCGGCGGTCGCGGCGACGATCTGTGGCACGCAGGACGCCGCGTCGAGCTGGTACGCGTACGGAATGCTGACGGACGTGGTGGACTGCATGTTCGGGCCGGCTGGGTGGTTCTCGGTGCCGTCCGCGGTCCAGGTCACGTTGTCGAAGATGTTCCCGCTGACCTGCCAGGAGCCCATCAGGTCGGTGTAGAAGGTCCCCAGGACGTCCTTGGAGTCCTTGAAGTAGTTGTTCTCGACCTTCGCCTTGCCGCCGTCGCGGGGGTTGATCCCGGACTTGTTCAGGCTCACGTAGTAGTTGTCGTAGATGTGCGCGGTGGCGGCGCGCAGCAGCGGGGTGCGGGAGTCGATGTTCTTGTAGTAGTTGTGGTGGAAGGTCACCGGGCCGTTGCCGGTGTCGCTGTCACTCGAACCGACCAGGCCGCCACGACCGGAGTTGCTGAGCGTGTTGTAGGAGACCGTCACGTACGTCGTGTTGGCCTTCATGTCGATCAGGCTGTCGTAGCCCTGGTCCTCGCCGCCGGAGGCGAGCAACGTGTTGTGGTCGATCCAGACGTTGCTGACGTCGGATTCCATGCCGATCGCGTCGCCGCCGTTGGACGTCGGTCCGTTCGACTTCTTCACGTTCTGCACGGTGACGTTCTGGACGATGATGTTGTGGGCATCGCGGATGTGGATCCCGATCTGGTCGAAGACAGCGCCCGAGCCGGCACCGACGAGCGTGACGTTGCTGACGCCCTTCAACTCGATCTGCTCGGCCGCGGTGTTGCAGGCTTTCGTGCTGCTGGACACCTTGGTGGTGTTCCCGAGGGTGATCGTTCCGGACACCTGAATGATGATCGGCGTGCTGGCGCTGGCCCGATTGCACAGTGCCTGGTGGATCGCGGTACCGGTGCTCGCCTGAACGGTTGCACCGCCCGACCCGCCAGTGGTGCCCCCGTTCTGCGACGCGAATCCATTGCTGCTCGCCGCTGACGCAGGCAGCACCAACGACGGGATCGCGGCGATCGCGAGTGGCGTCCCTGATAGTGGTGTAGGGCAACGAGCGGTCGGCGTGTTCATGGAC
>CAZOWW010000238.1:0-3390 GCA_964583765.1 uncultured Kineosporiaceae bacterium
ACCGCGGCATCGCGGCCCTACCCGGGAACGGGACTCGCATTCCCGGGCGCACCGCAGGAGCAGGTTCGTGGCGATGCACGCGGAACTCCGTTCCGGTCGTGCCGGGGACGCCGTCCCTGATCGATCCGGCGGCGGCCGGGCGCCGGGTGCCGATCGAGAGGACCGGTTGATTCGATGAGATACGGCAGGCGAGGACTCCGGCGCTCGTCGACTACACGGTTGCCTCGCAGTGGCCGGGAGGCTTCAACGCCGGCGTCGTCGTCACGAATCTCGGGGACGCCATCAGCGCGTGGCGGCTGACCTGGACCTTCACGGCCGGGCAGACGGTGACCCAGGCCTGGAACACCACCCTGACGCAGAGCGGGTCCGCCGTGACGGCGGGGAACGCCTCGTACAACGGCTCGATCAGTACCGGTGGCACAGCCCAGTTCGGGTTCTCCGGTACCTGGAACGGTTCCAATCCGGTGCCGGACTCGTTCACCCTGAATGGGACGACCTGCGGCGGGGGCGGCACCGTGACCACCTCCGGCACCTCGACCACGACGCGCACCACGACCACGAGCAGCACCACGACGTCCAGCCAGACCTCGGTGGCCAGACGTCGACCCTGCCCTGTGACCTGTACGCCGCCGGTGGCACTCCCTGCGTCGCCGCCCACGGCACCATTCGCGCTCTGTACCGGAACTACAGCGGCAGCCTGTGCCGGGTGCAGCGCGCCTCGGACAACGCCGCGCGCGACATCGGCGCGGTGAGCACGGGTGGGTCGGCGGACTCCACGGCGCAGGACTCGTTCTGCTCCGGCACGACCTGCCTGATCACCGTGATCTACGACCAGTCCGGGCGTGGGAACAACTTCACCCAGGCCCCTCCGGGCGGCTTCAGTGGCCCGGGGAACGGCGGGTACGACAATCTCGCGATCTCGACCGCCGCGCCGATCACGCTCGGCGGGAGGAGGGTGTACGGCCTCGCCGTCACTCCCGGCACCGGGTACCGCAACGACTCGACCAACGGCGTGGCGACGGGTGACCAACCGGAGGGGATGTACGCCGTCCTCGACGGCACGCGCTACAACAGCGACTGCTGCTTCGACTACGGCAACGCGGAGACGAACAGCCGGGACAACGGCAACGGCAACGGCACCATGGAGGCCATCTACTTCGGCAACAGCTCGTCCTGGGGTTCCGGCAGCGGGAACGGTCCGTGGACCATGGCCGATCTGGAGAACGGTCTGTTCTCCGGGGCGAGCGCGGGGAACAACGGGAACGATCCGTCGATCAGCTACCGGTTCACCACGGCGATCATCAAGGGGGAGCCCAACCACTGGGCCATCCGCGGTGGCAATGCCCAGTCGGGTGGTTTGTCGACCTTCCACAACGGGTCTCGCCCCGGCGTCTCCGGCTACAACCCGATGAAGAAGGAGGGCGCGATCATCCTGGGGATGGGCGGCGACAACAGCCACTCCTCCGCCGGCACCTTCTACGAGGGTGCTCTGACCTCCGGGTATCCCTCCGATGCCACCGAGAACGCCGTGCAGGCCAACCTGTCCGCCGCGGGGTACGGCACGTCCGGATCGAGCGAGGGAGGCGGCCTCGTGACCGTGGGTTCCAGCATCTCGTTGCGGGCCACGACCTCCTGCTGCGCCACCAGGTACCTCACACACTCGGGCAGCAGTGTGGTCACGTCAGTGATCGACTCTTCCTCGTCCGCCACGGACAAGGGGAACGCCTCCTGGGCGGTGCGCACCGGGCTGGCGGACCGGGCCTGCGTCTCCTTCGAGTCACGGAACACCTCCGGCAGTTACCTGCGGCACCAGAACTTCCAGCTGTACCTGCAGCCCGACGACGGCACCCAGTTGTTCGCCTCCGACGCCACGTTCTGTCCCCAGCTCGGACGCAACGGCCAGGGGAACTCGTTCGAGTCGTACAACTACCCGGACCGCTTCTTCCGCCACGACAACAACACCCTCTACCTCGCCGCCAACGGTGGCTCGAACGCCTTCGACGCCACAACGCTCTGGAGCGACGACATCAGCTGGGTGGTCACCTCCGCCTGGCGGTCGTAGGGGACGCCGGTCCTCGGCCGGGACAGCCGCGCTGACGACGACGGGCACCGTGACGACGGCGAGCAGCCAGGCCCGGATCGACGGACCGGAGTTGGGCAGCGCTCATCTCCCAGATCGGGGCATCGGGTCCGGAATGGGAGGAGACTGGCATGGTGCCGCAACCACATACGGTGGGGCGGCGCCAAACCGACGGGACGAGGTCGCCCCTGTGAGGAAGAGTCTGGTGGGCCGGGTCGCGAAGCTGAGGCTCTTCGAACGGAGTCGCAGCCTCGAATTCGATCAGTCCCCGCCAGAAGCAGTCGAGGAAGCGGCCGAGCGAGCCGGATCCGGCGACCGGCACCCGCCCGGGGTGCTGCCGCCGCCACGACCACGAGATGTCACGGACCAGGACGTCTGTGGTTGCGTCGGGACGGTCACCGTCCGCATCGCCGGCGGTGAGGTTCCCGGTGAGGTCCAGGTGTTCGTGCGGGGCACCTGGGAGCTGTTCATCGCCTACGCCCTGGAGCCCACCGAGCTCGGTGCCCAGGTCCGGGTGGACGCCAGTCGCGGTCATCGCGCGGTCGACGTCACCTGGACCGGGCACGGCAACCCGTCCGGCGCCCGCTGATCCACCCGCCCACCCCACCGCAGCGGGTACGCGGGCGCTGCCGTTCCACCTGACCTGTCGCACCTGTTGCTGCGACCCTGAACCGGAGAAGGTTCTCATGTTCGGATATCGAGTACCCGCCCCCAACCAGGCCATGCTGATCAGCGGGGGGAAGCCCCGCGGCGGCGCAGGCCTGCCCTTCCGGATCGTGGTCGGGCACGGCGCCTACGTGGCCCCCATCTTCCGCAAGACGTCGTTCCTGACCCTGGCGATGCAGGAGTCCGTGGTCGACGAGCAGTGCGTCACCCAGCAGGGGATCGCCTTGCAGGTCAGCGGCGTGATCGCGTTCAAGGTCGGCAGCGACGACGCCAGCATCGCGGCGGCCGCCCAGCGGTTCCTGGACGACCAGGACCAGATGACGCAGCTGACCGGGCAGATCTTCGCCGGGCACCTGCGTTCGATCGTCGGGAGCATGACCGTGGAGGCGATCATCCGGGAGCGGGACCGGGAAATCGACACCCTTCGGGCCGAACTGGCGGACCCCGCCCGCGCCGAGGCGTCCCGCGAACGCACCCGCGATTTCTGGCAGCCGCCGCAGCGGCCGGCCGAATCCGACTCGTCGGCGCCCTCCCCTCTGGCCGCCCGGCCGGCCCGACCCCGCCTCGACGAACTTCTGGACCGCTGGCTGGTCGAGCCGTACTGGATGCGCATCGGCATCCTCCGGCAGTATGCGCCCCGGCCG
>CAZOWW010000239.1:0-3373 GCA_964583765.1 uncultured Kineosporiaceae bacterium
CAGGCCCTCATCATCCACGAGCTCTGACCTCAGCAGGCAGGTTGAAATCTCCTCAGTGTCCTTCGCCATGGGGATGAGGTGGTGCTCTCCTCGGTTCGGGCAAGCGCAGCTCGACACCGCGCCGGTCGGGGGCGCCACCGCACGATCAGGTGGGCCGACCTCGGGGAGCTGGCGCCCCCGGCTGGGGTGGTGTAGCCCTTGGGGTGCCCGGGCCGAGGTGAGCGCCGCCGGCGGTGACCCGCCCACCCACGCCGCCCGGCCTGGTCGCCGTGCGCGTGGTGCTCTTTGAGGTGAGGGTCGGGGGTGCGGGGGCGGAGCCCCTGCGGTCTGCTGATGGTGCGTGTTCTGGAGCTCGGCCCCGTGTGGGTGGGGCTCCTTCTGCTTGTCCGCGCCCTGCCGCCGGCCGGCGCCGTGAGCGAAGCGGCAAGGCGGCCGGGCGGGTACGGCGGGCGCGCCGGCCCTCTCGGGGTCGGCTCTTGAACCCGTACAGAAAGTTGTCGCAGGACCAAGGACAGCGGTTCGGTGCCCTGGGCATCATCCTGCGGCGTGGCCCCGGTCCGGTGCGGACGCCCACCTGATAGATCTTCCCCGTGAATACCGACGCATGGCCGCTGCCTGTCGCGGTCGCCGACTTGACGCTGCTGCTGAAGGCGCTGCTTGTCCTGGCCGGCCCGATCGCGCCGGTCGTGGCGATCCGTTTCAGCCGTGGTCTTGCGTCGGCGGGGCGGCTGACCGATACGGGGTGTGCCGCAGCCCTCGCGGTGCTGCTCATGGCCTGCTCAGCCGCCGGCGTGACGGGCGTCGGCGCAGCACTGTCCGGTAGTGACGACTGGTCAGTACGCGCGTTGGCGGGCCTCCTTGCCGTGACAGCTGGTGGCGCGACGGCGGCCGCGGTTGCCGCTGTACGAGGATCGCGGTGGCGGTTGCTCCTCGGGCTGGCCGGGATCGTGCCGCCGTTCTTGGTCCTCTGCGTCATCGAGTTGACCTCGCTGCATGCCTCGCTGACGGCTGACAACGAGAGTGACGCCGCGAGTTCCACGGTGGCGGCCTTCTGCTTGATCGCCTGGCCGTGGATTCCCGCGGGCGTGGTGGCCGCAGTGCGGTACTGGGGCCGGCCGCTCGGCGACTCCCCGTTCAGCCGGGAGCGGACCGTGCTGTCCACGTGCGCAGCCATGGCCGTTCTGGGCTGGGCCGGGGTGACCGGTCTGCTGAACGGCTTCAGCATCGGGATGGCCGAGGACGACGAGTCGACAGACATGGTCGACCACCGGGCACACATGACCTTCCTCGCAGACATGAGCGCAGGCCTCATCATCGCAGCCCTTGTCTGGCTCATCCCTATCTGTGTGTCGCTTGCACCGCGCCGTGACCCGGACGGCCGACGCAGCTGGGATGTCCTGGCGAAGGTAACGACGGCCACCGGTCCGATCCTGTTCGCAGTCGTCAATGACATTGCCCGCAATGCCCTTGTCAACTGAGCAAGCCTAAACGGCCATCCGCTCCGTCCCTTCGTACGAGTGCCGTCACCGAGCGTCTTCTGTACTTGCGGCAGCCCAGCCAAGCGGTCAGGCCCGGGGCATGACGTCGATGGTCGATCACAGCGGCGCGGGTCTCGCGCACGGTGCTCGCCCGCGAGTGCAGGCCGCGACATGCTCCCCCTACGTCCGGGGTTCAGATCTCCCAGGCCAATGACGGCGGGCGAGGTGGGCTAGGACGCGGGGCTCTTCGAGTCGCGTCACTTCCCCGGAACGACGAATGCTGCGTGTCCTGGTTCAACGGTGCTGACGATGAGGTCAGCGAAGATCAGTGAGATCACGTGGACGTTGGTCTCGATCTGAACCTCGTGGAAGGGCATGCCCAGCGCCGTTGACCATCGTTCGGTCTCCTGTGAGGCCGGGAGAAGGCTTATCCCGGGGTACAGGTCCTGCCACTTCACACCCCAGACGAAGCCCTCCAGGTCGTCGGTGCGCTTGAAGGTCTCGAAGTCGGTGAGTCTCTCATCGAGAGACCGAGCCCAGACCTCGGCGCGGATCCCGGTGGTAACGGTGGCGCGGACGCAGTGCGTAAACCGGTACCGCAGATGCTCCGGCGGGACGGCCGAGGAAGGGGCGGACGGGGCGTAGATGTACACGTCGTAGTCGCGCATCAGGTCGGCGAACCCGTGGAAGACGAGGGCCTGGTCGAATGCCTCCTCCAGGGCGTGCTCGATCTCGGCTCGCTCCATCGCACCAGGATGGCGCAACTGGGAGAGATCGACTCGCAGTTCACACGAGGGGACCGCTCCACCGCCGTGGCAGAGGCCGCAAGCTCCCCGCACGGTGGGAGCGTCGGCGGTTCGAGGCTGTTGCACACAGCAACCCGGCACCAGTTGGCGGTCCCCAGCACCCCTGTCCCACGCGCCGGCCTGCCCCGCCCTCCGCCGACCCAAGGCGTGGTCCGATGACCCTTGCATTACGAGGCCGCCGGGAAGATCCCCACCGGGCTCTCAGCAGGCACGACGCTCACCACGACGAACTCGACGCACAGGCGCGACCTCGGCGGACGCACGACGTCATGCCACGCGTCATGCCACGTCTTCTCCTCGGTCGAGTCGCACTCCAGTGGTCCCGGATGCGTCCTCGTTACGACAGTTGCGTCTCGACCGAGGAGAAGATCGTTCCTGTGGCCTCTCGTGGCCGGCGATCCTCAGCGTCCCCTGCTCTTCCTGGATGTGAACGGCGTACTCATGCCTATCTGGCGACCGCCGATGGCCGGCCCGACCGCTGCAGCCGTGACAGCGCACGGAGGCTCAGGCGCGAATCCCTCCTGACGTGGATCGACCGCACCCTCGGGCCGCTCCTTGCGGCACTGCCCTGCGAGTTGGTCTGGTCAACCACGTGGGAAGACGAAGCCAACGCATCCGTCGCCCCCTTGCTCGTCCTCCCCCTGCCTCAGGTCGTGACCTGGCCGGACCCCTCGCAGCTCGACGAGCACGACCACCGCACCGGCCGTCGCTGGAAGGCCCGCCACCTCGTCACCCGGACGGGCATCCCTTCGCCTGGATCGACGACGAGATCAGTGACCAGGACCGGCACTGGGTGACCGTCACCATCCCACCACGGCACTCCTCCACCGGATCGGTCCCCGCCCGGTCCCAAGGCCACCGGCATCACTGCGCTGACTCGTAAACCTTCACCTCGATTACGGGGTGGGGTGCTTGGTGGCAGCGTGTAGTGACCGGTCGGTGGTTGTCGCCGGTCGGTGATGGGATGCGGTGGTGTGGTCGTCAGGTGATTCCGGTTGCCTCGGGTATCCAGACGTGGCCGTGGAACACATCGAGCGGTCAAGTCCCTGGAAGTGGTGTAAAGAAGATCTTTCGAGTTGATCTTGTCTA
>CAZOWW010000240.1:0-3238 GCA_964583765.1 uncultured Kineosporiaceae bacterium
GCCGGGCCCGGCCCCCGGCCCGGACCCCCGACGCGTGGCCCACGGGCATGCGGCCCCGGCCCCGGACCTGGACCTGGACTGGAACAGTTCAGCCGCGTCCCGGCAGCGCGAGGCGCAGGGCCCGGTCCAGGTCGGACCAGAGGTCCTCGACGTCCTCGATGCCCACCGAGAGCCGCAGCAGGTTCTCCGGCACCGCGAGCGGCTCCGAGGCGTGCCGACGGCGTCGTTCCAGGCTCGACTCGACGCCCCCGAAGCTGGTGGCCGGCACCCAGATCCTCGTGGCGGCTGCGACTCGCTCCGCCGTGGCGGCGTCGCCGTGCAACTCCACGGACACGACGGCACCGAATCCGTGCAGGTAGCTGCGGGCCCGCTCATGCCCGGGGTCCTCGGGCAGCCCGGGGTGGCGCACGCGGGTGACGGCCGGATGGCCGGTCAGCCGCCGGGCGATCTCGAGTGCGGACCCCCCGGCATGGTGGACGCGCAGCGCGAGGGTGCGCATGCCCCGGACGGCCAGCCAGGCCTCCCAGGGGCCCGCGATCGCGCCGTGCAAGGTCCGGTGTGCGTGCAGCCGGGCGGCGAGCTCGTTGCCCTCGGAGCTCGTGGGAGTCACGGCGGCGCCGAGCACGGCGTCGGCGTGACCGGCGAGGAACTTCGTGGCCGAGTGCACCACGACGTCGACGCCCAGGTCGAGGGCGCGCAGGGTGATCGGGGTCGCCAGCGTCGCGTCGACGGCCACCCGGCAGCCCTCGGCGTGCGCGGCCCCCACCACGGCGGGCAGGTCGACGATCTCCAACAGGGGATTGGTGGGTGTCTCGAGCCACACCAGGTCCGCGCCCCGCACGGCCTGCGCCACGGCGTCCGTGTCCACGACGTCGACCGTGCGGAGCTGCACCCGGCCCTCGTCGTCCTGGGCGTGGAGCAGGGAGAGCGTGCCCGCGTAGGCGGCGTCCGGGCAGACGACCGTGGCCCCGGGCGGGATGGTGGACAGGACGGCGGCGGTCGCGGCCATGCCCGAGGAGAACAGGAGCGCCCGGCCTCCCTCGAGTCCCCCCAGGACCTCCTCGAACGCCGTCCAGGTGGGATTGCCCCAGCGGCCGTAGACGCGGTCCGAGGGACCGCTGTCCCCGTCCCGCGCCACGTAGGTGGAGCTGAGGACCACCGGGGGGTTGAGCGGCGCGTCCGGGGTGCGTCGGGGCCGGCCCGCCGTGATCGCGAGGGTGGCGGGCGCGAGCTCGTGCCGTCCCGCAGGGTCCGCTACGCCGTCCGGTCGGGGTACCTGGTCGCTCATGCCTCGCAGCCTAGGTGTGGGGCGGTCCGGGGGCTCGACCGCGCGCCGGGGGAGGCGGTCCCGGTGGCCGGCTGCGGGGCGATCAGGTCGGATCGGTGCCCTGGCACCCGGATCCCGTACGGGGAAGGGCTCGGGCGACCGGGGCCAGGTCGACAAGAGCGCTGGTCGCGCTCGTGCGGGGATAGCGGTGCGGGACGACGACCTCCAGGGCGGGGGAGCGCCCGAAGGTGAGGAACCGGACGTCGGCGTGCTGCAGGTCGAGCAGCCAGTCCACCCCGTCGACCGCCAGGCACGGGGCGACGGACGGGCCCGGTGCGGGCAGTCCGCAGCGGGCGGTGACCGCGGGGCGTCCCCAGGCGGCGGCCCCGGACAGGTCGAGCGGGACGCGTGCGAGTCCGAGGACGGTACGGGGTACGGCAGACATCGCCTGTCGGCAGGCGGCGCCGGCGCCGGCCGGTGCGGAACGGAGTGCGGAGGAGGACGAGCAGGCCGTCACCGCGCAGAGCAGACAGACGACCAGGGCCACCCGTGCGAGGTGCGGGTGACGTGAGCCCGGGAATGGGCTCAGTTGTGGACGACCGTGCAGGTGACGGTCCGGGTGATCCCCTGTACTTCCTGGACCTTGGCGATGACGACCCCGCCGAGTTCGGCGACCCCGTTGGCCTCGACCTGTGCGATCACGTCGTAAGGGCCGGTGACGTCTTCCGCGCGAGTGACCCCGGGGATGGCTGCGATCTCCCGGGCTATCCGCGTTGCGCTGCCGACCTCGGTCTGGATGAGTATGTACGCCTGCACCACCCGGGTTATCCCTCCTTGTCGGGCCTCCGGCGGGTCCGGTCACGAGGACCGGAGCTCCCGGACGCGCTCCGCCCGCGGCCCAGAGGGGGCGGCGGGGCGAGACTGCTCGGTTCGGTGGCGTAACGCTACCGTGTCGTTCCTGGAACGGGGACTGTTGATCCGTAGGGATTGCGTCCGTTCGGGTGGTCGGACACGGAGGGAGACCGGGTGATCGAGGGTTCGCTGGTGGGCGCTCTCGGGGAAGACGCACTGATTGCCCGGATCCTGACCCGGGTGGCGGCCGACTCGCCGCTGGTCGAGGTGGGTCCCGGCGATGACGCCGCAGTGCTGAAGGTCACCCGACCGGCGCTGGTCGCCTCGACCGACACCCTCGTCGAAGGTCACGATTTTCGCCTCGACTGGTCACGCGCTGTTGATATCGGGGTCAAGGTGGCCGCGCAGAGCCTGGCGGATGTCGCGGCGATGGGCGCCGAACCGCTGGCCCTCCTCGTCAGTCTTGCGCTGCCCGGCACCCTGCCGGCGGACTGGGCGTGCGAGCTCTCCCGTGGCCTGGCGATGGAGTGCGCCCGCAGCGGCGCCCTGGTCGTGGGTGGCGACATCGCCGAGTCCGCGCAGATCGTGGTCACCGGCACCGCTCTGGGCACGCTCGACGGGGCCGCGGTGCTCCGCTCCGGAGCACGCCCCGGGGACGTGGTGGCCCTGGCAGGGGTGACGGGTCCGAGTGCCGCGGGGCTGGCGCTGCTGATGGCCGGGGACGAGATGCCGGCCCGGGCGGAGACGGACCCGGTCCTGGCCCGGATGCTGTCGGCGCACCGGGCACCTGCACCGCCCTATGCCGCCGGACCGATCGCACGGCGCCGGGGTGCCCGTGCGCTGATCGACACCAGCGACGGACTGGTACGGGACGCGCGGCGGATCGCGGTCGCCTCCGGGGTGGTGCTGGACCTCGACCGAACGTCGCTGACCCCGGACGACGACCTGCGGGCGACCGCCGCGGCGCTGGGGGACGAGGGCGCGGCGTGGGACTGGACGTTCACCGGTGGGGAGGACCACGCGCTGCTGGGCTGTTTCCCCTCCGGGACGCCGCTGCCCGAGGAGTTCCGGGCGGTCGGGAGGGTCGGCGCGGCGGACGGAGCGGCCCCCGGGGTGCGG
>CAZOWW010000241.1:0-3237 GCA_964583765.1 uncultured Kineosporiaceae bacterium
CGAGGGCTGAGTGTCCAACTGCGTGACAACCCACCCGCACGGCCCCGGACCCCGGACACCGGTGGACGCTCACGGAACCTTCTCCGCTGGTCAGGGACCAGGTTCCGGCAGGTGGGAAGTACCCTGGGGCTGCTTCGGGACGAAGAGGCCGTGGGTTCAAATCCCGCCACCCCGACCAGATAACCGCAGGTCAGTAGACCCCTCCGGCCTTCGGAGGGGTCTACTGACCTTCCTCACGCCGGTCAACCGTTCGCTTCACTGGAAGTCGTCTGACCCGCGGCGCCGACGACCATCGAGACACAGCGACATTAACCGGTACATGAACCGGGAAGAGCCGCACTCGTGACACAGTGACCGCACAAGTTCAGCTCTGCGAGCAGGGCGGATACCTCGCGTTCCGGAAGGAGCGAACCACTGGCGATCACCATCGCGTTGCCCGCCGCAACCGCGGAACACCTGGCCACTGCCCTCGCCGATACCGGCCGCCCCGCGGTCGAAGAGATGCCCCGGGGCATGACCCGCGTCTACCTGACCGAAGCGCATCTGGCAGCCCTGCGCGCACTCCCTGAAGGCGCCCCCTGGCATCTGGACGCTCAAGGTCGCCTATGGATCAACGGCAGCGACTACCCGTGCCTGCGGCCGTCCGAACCCGCCCGCGATTGAGTTACCAGCAGCTGAGAGTGACGCGACGGTGCGGAAGATGCGGACCGTCGTGGCGCTGGCAGCCCCGGGTCCGTGGACGGGCGCAGTCCGCTCCCGGGATGGGTTCACGCATGACCGGCTGGGGTGGCAGGCGTTGCCGGACTGGGCACGATCGCGGCCAGCTCGACGTCCACGAGGCCGTTGACGATCAGGGGATCCTCACCGAGGATCCGCAACGCACTCGACTCGTCGGGGGCCTCGATGATGCACATGCCCCCACGACCCCATTGACCGGCACGGACGATATCCCCCGTCCGCAGTCCGCGGCTGATCCAGCTCAGGTGATCGGGGATTGTCGAGGACAGGCGCTCGCCAGTTGCCGTGTCCAGGGGGCGGTTGACGGCGAGGAACTCCATGGCGGTCCTTCCGGTTCAGCGACGGGGCGGTTCAGGTGGTGGGCAGCGCAACCAGGACGACACCGCAGGCCGGCGCGGGGACGCCCTCGACCAGCGCTCCTGGACGCCGAGGCCCGGTTTCCGCAGCCAGCTGAGGGTGTAGGTGACCCAGCCCGCCGCCATCACGGCGCCAATGGCGGCGGCGACCGCGGTTCCCCCGCGTGTGCTCACAGCCCGGCCCGCGGTTCGTGACGGCGCAGCTCGTCCAGCCAGGACGCGACCTCGGTCAGGCGCTGCCCGTCGACCTCGCCGAGCCAGCGGCGGTTCCATTCCCGGTACACCTGCCCGCACCGCTCGGCCAGTTCCACCCCTGCGGGCGTGGCCCGCACAAGCACGACGCGGGCATCCGTGAGCGCGGGACCGGTGGTGAACAGACCGACCGATTCGAGGCGGTTCACCGCCTTGGAGACATTCGACCGCTCCAGCAGTAGATCCGACCGCAGCTCTTTCTGAGACACCGGCCCGCGTCGGGCGACGCTCAGCAGGATCACGGACTCCTGCTGGCTGAGCCCGAGCGGTGCCATCAACCGACCGCCGACGCGGTACAGCCACCCTCCGAGCGCCAACAGCGACGCGGCCAGCCGGTCCTCAGCCATGACATCCTCACTGTTCCACTGGTGGACATATATTGATCCACCAGTGGAACAGTTGTCCAGTCCCCGGCCGGGTCCGGCCCCGCTCCCTCCCGCTGACCGTCGGCAACGAGGGCAACTCGGCCACCAGAACGATCGGCCACCAGAACAACGAGAACTATGAGGACCGTGAAGGCGCCGTCGCGGGGGAACGAGGTGCCTGGGTGGCGGGCCGGACGGAGGTGGACAGGTCCGGCGCCGGCCAGGCGTCCCCGGTGGCCAGGGACCGGCACCAGTCGGCAGTGGAACCGACGGACGCGAAGCGGGAGGCCATGACCACCAGCGCGGATTCATGGACCTGTCGAGCGGTCAGTCGGCCGGCGGCATTGGTCAGCCCGACGGTCCCGGTGGCGTCGCTGAGCACTTCCACCGTGTAGCCGAGGTGGGAGGCATCACGGGCCGTGGACTCGACACAGTTCTGTGTCATGTAGCCGATCAGGGTGAGCCGCTCGATCCCGCGCGAGCGCAGCCAGTCGTCGAGACCCGTGCGGGCGAAGGAACTGGGCAGGGTCTTGTCCACCACGAGAGCGCTCCGGGCGGCAGCCACCTCGGGCATGAGCTGGGCTCCGGGTGTCCCCTCAGCGAAGGCCCAGCCTCCCGCGGGCGAGAGCTGCCGGACGACGATCACCGGGATGTCGGCGGCCTCGGCTGCGCTCAGGGCGGTGGCGATGTTGGCCGCCGAGACCTCCAGCGGCGGGTGGGCGATGGCCACCTTGCCCAGCGGTCCGTAGTCCAACTGGGCGTCCACGACGATCAACGCTCGGTTCACGGATGTCCTCCTGCATGCGGTGGGTGACGGGGCCCCTCGCCCCTCGCCCACAGAAGTCTCGATCGCGAGCGCAGGAACTCGTGAGTGTCTCGAAAGACGATGAGCGATACGATCAGGCCAAGATCACCAAGAGGGGCGTGATCCCCCGGAGAGGGCTGCGCGGTGGGAGGGAATCACCCGGTGGGAGGGAATCACGCGGTGGGAGAGAACCACCTGGGGAGAGGGGGTTGCGTGAGGAGGGGGAACGGCACCGAGGGAGCGGATCACCCAGCGAGAGGGAGCCACTCGGCGGGAGGGGACCGCCCACCTGCGGAGCGCACGGTGGCCGTCCTGCTGGTGGAGGGCGCCTCGATGTTCCTCGTCTCGGTGCCGCTGTCGGTGTTCGGCAACGTGCCGCACGTGGACGGCGCTCCCCGCTACCGGTTACTGGCGGCACAGGAGACCCCGGCCGCGATCACCACGAACGCCGGGATCACGATGTCCGCCCCCCATGGCCTGACGAGCCTGTCCGAAGCGGACATCGTCGTCGTACCCACCTGGAGCGACCCGACGCGGATCCCGTCCCGGACGCTGCTCGACGCTCTCCGCCAGGCCCACGACCGGGGAACGGTGGTGGTCGGACTGTGCCTGGGGGCTTTCGTGCTCGCCCACGCGGGATTGCTGGACGGGCTGGCGGCCACCACCCACTGAGGTGATTTCAACCTGCCTGCGGGTCGCGGTGGTGTCCCCGGGGGGTTGG
>CAZOWW010000242.1:0-3204 GCA_964583765.1 uncultured Kineosporiaceae bacterium
CGCCGGGCGACGCCACGTGCGCATCCACTCCCGCCCCGCCGACCAGGCCCAGGACGCCGAACTCGACCCCACCGGGTGGATGCGCCATGCCTCGGGCACGGTCGCGGTCGGCGCCCCGGTACCCGATTCCCTCGGTCCGACCTGGCCACCGGAAGGGGCCGTTCCGGTCGACACCGACGATCTCTACGACCGGCTCGCCGACGGCGGGTTCGCCTACGGGCCGACCTTCCAGGGGCTGCGGTCCGGCTGGCGGCTGGGGGACGAGGTCTACGCCGAGGTGCGTCTGCCCGAGATGCTGCACGAGGCGGCCCGGCGGTTCGACCTCCACCCGGCGCTGCTCGACGCCGCCATGCACACGCTCGGTCTCGGCGTCCTCCAGAACGAGGCCGACCAGGTGCGGCTGCCCTTCGCCTGGTCCCGGGTCAGTCTGCACAGCACCGGCGCCGTCGAGGCCCGGGTACGGCTCACCCCGACCGGTCCCGCGGGGGACACGATGCGGCTCACGCTCACCGACGCGAGCGGCATGCCCGTGCTCACCGCCGAGGCCCTGACCCTGCGGGCCATGCCCCGGGCGGCCGGACTCCAGCAACCTCCGCTGTACGGCATGGACTGGATCACCGTCCCCACCCCGCAGACCGGTCCCGAGACCGCGTCGGCAGGTCCCGAACCGGTGACGATCACCTCCGTCGATGACCTGGCCGTTCTCGACGCCGCCTCCCCGGCGCAGCTCCGCCTCGCGGTCGAGGACGGCGAGGACGTCCCGGCCGCGACGCACCGCATCACCGCCCACGTCCTCTCCCTCGTCCAGGCCTGGCTCGCTGACCCGCGCTTCGCACAGGCGCGCCTCGCCGTGGTCACTCACCACGCCGCGGCCCGAGCGGACGTGCGGGATCTCGCGGCGTCCGCTGCCTGGGGTCTGGTGCGCACGGCGGAGACGGAGAACCCCGGCCGGTTCGTGCTGGTCGACGTGGACGACGCCCCCGCATCGCTCGCCGCCGTCCGCGCCGCGCTCGCGACCGGCGAGTCCCAGGTGGCCATCCGGGACGGCGCGCTCCTCGTCCCGCGGCTGACCCGCCTGACGCCCGCACCGGTCGCACCGGTCGCCGAGCCCACCCCCGACGGCACCTGGCTGATCACCGGGGGAACCGGATCGCTCGGGTCGCGAGTCGCCCGCCACCTCGTGATCCGTCACGGAGTCCGGCATCTGCTGCTGATGAGCCGCCGCGGCCCCGAGGCCACGGGCGCCGCGGACGTGCTCGCCGAACTGAAGGAGCTCGGGGCGGACGCGCGCGTCGTGGCCTGCGACGCCGCCGACCGCGAGGCCCTCGCCACCGTGCTCTCCACGGTGGTGCCGCCCCTGACCGCCGTCGTGCACACGGCCGGGGTGCTCGACGACGGCGTGATCGGGACGCTCACCCCGCAACGCCTCGACCCCGTGCTGCGGCCGAAGGTGGACGCCGCCTGGAACCTCCACGAGTTGGCCGGGGACGGGGTGCGTCTCGTGCTGTTCTCCTCCGTCGCGGCATCCCTGGGCAGTCCGGGACAGGGCAACTACACCGCGGCCAACGCATTCCTCGACGCCCTCGCCTGCCACCGGAGGGCGCTGGGCCTTCCGGCGGTCTCGCTGCCGTGGGGTTTCTGGGACGTGGCCGGCGGGATGACCGGCGATCTGAGCGACCGTGACCGGGCCCGGATGAGCCGCGGCGGCATCGTGCCGATGCCGGCCGAGGAGGGCCTGACTCTCTTCGATCAGGCGCTCGGCCAGGCCTTCGGACCCTCGGACATCTCGGCCGGTGGCTCCGGGGACGTGGACTCCGACCCGACGCGGGCCGTCATCGCTCCGGTGCGGCTCGACCTCGCGGCGCTCAGGGCGAGCGACCTCGTGCCGGTCGTCCTGCGCGGGCTGGTCCGGGTCACCCCTCGGCGCGCGGCACGCGCGGACTCCTCCCTCGCACAGCGGGTGGCCGGGCTGGCCGGGGCCGAGCGGGACACCGTCCTCCTCGAGACGGTGCGCTCCGCCGCGGCCACGGTCCTCGGTCACGGCGGTGGTGACGCCGTCCTCGCAGATCGGCAGTTCACCGACCTCGGGTTCGACTCGCTGACCGCGGTCGACTTCCGCAACCGGCTGGCCGACACGACCGGATTGCGGTTGCCCGCAACGCTGATCTTCGACTACCCGACGCCCCTGGCCCTCGCCGGCTTCCTGGCCGAGGAGCTCTCCGGGGCGTCCGCGGTCGCCGTCCCGGAGACGCGCAAGGTCGTCGACGACGACCCGATCGTCATCGTCGGACTCGCCTGCCGTTACCCGGGCGGGGTGCGATCTCCCGAGGACCTGTGGCGGCTGACCGCGGACGGCGTGGACGCCATCTCCCCCTTCCCCACCGACCGGGGCTGGAGCGAGGACCTCTTCGACCCCGATCCCGAACGAACCGGCAAGTCCTACGTCCGCGAGGGCGGGTTCCTCCACGAGGCCGGCGACTACGACCCCGGGTTCTTCGGCATGTCCCCCCGGGAGGCCCTGGCCACCGACCCCCAGCAGCGGTTGTTGCTGGAGGTCGCCTGGGAGGTGCTCGAGCGGGCGGGAATCGACCCGACCAGCCTCAAGGGCAGCAGGACGGGTGTCTTCGCCGGGATCATGTACAACGACTACGGCTCCCGTCTGCTGGACAACATGCCGGCGGAGTTCGAGGGATACCTCGGCACGGGGAGCGCCCCCAGCATCGCGTCGGGACGGGTCGCCTACTCGTTCGGGTTCGAGGGCCCGGCCGTCACGGTGGACACCGCGTGCTCGTCGTCCCTGGTCGCCCTGCACCTGGCTGCGCAGGCGCTGCGCAACGGCGACTGCGATCTCGCGCTGGCCGGTGGCGCCACTGTGATGGCCACCCCGACCACGTTCATCGAGTTCAGTCGGCAGCGCGGGTTGGCCCCGGACGGACGGTGCAAGTCCTTCTCCGCAACGGCCGACGGGACCAGTTGGAGCGAGGGCGCCGGGTTCATGCTGGTGGAGCGCCTGTCGGACGCCGAGCGGCACGGGCATTCCGTGCTCGCGATCCTGCGGGGCAGCGCGGTGAACCAGGACGGCGCGAGCAACGGTCTGACCGCCCCGAACGGACCGGCGCAGCAGCGGGTGATCCGCGCGGCCCTGGCCAACGCCGGCCTGCAACCCGGGGACGTGGACGTCGTCGAGGCCCACGGGACCGGGAC
>CAZOWW010000243.1:0-3120 GCA_964583765.1 uncultured Kineosporiaceae bacterium
GAGCTTGCCTTCGGCAGAGGGGCCGTGGTTGGAGTGGGCGAGGTAGGCGAGGGTGGTGGAGTCCAGGCCACCGGAGACGATGGCGACGTAGTCGGTCATTGGCCGTCCTTCAAGTAGTTGCGGGCATGAGTTGTTGCTTCCACCAGGTTGGAGGGAGCCGCGTCCACAAGATACAGATGTGGTCCAGGGACCGCCAGTGTGGGACGAATGACCTCGGTGATGGCCTCGGAGGTACGACGTGGGTCGGTGTCCAAGCCGGCGAGGTAGAGATGTGGTCCCACCTGGGGGATCATGGCCGCCGCCTTCTTGACGTCGGGCTCCTTGGCCGCCAGGTAGAGGTGGGGCTCACGGAGGTGGACCGGGTCCTTGGTGGCCTTGAGGTAGTTGGCAAATCGGGTCAAGGCGACCACGGCCACACCCAGGGCGTAGCGGGAGTGGTAGTCGTACTCGGTGGGGTGCTCCGGGTCGGGCTTGGTGGTGAACCGGATCGGGTCGATGCCATGGTCACGGATCAGGTCGGCGTACTTGGGCACGTCAGACGAGAAGAGCTGGCAGTCCACGAACCGGTTGTGCTCGGCGTCCCACAGATCCATGACGCCGAAGCGGTAGCCCTTAGACCAGGCAGTGGAGTCGGCAGAGTAGAAGGGGAACTCCATGAGGTAATCGGGGGAGGTCTGCCCGAAGCCGTGGAAGACGGTGTCGTACTTCGCACCGATGACGAAGCAGTCGTCCATCCACTTGCGGACATCGGAGGTGTAGCCCACCATGCCGCCAAGGCAGACATACGGGTACTGCTCGCAGTACGCCTCGAGGTAGCGAGGATCTTCCCAGACATGGAAGACAGGGAGGGCGTCCACACCACCGGCCTCCATGATGGGCTGGTTGAGTGCGGTGGCGGCAGCGTCACCGATGACGTCGAGGTTGGCGATGGAGGTCAGGTGGTGAGACCACTTGTGACACCAGGCGATGAACTCGTCAATGTCGATGGTCACGCCTTGTGTCTTGGCCGAGAACCCACCACAGTCGGCGAAGACTTGGACGGGGACGTCCAGCCGGGCCACCAGGTCGTCCAGGTTGATCTTCTGGAAGTAGTGGTAGGAGATCAGGAACTTGAAAACGAACGGGGCAGTGGGCGGGGAGGCGGCAGGGGTCGGGTGTGGTCCGGGGTTGCGGGTAACAGGGACCGGGTCGTCGTGGTAGATGGCCTCGGGCGTGTCGTCGAACAGGGACGTCTGCGCCGTACGGCGGGTGTACTCCACGGGTCACAACCCTTCTAGCAGTCCCTCAGCCAAGTGGGCGATGCGACGGGCGCCTTTCCCGTCGACTGCTGCCCGCATTGTATTCGAGATTTCGCTTCGTTGGGCGGGTGAGGCCAGGAGGCGTGTGGCAGTTGTGGTGATGGTGGCGTCGTCCAGGGTGAGGCCAAGGCCGAGGTGGATCGGGCCAGGACAGTGGGCGTGTCGGGTCTCTCGTTCGTTGGCGGCGATAGTGATGGTGGGGATGCCCACGGCGGCGGCTTCGTGGACGGTACGCCCGCAGCTGGTGACGAGGAGGTCGGCGTGGTGCATCTCGGCGGCCATGACTGGGTTGGTGACGGTGACCCACGGGCCGCCCTTGAGGGTGTACAGGTCTTCCTTGGCGTAGGCGGCGGGCGGGATGACACGCACGCTCACCTTGGTGTCGAGGAGGGCACGGGCCACACGGGTAGTGAGGTGGGATGGGTCGGTACCGCCGAAGGAGACAAGGACAGTCTGGGCGGCAGGCGGGGTGTTGGTGACGGTGTAGGGCGGGAGGGCAGCAAACTCGGGACGTAGCACGGCGTAGCGGGGACCGGTGAGGTGCCCGTAGTTGTACAACTCGTTGACGGTGAAGTCGGCCAGGGCGGCGCCAGGTCCGAGGTCTTCCAGCGTGATGACTGCCGCGCCCTTGGCCTTGAGGTCGGCCACGAACTCGGTGGTGGTGTCCAGGGCGTCGATGATGGCCAGGTCGGGGGCGGCGGTCGGCGGGTTGAGCACGGGGTAGGGGGCGAGCAGGTCCACCGCCCACTCCGGCGTGGAGGTGGGGACCACGAAGGCGACGGTGTAGTGGTCGAGTTCCTGGGCAAGCTGGTAGCAGCGCCGGATGTGGCCCGAGCCGATGGTGTGGGAGGCATCGGTGTAGAAGAAGATGGTGCGGGTGGAGGCAGCGGCACGGCGGGCGAGGGTGAGGTCGCCGATGGTGTCGATGTCCAAGGCTTCGTCGGCGGGCAGTTCGTAGAGGTGATGCACACCACCGACCAGGGGCGCGTGAACGTCGCTGCCGCCAGGAGCGGGCATGGACCGGGCGAGTTGGATGCCGCCGGTCCGACGCCAGAGAGGTGAGGTGTCCTGGCGGTTGGTGTACCCGGCGAACAGGGGCGCCCCCTTGGCGTCGTGGAGCAGGCCGGTGTCAGGGACGACAGAGGCCAGGCTGTCCCAGTCGCAGGTCGGGTCGAGGAACTGGGCGAGGGCGTCGGCGATGGTCTCGGTGGTGAGGGTGGGGGAGGTGGGCTGAAACACGCCAACGGGGCCCTCCCAGGAGAGGTTGCGGGCCACGTACCAGGCCACCTCCTGGACGGTGGAGTGGGCGGTGGCCAGGTCGGTGGGCCTGGGGTGCGTCTCCAGCCCGTGGAGGCGGGCCAGGGCCTCCACGGTGGGGTCGTTGGTAGAGATCACCAGCCGGGTGATGGGGCCGGTTACAGGGTCAACCAGGGGGCGTAGGAGGTTGGCCGTGTGGAGGACCAGGGGGACGCCGGCGATGGGGCGGAGGTTCTTGGCGGGCACACCCACGCTGCCAGCCCGAGCAGGGATGATGGCGAGCATGGAGCGAGGTTACTTCGACCGCTTCCCCTTGGATGGCTCGGTGGTGGCCGGTGGTGGGGGTGGGGCGAGGGTGGGCTCGGTGTGCTCGTACCCACACGTGCGACAGACCAGGTGGAAGTGGGGGGTGCCGGGGCTACCGAGGGTGGTGACGTCCATGTACTGCCGGCGAGCACCCACGTTCTGGTTGGCGGGGAGGTGCTCCACGTCACAGAACTGGATGAGGTGGTTGTTGCGGATCAGGCAGTGGGGACACTGCTGGAACTCAAACGCCGGCGCCACG
>CAZOWW010000244.1:0-2919 GCA_964583765.1 uncultured Kineosporiaceae bacterium
GCGGCCGCCGAGCTGGGCTACCTGGCCGGGGCGGACCGGATCGAGGGTTGCCTGTTCGGCAACGGTGAGCGGACGGGCAACGTCTGCCTGGTCACCCTGGGCCTGAATCTGTTCAGCCAGGGCATCGACCCGCAGATCGACTTCTCGGACATCGACCACATCCGGCGGACCGTCGAGCACTGCAACCAGCTGAAGGTCCCCGAGCGGCACCCCTACGGCGGCGACCTGGTGTACACGGCCTTCTCCGGCTCGCACCAGGACGCGATCAAGAAGGGCTTCGACACCATGTCGGCGGACGCCGCCGAGGCGGGGGTCGGGGTCGACGACCTGGTCTGGGCGGTGCCCTACCTGCCCATCGACCCGAAGGACCTCGGCCGCAGCTACGAGGCCGTCATCCGCGTGAACAGCCAGTCGGGCAAGGGTGGGGTGGCGTACCTGATGCGCCACGAGCACCACATCGACCTGCCGCGGCGCCTGCAGATCGAGTTCAGCCAGGTGGTGCAGCGGTACACCGACTCCTCCGGCGGGGAGATCACCGCGGAGGAGCTCTGGGACATCTTCCGGGACGAGTACCTGCCCACCCAGGACGACCCGTGGGGCCGGTTCCGGGTCAAGGGGATCCGCCAGATCAGCGACGACGAGGACGGTGCCGACCGCCTGTCGATCGACCTGTCCGACCGGGGCGAGATGATCACCTTGGAGGGTCGTGGCAACGGCCCCATCGCCGCCTTCGTGGACGCCCTGGCGGCGACCGGGACGCAGGTGAGCGTGTTGGACTACGCCGAGCACGCCATGAGCGCCGGTGGTGACGCCACCGCTGCCGCCTATGTCGAGTGCGCGGTGGGCGGACGCACACTGTGGGGCGTGGGGATCGACGCCAACATCGTGCGCGCCTCCTTCAAGGCGGTCGTGTCCGCGGTGAACCGGTCGGTCGGTCGGCCGCTCGCCTGATTCCGGGCAGCCCTGTCGTAGCCCCAGCCACCCTGCCGCGCACGCCGATCCGTGCCGGGCAGGGGACACCGCCCGCGTCGGTACGGCCGTGACCCGGCTCGTCCCTGCCCGGATCCGGTGTCGGTGCCCGCGCGAGAACCCCAAGAGGGCCTCTCGCGCGGGCACCGCCGTTTGTCGTCCGAGGACGCCCGGCCCCCTGATCTCAGGTGAGGCGGTCCGCGACGACCCGGGCCAGCACGGAGAGGAACGACCTCCCCGGCGCCTTCGGCGGGCGATCCCCGGACGACCGGGCGAACTCCGGGGGGATCGGGGGTGACCCGCTGGGTGATCCGGACTGATTTATCGGTATCTTCCTCCAGTCGTGCAGGTAACTCTCCCGGGGCGTACCAGCAGGCGCGGATCCTGTCACAGCCGATGTTTCACCCGGATCGGACACTCTCCGCGTCTCGTCGGCTACTCTCCATGTCTAGAGCGTGGAGAGGAGGGCGTCCGGGGTGAACGAGGGACGACCGGTATCGGCCACGCGGCGGATGTCCGGCGCGGGGGACACGTCCGTGGCGGCCCTGGTGCCGGTGTCCGCGCCCGGTCCGGCGGACCACGCCGTGCGGGCGGCCCGCCGAGCCTTGCGGCGGGGTGAGCCGGCCCTGGCGGAGCGGCTCGCACGCCAGGCGATCCCCCTGGCCCTGGCCCTGTCCGACCGTCCGGCCGAGTTGCGCTTGCGCTGGCTGCAGGGGCAGGCACAGCTGCACCTGGGGCAGGCGGACGCGGCGGCGCTGACTGCCGAGAGGCTCCTCGCCCGGGCACGCGCCGGGACACCGCGCCCCTGCCCGTCCGGCAACCCTGTCCTGTCCGGGAACCCCGTCCCACCCGGTAGTCCTGTCCTGTCCGGGAACTCGGGTCTCTCCGGGAACCCGGCCCCGCCCGGTGGCTCCGCCCCGATCGGGGACGGCACGGCCGGACTGGTGCTGGACCTGCGGGAACCCGGTCCACCGGCGACCGGGCCGGTGTCGGGCCGCTCCGTGACGGTCTCGGCCACCGAGTCCGCGGTGCCCGATCTCAGCACGCCCGATGTCGCGGTGGCCCTCGGCGAGGAGCCGGCGTACGTCGAGGGACGGAGCTCCGGGCGCGGGGTCGGACAGGGCGCGGTCTGTGTCGACGCCGAGGCGTTGGCCCTGCTCGCGGCGGCCAATGTGGACCGCGGGTCGACCCTCGCCGGGCTCGACGCGCTCGCCGAGGCGCTCGCCGCGGTCGAGGCGCACCGACGGTCGGCGAGCGGGCTGGCCACGGCCTGCGCCGCGGTCGCGGAGGTGTTCGCACGGTTGCTGTTGTTCGAGCAGGCGGCCCGGTTCGCGGACCGCGCGGCGCGTGCGTTGCTGGCGGTCCCGACGGGAGGGCGCCGGGGCGGCGCCGTCGAGGGAACGTGCCGCCCCCACGAGGTGGAGCTCGCCTGCACCGATCTGCCGGACCTCGACCCGCTCGGAACCGCCGTGGAGGTGCACCGCAGCCGCGCCCAGGTCTACGCCCTGTGGGCCGCCCAGTTGGAGCTGCTGGGGGCGCACCGCGAGGCTGCCCAGCGTCAGGTGGTGGCCGCCTCGGCCGCCCTGTGCGGCGCTCGACTGGCCCGGTGGCACGGCGACCGGCAATTGGTCGACGCGGCGCTCGCGGTCGAGGCCCATGCCCAGGAGAGGCTCGGGCAGGGTGGCCTGGCGTGGGCACGGCTGCTGCCCGGGTTGGCCCGGTGCGCCGATCCCGACGGTCTGGTGGAGTGGTTGCCGGGACGGCTGGCCCTGGCCCGGGCCCTGGCCGGGCGCGGGGAACACGCGCAGGCCACCGAACTGCTCGACCGGGTCGTGGCCGCCGGACGTGCCCAGCACCGGGAGACCTGGGCCGTGGCCGCGGCGACGGTGGCGGCCGACCTCTCCCTCGAGACCGAGGGCCAGGACGCGGCGGCCCGGTCGGCGGCGGCCT
>CAZOWW010000245.1:0-2835 GCA_964583765.1 uncultured Kineosporiaceae bacterium
ACGGGCCCTGTTCAACGTCGATGACGACGGCTTCGCGCTCATCGTCGCGTGGCTGCTCGCGGGACTATTCCCCCACATCCCCCACCCGATCCTTGCCCTGCTGGGAGAACAGGGCACCGCCAAGTCGACCCTGGCCGCGTTCTGCGTCCGCCTGATCGACGACTCACCCGTCCCCCTACGCACCCCACCCAAGGACATCCGGGCCTGGTCCGTCACCGCCTCCGCGGGCTGGACCATCGCGCTGGACAACATCTCCACGATCGCCCCGTGGTTCTCCGACACCCTGTGCAAGGCCGTCACCGGAGACGGCATCGTCGACCGGGCCCTGTTCACCGACGACGACGTCACCGTCCTGTCCTTCCGGCGCGTCATCGCCCTGACCAGCATCGACGCCGGAGCACTGGCCGGAGACCTCACCGAACGCATGATCCCCGTGGAACTCGACCCCATCCCACCCCGCAACCGGCGCACCGACGCCGAAATCCAAGCCGCCTACCAACACGCCGCGCCCACCGCCCTGACCGGGCTCTTGGACCTGACCGCCGCCGTGCTCGCGGTCCTGCCCACAATCCACCTCGACGAACTCCCCCGCATGGCCGACTTCGCCCGCCTCATGGCCGCACTCGACCAGGTCACCGGATGGCACACCCTCGCGACCTACATCCAAAGGGCGAGCGAGACCAACAAGGCGGCCGTGGACGCCGACCCCTTCGCCACCGCCGTCCTGAACCTCGTGCGCGCTCAAGCCGTCGGCTGGACCGGCACCGCCGCCGAACTCCTGGAAACCCTGACCCCGGACCCCGCGCCAAGGTCCTGGCCCCGCACACCCCGCGCGGCCTCCGGGCACCTGCGCCGCATCGCACCCGCCCTACGCGTGGCCGGGGTGGAAGTCGGCACCGACCGCACCAACACCGCCCGCCTGATCACCCTGCACCCCATCAGCCCCACAGAAGCCGAAACCACCGTCACCACCGTCACCCCAGTCACCAACCAGCCCTGACCTGCGACAACGCAAGATCCAAAGGTGACTGGAGAGTGACTGAACCACGCGCGGCCCGGGCCCTTCAGTCACCCGCCCAGATCGGCCCGGCGCTCCAGTCACTCTCCAGTCACCGTCCAGTCACCACCCACACCCCACCTGACCTGCGAAAACGCGCCCGGGTGACGGTCGTGACGGTAGTGACGCTCAATTCCAACTCCTTCGAAGGACACCCCACCTTGCCCACCCGCCAGAACACCCCACGACACCCCCACCTGGTCCAGCCCACCCCCATCACCGTCCCGGAGGACACCATCACCACCCCCACGACCGCACCCGTGCCGGTGCACAAGCTCCTGCTCACTGCCGAGGACGCCGCCGAACGACTCGGCATCGGCCGCACCACCATGTTCGCCCTCATCCGAAGTGGAGCGGTCGAGAGCGTCCTTATCGGTCGCCTTCGCAGGATCCGTGTCGCGGATCTGGAGAGGTACATCAACCACTTGACCGTGGCAGAGGCCGCCTGAAAGGAGCCGCTACTCAATGGATCGCAAGCCGAATGGAAATTCGACGGTCTACTTCGGAAAGGACGGCTACTGGCACGGGCGCGTGACCGTGGGAATTAGAGATGACGGACGCGTCGACCGGCGCCACGTCATGGGCCGATCCGAGGCGGTAATTCGTCAGAAGGTGCGGGCTCTAGAAAGAGGCCGCGAGGATGGAAACACGCGGAAGGCAGGCCAGCGCTGGACCGTCGAGAGGTGGCTCACTCATTGGATTGAGAACATCGCAATACCCCCCGCCATCCGGGAGACGTCACACGCAAGCTACCGCGTGGACGTGTTCACGCACCTTATTCCCGGGATCGGTGCTCACCGACTGGAACGGCTCACTCCCGAGCACCTGGAGAAGCTGTACGGCAAGATGCAGCGCGCGGGCAGTGCGGCGGGAACTGCGCATCATGTCCACCGCACTATCAGGGCTGCGCTCAACGTCGCGCTGCGGCGCGGCTACATCACGCGCAATCCTGCCTTGTTCGCCAAGGCACCCACCGTGGAGGAAGAGGAGGTTGAACCCTACGAGGTTGAGGAAGTGAAACGGATCCTCGCTGCTGCTCAGCACATGCCGCGGAACAGTGCCCGATGGGCAGTGGCTCTGGCCCTTGGCTTGCGGCAGAGCGAAGCTCTGGGCTTGATGCGAACGGATCTCGATCTTGGCAAGAAGACGCTCAGGGTGAGGCAGGGCCGTCAACGTCCTCGGTACGAACATGGGTGCGGTGGCACCTGCGGTCGGAAGCCCGGCTTCTGTCGAGACCGGCGACAGGTGAATCCCGATACCTCAAGTACCAAGTCCCGTGCGGGACGCCGGACAGTCGGCTTACCGGCACAGCTTGTCGAGCTCTTCCGTGAGCATCTGGCTGAGCAGGACCGGGACAGAGAGAAGGCCGCCGATCTCTGGCAGGAGGGGGGATGGCTGTTCACCACGCCAACTGGGAGTCCTCTGAACCCCAACACTGACTATCACCAGTGGAAGGAGTTGCTGCGGGCTGCGGGCGTCCGAGACGCTCGGCTCCACGATGCCCGCCACACCGCTGCGACGGTTCTACTGATCCTGGGAGTCCCCGAGCGGGCCGTCATGGGGATCATGGGCTGGTCCAGCACGGGCATGACGCGCCGGTACCAGCATGTGACCGACACGATCAGACACACGGTGGCCGAACAGGTCGACGGGTTGCTTTGGGATGCCCCGGGGTCCTCCGGGGTGTGATTTCGCCAAGAGCGCAGTTGACACGGGGCGCTTGGGGTAAGCAGTCACACCCCCTGCTGATCTGCGGCGTGTCGGTGCTTGCGTCCGGT
>CAZOWW010000246.1:0-2744 GCA_964583765.1 uncultured Kineosporiaceae bacterium
CCGCCGCTTCCTGGACCGGACCGCCGTCGTCGTTCCCGACGGTGACGAGAGCAGTTACCTCGACCTCGACGCGGAGCTCGCCCGGCTCTTCGCCTAGGACACCGGCCCACCTGTTCGGCCAGAACGACCGCTCGTCCAGCCCGACCGCACGGTGTCCCCCGTGTGAAGCACCTCCAGCAGTTTCGATCACGTCCCACCTGATCAGCACCGTCCCCGCAGGACCAGTTCGCGCACCTCCGCAGTCCCTGCAGGTCCCGCAGTTCCTCAGTCCCGCTGTACCCGCACGTCACGCAGTTCCTGCGAGTCGTGCGGTTCGCGCAAGTCCCCGTACGTCCGACGAGTGCCGGGAGCGGTCGACCGCCAGGGGTCGACCGTCCACCGCGCGGCACCCTCAGGCATCACGGGTCGCACGACTCCCGAGCGTGGCGGGCGAAGACCTCGACCGCCTCGCGACCGATCTCGCTCCCCGGCAGGTCCCTGCCGTCCACCGAGGACACGGGCTGGACGTCCCGGGTGGAGCTCGTCAGCAGCACGTCCTCCGCATCGCCGAGCCAGGCGAGCGGGACATCGCACTCCTCCACCGCCAGGCCGTCCGCGGCTGCCCATTCGAGGAACAGTTCCCGCGTGATGCCGGCCAGGCACCCCGAGCGCAGCGGCGGGGTGAGCAGGCGTCCCTGCCGCACGAGCAGGACATTGGATCCGGTGCCCTCGCAGAGGTTCCCCGCGGTGTTCGCGAGCAGTGCCTCGTGTGCGTCCGCGTCGTGGGCGGCCTGCAGAGCGACGACGTTCTCGGCGTAGGACGTCGTCTTCACCCCTGCCACGGCCGAGTGCTCGTTGCGTCGCCAGGGCACGGTCACAGCCCGGATCGTGGTGGGCCACGGCCGGGCGGGGGAGATGGCGACGATCAGGGTGGCCGGAGACCCGCCGCGGTCCGAGCCGAGCGGCCCGGGGCCGGAGGTGACGGTGATGCGGAGCCGGGCCAGGGGAGAGGGGTCGCCTGCCCGGACGGTCCGGTCGGCCGCGGCGCGGATCAGGCTGTCCTCGGGCAGCGTCAGCCCCAGGCGCGCGGCCGAGCGGGCGAGTCGCCACAGGTGCCGGGTGAGTGCGAAGACCTGCCCGTCCTGCACCTTGCAGGTCTCGAAGACACCGTCTCCGACGGTGACGCCGTGGTCCAGCGCGGCGACCCGTGCCTCGGCCTCCGTTCGCACCTCGCCGTCGACCCACACCAGTGTGCTCATCGTGCCTCCTCGCCGTCGGGTGGTGGCCCGTCCGGCGCGGGCTCTGGCCGCACCGGTTCCCGACGCTGCGGACCTATCCTGCCCGCATGCCCGGCTCGAACCCGGCCGGAGTGCGGGGCGTCACAGTGCGGTCCGGACCGGGTGGGTCGGACGATCCGAGGCCCCGCCCGCGGCCAGTGCGACGAGGCGTCGTGCCTTGAGTTCGGTCTCCGCCCACTCGCGGTGCGGGTCCGAACCCCAGGTGATGCCGGCTCCCGTTCCGAAGGCGAGCGTGTCCGCCTCCCACCAGAAGGTCCGGATCGTCACGGCCAGACGGGCCCGTGCCCGGTCGGCGTCGATCCAGCCGAAGAATCCGCAATACGGGCCACGGGGTACGGGCTCGAGTGCCGCGATCGCTCGCAGCGCGCTGCTGCGCGGTGCCCCGCTGACGGAGGCGACGGGCGTTGTCGCCGCGAGGATCCGAGGCCAGCCGACGTCCTGGCGGAGTTGCCCGCTGACGGTCGACACCAGGTGCACGAGGCCGGGATGGGCCTCCTCGCGCAGCAGAGACGGAACGGCCACGGAGTCCGGACGGCAGATCCGGCTGAAGTCGTTGCGGACCATGTCGACGATCATCACGTTCTCGGCGTGGTCCTTCTGGAGCATCGACCCGACCACGGGGGCGGTGCCCTTGATCGGGGAGCAGCGCAGGCGATCCCCGTCGCGGGCCAGGAAGAGTTCCGGGCTCGCGCTCACCACCCGGGTCCGGCCGTCCCCCGCGGGGCAGGGGCCGCCCGGGAGGTCCAGGACGGCCGCGTGCGGGGCAGGATTCCCCGCGGCGAGGCGGGCGGCCAGCGCCCAGGGCTCGGTCCCGGTCCCGGCGCGCAGTACCCGGCACAGGTTCACCTGGTAGACCTCGCCGCGGCCGATACGTGCCCGGATCCGTGCCACCCCGGACAGGTAGTCCGTCCGGGACAGCGACGTCCGCCACCCGCTCGTGGTGGTCGGGAGTCCTGCTCCCGTCGGCGTGATCGTCGTCCCGGGGGTGGGCGGCCCGGATGCCCACGACGGGTCCGGGGGCGGCAAAGGCGCAGGCCGGACGTCGTCGAAGCGCCACAGCCCCATCCGCCCCTCGAAGGTGCCGATCACCGCCCACCAGCCGCCTTCGTCGAGGACGAGCGGATCCTCGGCGTACTCGCGGGGTCGGGAGGCGAGCAGCCCTTGCTCGTTGTCGCGGAACCAGGCGCGCCCGATGTCCGACCCCGTGAGATGCCCGACAGGGGCCTGTCTGACCGGGGTCGGCCCGGCCGGGACCTGCCGCACAGGGACGTTCGCGCCGGTGACGGGTGTGCGGGCCATCCCCGAACGGTAGTGACGCGCCTGGGGACGTACCGGTTGGACTCAGCCGCCGGGCGTCGGCTAAGGTTCAAGTCGTTCGAGGGGAACGGAGAACGACCCCCGAGGAACATGCGGACGTGGCTCAGTTGGTAGAGCATCACCTTGCCAAGGTGAGGGTCGCGGGTTCGA
>CAZOWW010000247.1:0-2722 GCA_964583765.1 uncultured Kineosporiaceae bacterium
CGTCGGGGATCGGCGCCGCTGATCACCACATGCGCCGGCCGGGTGCCAGGCCGTGAGCCCATTTCAACCTGCCTGATCGGCCGTCAGCGCAGGTGCGGCGCCAGGCTCGATCGGCTGGCGAGAGGCCACCGACCTGCAGCTTCTGCGCCTGGTCGAGATGGTGCAAGGAGTCGGGACAGCGCCTGTGAGCTGCAGAGACTCAGGGTGGACAGGACTCAGTGAGTGATGCGGGTGCCTATTCATGGGTTGATCGGACCGATGACGGGGTGGCTCTCCTGCCCGCGCGACGAGGTTCGGCCAACATTGAGACCAACATCACATGCCCTGACTGAATTGCGTTGTCGCAGGTCCTTGGCGTCTGAGCGGGTAGCGCAGTAGAAGCCGGGCGATCCAGGCTCCGGCTGCGCTTCCCCCGGGGTGCCCTTCCGGCTAACGTCCGCGCAGCCCATCGGTGTCGTGAGGATCTGGCGCGCTCCCACACCTGCTGTGGTCTGCAGTACTGCGACGATCCGAAAGGGACATCACAAACATGGCTACGGTTCACCACCGGGCTGGTCCACACCGCGTCGTGGCCACGCTCGGGGTCGGCGCTTTGACAGCCAGCCTCCTGCTGGCGGTGGGGGCCCCGGCACATGCCAGCGCACCGACCCTGACCTCGACCCCGTACGGCAATCTGGCCGAGGCACTCCAGAAGTCGCTCTACTTCTACGACGCCGAGAAGTCGGGTCCCGCCCGTTCCACCGGACACCAGCCGTTGGAGTGGCGTGGCGACTCCGAGCCGATCGACGCCAAGATTCCCCTGGTGACCGGTCCCAAGGACGCCGGGGACGTCGTGACCTCCGGGACCAACTTGTCGGCGTCGTTCATCGCCGCGAACAAGTCGGTCCTCGACCCCGACGGTGACGGCTACCTCGACCTCTCCCAGGGGTTCCACGACGCCGGCGACCACGTGAAATTCGGTCTTCCGCAGTCCTACGCGGCGTCCACCCTCGCCTGGGGGGTCACCGAGTTCAAGGACGCCTATGTCAAGACCGGCACCTACGACCACATCATGGAAGAGCTCCGCTGGTTCGACGACTACCTGCTCAAGTCGACCTTCCGTGACGCGAGCGGCAATGTCATCGCCTTCAACTACCAGGTGGGCAACGGTGCCGTCGACCACACCGTCTGGGGACCGCCCGAGTTGATGACCCACGACCGCGGCGCCATGTTCGCCACGGCCGACGCCCCGGCATCCGACCAGACCGCTGGTGCCGCCGCCGCCCTGACGGCGATGTCCATCCTCACCAAGGACACCGACGCGACCTACTCCACCAAGTGCCTCGACACCGCGAAGGCCCTCTACAAGTTCGCGGTCGCTCACCGCGGTCTCGGCTTCAGTGGCGGGTTCTACGGCTCGAGTGACGACAATGACGAGATGTCCTGGGCGGCCGTCTGGCTGTACGACGCCACCAGGGACATCAGCTACGTCAACGACATCATCGCCAAGAACTCCAGCGGCATCTACACCGGCTACATGAAGAAGCTCATCTCCGACGCCCAGAGCACGTGGCAGAACATCTGGGTGCACTCCTGGGACACGGTCTGGGGTGGCGTCTTCGCCAAGCTGGCTCCGCTCACCAAGGGCGTCATCGACGATACATTGAATGCCCAGTACTGGTACTACTTCCGGTGGAATGTCGAGTACTGGACCGCGGGCGCCGTCCCGCACATGGACAGCATCAGCGGAAACAGTTTCATGGCGGCCACACCCGCCGGTTTCAGCGTGGTCAACACCTGGGGGTCGGCGCGGTACAACACCGCCGCCGAGTTGTGCGCTCTGATCTACCGAAAGCATTCCGCGGACGATCCTGGCGGCTCGACAGAACAGGGGAACAAGCTCTCACAGTGGGCGCTGTCCCAGATGAACTACATCATGGGCAACAACCCGCTGCACCGGTCCTACATCGTCGGATTCACCGCGAACTCGACCGACACGTACGCCTCCCATCCGCACCACCGGGCGGCGCACGGTTCCTTCACGAACAGCATGTTCGATCCGGTCAACGACCGGCACGTGCTCTGGGGCGCTCTGGTGGGCGGTCCTGACGACAAGGACCAGCACAACGACGCGACCAACGACTTCGTGTCCAACGAGGTCGCCATCGACTACAACGCGGGGTTCGTCGGTGCGCTCGCCGGTCTCTACGACTACTTCGGGTCAGGGCAGACGGTGACCCCGTGGACGCCACCGGCCGAGCAGGTGGGCACCCCGTACTTCGACCAGGCGAAGGTCGAGCAGGAGAACAAGCAGCGCACCCAGGTGACCGTCCGCATCCACCAGGAGCAGGCCGATCCCCCGGCGCTGGAGAACGACCTCTCCGCGCGCTACTACTTCGACATCAGCGAACTGATCGCCGGTGGCGAGAGCGCCGCCGATGTCTCGGTCGCGGTGTACTACGACGAGGCGAAGTCCCTCGGTGAGACACCCGTGACCGTCACCGGTCCGACGGCCGCTGACTCCTCGGGCAATCTGTACTACATCACCCTTGCCTGGACCGGTGCCTTCTACGGGAAGCGGGATCTTCAGTTCGGTCTGATCGCCGCGCAGAACACCACCACCTACCAGGACTACTGGGACGGCTCCAACGACTACAGCCGTGCGGGGCTGTCCACCACGGACGTCGGCGACACCCAGAACATCCCGGTGTACCGGGCCGGGGTGCTGGTGTACGGCAAGGAG
>CAZOWW010000248.1:0-2703 GCA_964583765.1 uncultured Kineosporiaceae bacterium
ACGACCCGGGCCACCACCGCGCGTACCGCATTGGTGCCCAGGATCTCCTTGGTCTGCCCCTCGAACTGCGGCTCGGCAAGACGCACGGTCACCACCGCCGTGAGACCTTCGAGGATGTCGTCCTTGTCGATCCGATCGTCCTTGACCCCGACCTTGAGCCGCCGCGCGTTCTCGCTGATGGCCTGGCGAACGGTCTTGAGCAGTCCCTGCTCGAACCCGGTCAGGTGGGTGCCGCCCTTGGGAGTGGCGATGATGTTGACGAAGGAGCGGACCTCGGTGTCGTACCCGGTGCCCCAGCGGACGGCGATGTCCACCGCACAGTCGCGATCGACCTCGGCCGGGGTCATGTGGCCCCGGGCATCCAGCACCGGGACGGTCTCGGTGAACGTGCCGGATCCCTGGAGTCGCCACACGTCGGTCACCGCGGTGTCGGTGGCCAGGAAGTCCACGAACTCCCCGATGCCCCCGTCGTGGCGGAAGACCTCCTCGTGCGGCCCGTCGGCCCCCGGCGTCCCGGGCAGGCCACGCTCGTCCCGCAGCACGATGGTCAGGCCCGGCACGAGGTAGGTGGTCTGCCGGGCGCGGGTGACCAGCTCGTCGTACGAGAAGGCGGCCTCGGCGAGGAAGATCTGACGGTCGGCCCAGTAGCGCACGCGGGTTCCGGTGACCCCTCGGCGCACGGTACCGACGACGCGCAGCTCGGAACGGTCGAGGAACGGACTGAAGTCCGCGTCGGGACGCGGACCGTGAGCGTCGTCCGCGAACAGCCCGGGCTCGCCGCGACGGAAGCACATCGCGTACGTGCGGCTTCCGCGATCCACCTCGACGTCGAGTCGCGCGGACAGAGCGTTGACGACGCTGGCGCCGACACCGTGCAGCCCCCCGGAGACCGCGTAGGACCCGCCCCCGAACTTGCCCCCCGCGTGGAGCTTGGTGAAGACCACCTCGACCCCGGAGAGGCCGGTCTTCGGCTCGATGTCCACCGGGATGCCCCGGCCGTCGTCGCTGACCGCGACCGAGCCGTCGGCGTGCAGGACCACCCCGATCCGGTGGCAGAAACCCGCGAGCGCCTCGTCCACGGCGTTGTCGATGATCTCCCAGAGACAGTGCATGAGGCCCCGGGAGTCGGAGGAGCCGATGTACATGCCCGGACGCTTGCGAACGGCTTCGAGACCTTCGAGGACGGACAGGTGACGCGCGGTGTAGTCGGCCGAACTGCCTGCCGAGGCAGCCCGACCGCCACCGGGACCCGGTCGGGTGGTGCTGGTCGGCTGTGCGGACACGATGAGGATCGCTCCTTGGATGGGCCGGGACGGATGGTCTGCTCGGGAGCCGACCGCGGAGGACGGCCGGCGTTGGTGCGACACGCGGTCGGCGTGGATGGCGTCGAGGCTACCGGGGCCCGGGGACAGCCTCCGGACTCGGTTCGGCGACACGCCCGGTGCTTCCCACTGTGTCCGAAGAACCCCTGGAATCGCTACGCACAGTGCATAGGTGATCACTGATTCATATCAGGAGGTGCTACGCGCTCAGCGAACGGCCCGTTGGTCCGCCGCGCGGAAGCAACAGGACTGGTTGACTGTTGATACGGAAGTCAGGCCCCGGCGACACGCACCGCAGCGCGTCGCCTCGTCTCGAAGGAGGTCGCCCCGTGCCCGCCGCGATCGCTCCTGCACCTCTCGCAGCAACCGACCGCTGCGACCGTTGCGGCGCGCGTGCCTACGTCCGGGTTGTGCTCCCCCGCGGAGGCGAGTTGCTCTTCTGCTCGCATCACGGGCGTGCCCACCAGGAGGCACTCCGCGCCGTCGCCGTCGAAATCCAGGACCAGACCCACATCCTCGACCAGACGCCCGGTACGGCCCCGCTCGAAGAGCACTGATTCGCTCGCCCGCGGTCCAGGCCGTGCCCTCCTCCGCCGTCGCGAACACTTCCTGACCTCCCCCGACTCCGATCGACCCCCTTCGACCCGAACGGCCCCGACGAGCACGACGCCCCCGACCCGTCACGGGTCGGGGGCGTTCGCGTGTCCGCCGGCTTTCACGTTCGCCGCGCGCGGGGCCGACGCCACCAGACGATCACGCGCTCCGCGGGGGAGCGCGTGATCCCCGGGGATCAGTCCAGGTAGTCGCGCAACACCTGGGAGCGGCTCGGGTGCCGCAGCTTGGACATGGTCTTGGACTCGATCTGCCGGATGCGCTCCCGGGTGACCCCGTAGACCTTGCCGATCTCGTCGAGCGTCTTCGGCTGCCCGTCGGTCAGCCCGAAGCGCATGGACACGACCCCGGCCTCGCGCTCGGACAGCGTGTCCAGGACCGAGTGGAGCTGTTCCTGGAGCAGGGTGAAGCTCACCGCATCCGCAGGGACGACCGCCTCGGAATCCTCGATCAGGTCGCCGAACTCGCTGTCGCCGTCCTCGCCCAGCGGGGTGTGCAGCGAGATCGGTTCGCGGCCGTACTTCTGGACCTCGATGACCTTCTCGGGGGTCATGTCGAGTTCCTTGGCCAGCTCCTCCGGGGTGGGCTCGCGGCCCAGGTCCTGGAGCATCTGCCGCTGCACCCGCGCCAGCTTGTTGATCACTTCGACCATGTGCACCGGGATGCGGATGGTGCGGGCCTGGTCGGCCATCGCCCGCGTGATCGCCTGCCGGATCCACCAGGTGGCGTAGGTCGAGAACTTGTAGCCCTTGGTGTAGTCGAACTTCTC
>CAZOWW010000249.1:0-2658 GCA_964583765.1 uncultured Kineosporiaceae bacterium
ACACTCAACTCGACCGGGGAAGACGGCTCCTCACGGTGAGGTGCAGCGCCCGAGACCTCGAGCCCCGCGATCTGAAGGATTTCCTGTGCCATTACGACCAGACCTCCGCCCCTGTCCCCGGTCAGGCACTTCAACTTCGCTGCCATCGTAAATATTTATTGCGCGCCGCGCTCCGGCTGGCAGAAGCCGCCTGTCAGGCCTGTCCAGTTTCCGCGACGAGCGGCCCGCATGATGCGCCGCAAGAAAACTCGACGAAGCGCAGCAGAAGTACCGGCACGGTCCCGATCTGACGGCGGGAAAAACAACCCGCCCCTGAGCATCACACGGCGGACGCTTGTGCGCGAATTCCGTCCCGAAGCTCGGTCGAAACCGGGGGCCCCGACACGGCATCCCACATGCGTCCATGACGTGTGACAGACCGTCTCCGGTTGCATTCGCGCCTTCCACTGATCAACCGGTCCCCGATCGGTCACCTCCTGTCTCGTGCCGTGCCGCACTCGCGGCAGCTTCGGGGCCCCCGGCGCCTTCGGGTCTTCCCGCGCCCACCTGCGCGGACCGCACGTCCTCCAGGTGCAGGCCTGGGTTGTTGTGTCGCCACGGGGACTCCGGCTCAGCCCGATACCGAAGTACGCCGAGGTGACGATCGCCGCTCACCTGCTCGGGCCGAGGCGGCTCAGCAACGGTCAGCTCAGCAACGGTCAACTCCACAACGGTCGGCGAGCCCGAGCGCCGGTCGAGCAGCACGTCGACGAGTTGCGCTGTTCCGACCACACCGAAGGCAAGGAGCAGGAACTGGGTCGCGAACTGGTACCCGGGCGAGAGGATGGTGTGGAAACTCGTGGTGTCGAAGACGGCCAGGACGACGAGCCGCGTGACCACTCCGACGGCGAGCGCCGCAGCGAGAACTCCGAGGCCTTTCCCGCGGCGGCGGCCGGGCCCGCGGCCGCGACGGAAGGCCACACTTGCCACGCATCCCACCAGGCCAAGCACGAAGAGTGCAGGGATGACGACGCGATACCCGACTCGCAACCACCTGTACACGGGGTCGTCCCGGAAGGCTCGGAGCTGCTGATGCGCGCCGGCCTCGGTCTGCGGTACCCCGTCGACCATGGCAGCGAACGATCGGCGCACCGGGACCGGGACCGGCCGCGCGGGTCCCGGGGGATCACTGATCCACGAGGAGGTGAGGAGGAAGTTCAGGCCCTTGGCGGTAGCGCGCAACAACGGGACGGGACGCGCGTGCTGGAGCGGCTCCAGGGAGGTGGGCAGCCTCGGCAGACAGCGCAGACGCCCGTCCGAACAGGCAGCGACGATCTGGTGGGAGATCCTGCCGAAGTACCGCTGAGCTGCGCCCTCTGAGCCGAAGTGACCGGCCTTGGCCGCCGCCTCACGCAAGGCCCAGATCTCCCAGCCTCCGGCGAAGTCATCGCAGATCTTCATGATCCGGCAGCCAGGAGTGAGCCAGTAGTTCTTCGGGTCCTCGAGATAGGGCCGCAGTTCCCGAGCGGCCGGGCTGACCGCGTAGACAGCGGCGCGTTGCGCCGCGGAGATAGGGACGAAGGGCCGCTCCTGTCCTGCCTCGACGTCGGCCCAGTCCGCATAGGCGCGGGGGATCGCCCCGGTCGACGCATCGTTGACCAGTGCCACGCCGTACTCCCGGTGGTTCTCCACCAGCACGCTGCCGATCACGAGGAGCGCACTGGCACCCGTCACCCCCAGGACTGCGACCACACCCCCGGCTCGTACCCACAACCGTCGCGATCGCAGGTCCAGGCCACCTTCCCCGCCACGACGGGCCAGGAACCGGGCGCACACCGGCACGACGGCGATGAGCAGCAGCGACGGGAGAAGCCACACCCCCTCTTCACGGCACAACCAGAACAGGCCACCGACAAGACCGGTGAATGTGCCGATCACCAGCGGCAGCCATCGAGCGCCACGTGTGACCGCAAGGTGCACGGCCAGGAAGAAGGCCGTGACGACCAGCAGCGACAGACTGGCGTACCAACCGCCGCGGAGCACGCGCGAGTCGGCGGCGGAGAAACTGGCAGGTTGAAGAGCTATCACGACGAAGGCAGCCGTTGCCACGACCGGACGTCGGCTGATGCACCACAGGCACGCAGCCAGAGCCAGCGCGGCGAGCAGGAGCGTCAGCTGCTCACCGACCTTCAGCGGCACGCCGATCAGGTGGGTGAACGCGATGAACATCGGATAGGCAGGACCCTTGACCAAGGTCAGGGTGTCGAAGGGTCCCAGCCACCTGCCGTCACTGAGGCTGTTCGCCAGGCGCAGGAAGAGTCCGTCGTCGAGCCCCGCGCCGTTGACAAGCATGATCGGTGCCGAAGCCTTGAGCAGGACACTGGTGGTGGCAGTCAGCGCGATCACCGCAGCGCATCCGCCAGCGATCCGCCGGTCCCGGCGAGGGTTCGAGACCGGTACCTCCGCGGCCAGACCCTCCTCAAGGTCGTCCGCCGTCAAGTCCGGGCGCACACCTCGGGAGCGTAGCGGAAGTCCGCGCAGGGTGGGGCAAAAAGGATCACAATCAGCCCCTCCGCACTACACTCACATATCGTGACCAGTGAAGCGGACGACAACGGCTCGAGCAGGCCTGTGCTCGGCGACAGCGCGTCCCAGACCCAGTCCCTGGAATCCGTGGCC
>CAZOWW010000250.1:0-2574 GCA_964583765.1 uncultured Kineosporiaceae bacterium
GCGCAGGTCTTTCACGGCCTGCACGCAGGACCACGCCCGGCGAGCCCGGGCGGCCCGGCGCAGCAATCTGCGCCGGGCCGAGTCATGACAGGGATCTGTGCGGTGGGAGTCGCCGGATCCGGCCGGGTGGGGCCCGGGCGCAGGCGCCCGGGAGACGCCCCTCCCACGCCGGTGGACCGTCGCAGGAACGGAGAGCCGTGCTCGGTCGGGAACGCATCCAGTACAAGACGCCGGACCAGGTCGTGCTCATGCGCCGGGCCGGGCTCGTGGTCGCGCAGACCCTGGCCGCGGTGCGGGAGCGGATCCGCCCCGGCATCACCGTGGCCGCCCTCGACGAGGTCGCCGCCACGACGATCCGGGAGGCGGGGGCCACCCCGAACTTCCTGAACTACGACGGGTACCCGGCGGTGTCGTGCATCTCGGTGAACGAGGAGATCGTGCACGGGATCCCCGGTCCGCGGGTCCTGGCCGCCGGGGACCTGGTGTCGGTGGACTGCGGCGCGATCGTGGACGGCTGGCACGGGGACTCCGCCTTCAGCACGATCGTCCCCGGTGAGGAGGACCCCGAGGACGTCGCCCTCGTCGAGCTCACCGAGCAGGCGATGTGGCACGGGATCGCGGCGATCGTGGCCGGCCGGAGGGTGGGGGACATCGGCGGGGCGATCGAGGACTTCGTGGCCGACCGGTTCGGGCTCGTGGAGAACTACGGCGGGCACGGGATCGGCACCGAGATGCACCAGGCACCCCACGTGCTCAACTACCGGACCAGGGAACGGGGCCCGCGGCTGCGCCCCGGACTCGTGCTGGCCATCGAGCCCATGCTCACCCGCGGCAACCCCGCCACGCAGGTACTCGACGACGGCTGGACCGTGGTGACGGTGGCCGGTGGCCGGGCCGCGCACTGGGAGCACACCGTCGCGCTGCTCGAGGACGGACTCTGGGTGCTCACCGCCCAGGACGGCGGCGTCGCGGTCCTGACCGGTCTCGGCGCCCAGGTGAGCGCACTCGCGCGCTGACCCGGCCGCCGCCCTGTGTCCTGATGGGCCAGGAGCGGCCGGCAGGGCCCACCCGCGGCCGGAGCCGGGGCCGGGCGCCCACCAGGAGCGGACGCGGCGGCACGAGGGCGCGGGGCGCTGCGGCCACGGCGGCGTGTGGCCCGGGTGGTCCGGACAGCGGCCGAGCCACGGATCCCGTCGCCGCATCGCGCGCTCGACGGCGGGATCCGCGCAGGGGACGACGTGCCGATTTCTTTGCGGAGGTGCACGTCACGTAGACTTCCCTGTCGGCTCACGTGCTTCACCGTTCCCTGATCACCCCGCGGCTGGTCTGGTGGTCTGGAACCCGTCATCGTGTGCCGGGAAGGTAGCCACGGCCGCACCACGGCCAGAAGGATTGCGGAGGACATGCCCAAGAAGGACGGGGTCATCGAGATCGAGGGGACTGTGGTCGAGGCGCTGCCCAACGCGATGTTCCGCGTGGAGCTGGCCAACGGTCACAAGGTTCTCGCCCACATCTCCGGCAAGATGCGGCAGCACTACATCCGCATCCTTCCCGAGGATCGTGTGGTGGTGGAGTTGAGCCCCTACGACCTCTCCCGCGGTCGCATCGTCTACCGCTACAAGTAACACCGACCCGACCATTCGACGCCGCCGGACCAGGTCCCCGAGGCGGGGGGCGTGTTCGGTGCGCGTCCTGCCTGGAAGACATCGATGAAGGTCAAGCCGAGCGTCAAGAAGATCTGCGACAAGTGCAGGGTGATCCGCCGTCACGGCCGGGTCATGGTCATCTGCGAGAACCAGCGCCACAAGCAGCGCCAGGGCTGAGCGGATGCACGGTCCGCGCCTGCGTGCGGCCGTGTGCGCACGTCATCGTCCATAGGCAGCACCCGACCCCCGCGACGTGCCTGAAGGCCGTCTGCGGGACGCCACCCCCGGTCCGGAGGCCGGGGACCCGGCCGAGAGCCGGGAACGGTGCTGCGCAAGACCTCCGACCACAGAAGGCAGGACCATGGCACGTCTCGTCGGCGTCGACCTCCCCCGCGACAAGCGGGTCGAGGTGGCGCTCACCTACATCTACGGGGTCGGTCGTACCCGCGCACAGGAGACGCTCACGGCGACCGGGGTCAGCCCGGACACGCGCGTTCGTGACCTGGGCGACGACCAGCTCGTCATCCTCCGTGACTACATCGAGGCGAACTTCAAGGTCGAGGGTGACCTCCGCCGTGAGGTGGCCGCCGACATCCGCCGCAAGGTCGAGATCGGCTGCTACGAGGGTCTGCGGCACCGCCGTGGGTTGCCCGTGCGCGGACAGCGCACGAAGACCAATGCCCGCACCCGCAAGGGTCCCAAGCGCACCGTCGCCGGCAAGAAGAAGCCGGGCAAGAAGTAGCGCTGCGGGTGGGTCTCCCACCCCGTGCCCAAACCCAGAACTCTTCGGACCAGCCAGGAGCTACAGGTAGATGCCTCCGCAGAAGCGAGCCACGACGGGCTCCGCGCGTAAGCCCCGTCGCAAGGAGAAGAAGAACGTCTCCCACGGCCACGCGCACATCAAGAGCACCTTCAACAACACGATCGT
>CAZOWW010000251.1:0-2551 GCA_964583765.1 uncultured Kineosporiaceae bacterium
ACACTCAACTCGACCGGGGAAGACGGCTCCTCACGGTGAGGTGCAGCGCCCGAGATCCTGATTCCCGCGACCTGCACGGTTTCCTGCGTCACCACGAGCCGACCTCCACCCCCGCCCCCGGCCAGGCAGGGCCTCGATCTCACGGCAGGGGATCGTCACCCACCCAGCGGCATCATACCTCTGGGTAATTGCTCAATTACTCATGGTCCTCGGTGTTGCGGGCACCTCCGCTGGCATCCCGCCACCGCACCGCCGCTGCCCCGACCCGGCCGGGCCCGTCTCATGGAGTTCTCGGGTCTCATGGAGTTCTCGGGGCCCGCCGACGGAACACGCGCTACGGCGACTGATCGGTGCAGGTCCGTGGCTCAGGGACCGCTCCGCGAGGGGATTCCTCGGCAGAAGCGGCGCCGGCCCCAGCAGGCGTGCGCGCGTTCGTCAGGCATGCCGACCACGCGACGGGACACCGACCCCGAGGGCGAGGATGCGCTCGGGACCGAGGTCCGGCGCGCGGTGGGCTCCGGGCGGAGTCCCCGCGATCGGCGAGTCGGAGCGGCGGCGGGCGGCCCGCAGGTCGACCAGTTGGGTCGTGCCGACCACGCCGAAGGCGAGGAGCAGGAGCCGGGTCGCCATCTGGTACCCGGGCGAGGTGACGGTGGAGAAGCTCGTGGTGTCGAAGACCGCCAGGACGGAGAGTCGGGTGATCACCCCGATGATCAGCGCCGCGGCGAGAACGCCGAGGCCGTTGCCGCGACCGCGACCGCGACGAGTGATCATGCTTCCCAGCCACCCCCACAGGCCGAGCCCGACGAGCACAGGGATCAGGCAGAGGTACAACGCCCGCAGGCACGGATACACCGGATTGCCCTCGAACTCGCGGACCTGCCGGTCCGCTCCGGACTGGGTCTTCGGTACTCCATCCACCGTGGCGGCGAACGATTCCCGGAGCGCGGTGGGCACCGGTGCCGTGGCATGGGGGGGATCGCTCACCGTCGGGGAGAGGGTGATGAAGACCAGGCCGCGGACAACGGAGCCCACGAGCGGAGAGGGATGCGTGTGCTGGAGCGGTTCCACGGAGGTGGGCAGGCGCGGCCGGCAGCTCAATCGCCCGCCCGAACACGCCGCGATGATCTGCCGGGAGACGCGACTGAAGTACCGCTGGGCCTCGACCTCCGAGCTGAAGTGACCGGCCGAGTCCGCCGCTTCGCGCAGCGCCCAGATCTCCCAGCCTCCGGCGAAGTCGTCACAGATGTTCAAGGACTGGCAGCCTGCCTTGAGCCAATGGTTCTTCGGGTTCTCGAGATACGGCTGCAGTTCCCGGGCGGCCGGACTGACCGCGTAGACAGCAGCGCGTTGCGCCGAGGAGATGGGGACGAACGGCCGCACCTCCCCTGCCTCCACGTCGGCCCAGTCCGCATAGGCACGGGCGATCGCCCCGCTCGAGGTGTCGTTGACCAGCGCCACCCCGTACACCTGGTGGTTGACCACGATCACCGTGCCGATCACGAGGAGCGCGCCGGCACCCGCCGCCGCCGGGACCGCCACCACGCCGCCGGCCCGCGCCCACAGCCGCCGTGAGCGCAGGTCCGGACGACCTCCTTCGGTGCGGTGGGCCAACAGCCGGGCGCATGGCGGTACGACCGCGATGAGCAGCAGCGACGGGAGGATCCACGCCCCCTCCTCGCGGCAGAGCCAGAACAGACCGCCGATGAGACCGGAGAGTGCGGCGACCAGGAGCGGCAGCCGGCGAGCGCCGTGCCTGACCGCTAGGTGCACCGCGAGGAAGAAGGTCGTGACGAGCATCAGCGCCAGAGCGGCGTACCAGCCGTCGCGGAACACGCGCGAACTGGCCGCGGAGAAGCTGTCGGGTTCGAGAGCGATCACGACGAAGGCAGCCGTTGCCATGACGGGTCGGCGACCGAAGCACCACAGGCACCCGGTCAGAGCCAGCGCGGCGAGCAGGAGCGTCGCCTGCTCGCCGACCTTCAGCGGCACGCCGATCAGGTGGGTGAAGGCGATGAACATCGGATAGGCGGGACCTTTGGCCAAGGTCATCGTGTCGAAGGACCCCAGCCACTTGCCCTCCCTGAGATTGCTCGCCAGGCGCAGGAAGAGGTCGTCGTCGAGCGCTGCGCCGTTGAGCAGGGTGACCGGCACTGAAGCCCGCAGCAGGATACTGACCGTGGCACTCAAGATGATCGCTGCGGTGCATCGGCCCGTGATCAGCCGGTCCCTGCGCGCGGTCCGAACGGAAGCGTCCGCAGCCAGCCGAGCCTTGCGCGAGGTCGGTACCGGAACTTCCGCGATCCGCCGATCCCTGCGCGAGGTCGGTCCTGAAGCCTGCGCGGGTATCTCCGTCCAGGGGCCGACCGTCCTCACCTCGGGCTCCACACCCCGGGAGCGTAGTCGGATTCGATCAGCGCGAGGCGAGAAACGCTCACCAAGCGCGACGATACAATCCCTTTCTGTGATCAGAGAAGCGCGTGGCGGCGACGTCACCAGGCCTGTGCTCGGCGACAGCGCGTCCCAGACCCAGTCCCTGGAATCCGTGGCC
>CAZOWW010000252.1:0-2459 GCA_964583765.1 uncultured Kineosporiaceae bacterium
GTCAAGCCACCCTGCGCATCACCATCAACGCCGCCGTCGTCGACCGGCTCCTCACAGTCTGCACGGACGCCGACGCCCACCGCCCCACCGCGCCCGGCACCAGCCCCCAGACAACACAAGGCCCGCCGACCACGGTCGGCGGGCAGTCAATCCGTTCCCTTCTGTTGCGCGCCCCCGGCAAGGGATGTCACAGATCCGCAAACCGCCGTGACCTGCGCCGTGACTGTGTCCGGAGCATACGAACTGCCGGGCTGAGGACCGGCAGCCGTTGAGTCATGGAGATCAACCCCTCCCCGTTGTCCACCATCGCGTACATGGTCCGGTCGGCCAGTCCCCCACACGTTCAACTCGCATTCCCCTCCCGGGGCTCTGCGCCCGCGACCACCGGTGGGCCTCCGGCCCGCCCGAAGACGGTCTGAACCCCCGGGCGTCGGGTCAGGCATCGCCGAACGTCACGCCCGCTGGACCTGTCGGTCCAGCGGGCGGCCCCGGATGCCCGGGCGCGTTGGGGCGTTGGACCGGCAGCACGGATGATGCGTCCGCGGCAGCCTGACACTCGGCGGACCGCTGCCGAGACTGCGCCGACCTCGGGGGACCTTCCCAGCCTTCGGTCAGGCATCCCGCCAAACACCCTCCGTCCCAGCGCCCTGGTGCCCTCTTCCCGGAAGTGGTAGCCGACAGCGAGCGACCGGGCAGGAGTACCCCTGGTCACGTCAGGGGCGTGCTCACGTGTACGTGCCACATCGAACCTGGGTTCGCGCCGGGATCTATGGGGGTCGGTGAGCGCGGTCCCCGTCGGCCGGCCGGCACGTAATCTCGTACGGGACTACGACACCGGACAAGCGAGGTTCTCCGTGGTGGTGTGCCCTTCCGTGATGGTCACTGGGGTGACCCGTCCGCATTCCTGAACGGTGTAACGGCCAGGAGCAAGGTGGAACCCGAATCGTCCGTCGCCGTTCGTAGTGGTCAGCTTCGTGAGTCCTGCGGTGCCGGAAACAGCGACGGCGATATGGGAGGCCGGTGCCCCGGAGGCCGCTGGCTTGCCTCCGGTGCCCGCTGTACCGCCCAGAAGGGTCACTTGTCCGGACAGGGTCGCCGTGGACTGGCTTGAGCAGGCGGCCAGTGATGCCGTCATCACGATCACCAGCAACGTCCGGCGCATCTCGATCATTTCCGTCCTGTCTCGTATGCTCGATCTGCCGACGAATCCGTCAGGCCGGATAGCGGCGGTCCGGATCCGGCAGATCGGAAGGGTAGACCGGCGACTGCGGGTGGTCGAGAACTCGTCGACGCGATCGGCCCGGGACCAGTGTTGGGCCACCTTCGACCGGGAGTCTTGGCGTGGTCAGGCCCACCCGGCGCGCGGTCCCGGCATGATCACCGGATGCAGGGTCTTGTCGCGCCAGCGCGGCGGCGTGAGTGTGGCTGGTCGTGGCAGGACAGCGCATCCTTGGGTGGCGGAATCGCCGTGAACCTCATGGATCCAGATGTGGCTCCCTGTTCCGGGCAACAACCACATTACGGTGAGGGCGCCGTCCCGACGGTCACCGAGCGGGTGATACGGGCGGATCTGGTAGTGGTGGGTCTGCGGCTGCCACCGCGGGAGGCCGTAGCCCAAGGAACGCACCGCAGACTGGCCCGACCAATGATCGCTCCGTTCAGGAAGGGAAGCGAGGGGAAGTCCTCGGGCTGCGATGATTCGCGACCAGCAGGGCTCCAGGGACCCGCCGCAGCTGCGAGATCCCGGAGCGAGGCGCGCCGCCAGGTGGGGTGCTGGTCACCGTGCACCATGAGTTCGACTCGGACCCCGTACCCGAGTTGCGCACTCCCCGACGTGTCTCGGACAGCCCGTCAAGGAGATCGCGACGATCGGCGATCGCGTGGCGACGGGGAGGCGAGTGTCGTGGTCGCCCAGGCGTGGGACCGTCCGGGCATCGGTGGGCGGGGCACTGGCGACCGTCCGCGTCGGAGGTCGAGACGGCAGGGTCCTCGAGCGCTGACCGCGAAGAGGGCACTCGTCGCTGTCACGGGCTGAGTCTCACGTGATGGCAGCGCTGGTGATCGCGGAGCTGGATGTCGCATGGAGCGTGAGCCGCGGCTGTTCCCATCCGAGATCAACGATTTCCTCGACCATCAGCCTGCGGAGTGCTCGGCCGCACGCGCTGCGGCAGCAGTCTGGGACCGAGTGGATCGCCGCGGGGGTGATCTGCGGACTGTGGCTGGCCGATTGGGGCACGGGTTCGGGGTAACGACCGCCCTGCTGGTCCACGCCGTGTGGGTCCAGGAGGTCGACCGCAAGGCCGCGGACACTGGGCACCCATTGCCGAGCGGTGGCCCGGCTGCGCGAGGATGGGCTCATCGATGTCACCCGCGGTCGTCGCGCCGTCCTCCGACCCGCAGGGCTTAGGGCCTGTTTCGGAACTGGTCAGCGGCTGGTGATCCAGTCGAGGATGTCGGTG
>CAZOWW010000253.1:0-2456 GCA_964583765.1 uncultured Kineosporiaceae bacterium
CCGGAAGTGGACACACCGGAACGGACAGGAGCGATCCGGGGAGGCCGTCGGACGGCGGTGATCGGGGCGGGCACCCGGACAGGACCGGCGGGTAGGCGTCCTGGTCCGGTCGTCGGGTGTGGGACGGCCCTGGACCGCGGTTACGGGGCCGAGAGGAGGACGGCGTGAACCGTCGCGAACTGCTCGGCGCGCTCGGCACCCTGGGGGCCACGGCGGCCCTGTGCGGCCCGGTGGAGTTGACCCGCCGGACGGTGCTGCGGGGACTGCAGGCTGAGCCCACCGACCGGGACGTCCTCGACTGGGAGATCACCGCGGAGACCTACGGGAGGGAGGTCGGTGTGGTGGTCCCGGACCGGCTGCTCGGTCAGGTCGTGGCCGATCTCGGTGAGGTGGCGCACGTCCTGGACCGCTCGCTGTCCGAGGCGACGCGCTCGCGCATGTTGCGGGTGGCAGGGCGGCTGTCCGCCGTGTCCGCGGTCTCGCTGGTGGCGACGGGGGAGTTCGCCGCCGGGCGGCGGTGGTGGCGGACGGTGCGACAGGCGGCGGAGCAGGCCGGGGACGGGGAACTGGAGGTGTTCGCCCTCGGCCAGCAGGCGATGCTCGCGCTGTACGGGGGGCACACCCAGGAACAGGTCGTCTCTCTGGCCGACCACGCGATTGCCGTGGGCGACGGACGTGCCTGCGCCGGGACGGCGTCCGCCTGGGCCACCCGCGCGCAGGCGTTGGCGCGGTGGGGTCGCCTCCAGGAGGCGAGAGCGGCGCTGGACGAGGTGTGGGACCTGTTCGCACGGCTCTCCGGAGCGGTCGGGGCCGGACAGGACTCCTGGTTCGGCTATCCCGAGCACAAGTTGCGACACACCGAGAGCTACGTGCACACCTGGCTCGGGGACACCCGGCGGGCGTGGACCGCGCAGGACCGCGTCCTGGCCCTCTGCCCGGCCGACAACTACCGGGGCCGGGCGCAGGTGCACCTCCACCGGGCCCTGTGTCTCCTGCAGGACGGCGAGGTCGCCGAAGGCCTGGCCCATGCCGTGGCGACCGTGACCGCCCTGCCGAGGGCCGCCCGGAGCGACCGGTTCGTCCAGGACGTCGCCCTCTCCGTGCTCGAGGCGGTGCCCGGTGCGGTCCACGAGGTGCCGGGGGACGACGTCGCGCAACTGCGCACGCTGGTGGGGCCGCGGGCTCTGCCCTCGGGACGGAGCTCGGGCGGGGACGTGCCCGGTGACGGTGACCCGGCCTGCGGCCGGACCGGCGGCGGGTGAGGGGGGGCCTGCACCGCCGGTCCGACCAGATCAGGTCCGCCGTGAGCGCCGGGTCCCGAGCGGTCGGGACGGCGCACCCGCGGAGCGGGGCGACACCGGGGAGGACCGATCGCAGGGTCCGGGGATCGGTCAGGATGTGGGATCAGGAGACCGGAAACCGGGACTTGTCGGACATGGCCGACCGCGGGCTCCGACGGTCCCCGACCCGGGCCCGGGGGCGCCTCACCAGCCGCGGGCGCGCCACTCCGCCAGGTGCGGGCGCTCCACGCCCAAGGTGGAGTCCCGGCCGTGACCGGGGTAGAGCCAGGTCGTGCCGGGGAGGACGTCGAACACGCGCTCCTCGAGGTCGTCCATGAGCTGAGCGAAGTCCTCGGGAGAGGTGGTGCGTCCGGGGCCGCCGGGGAAGAGGCTGTCCCCGGAGAACAGGTGCAGGCGCTGGTCCGAGGAGTGCAGCGCCAGCGCGATCCCGCCCGGGGTGTGTCCGCGCAACCCGATCACCGCGATCCGCAGCTCCCCGACCGCGATCGTCTCCCCGTGCATCAGGACCAGGTCCGGGGACACGGGCAGGTGGTCGGCATCCGCGTGGCCTCCCGCGCTGCGGGCGCCGGTAGCGGCGAGGACCCCGGCCAGCGCCCGGTGGTGGTCCCAGTGGCGGTGGGTGGTCACGACCAGCTCCACGCCGTGCCCGCCGTCCTGGGCCCCTTCCTCGGCCAGGCGAAGACAGCGAGGGACGTCGTCCGCGGCGTCGACGAGCAGCTGGGCGCCCGACCTGCGGCAGGTGATCAGGTAGGCGTTGTTGTCCTGGGCGGACACACTGGCCTTGCGCACGGCCAGTTCCGGCCAGCGGCGCACCACGGACGGGCCGCCCGGCACCACGTCCCCCGGGTGGGGCGAGCGGTCGGGGGCATCCGGAACGTCCGGGACGTCGGAGGCCGGGGGACGATCGGGCATGGCCCCACGCTATCCCGCCCGATCCGTCCGGGTCCGGGTGTCCGGCGCGGCTCGTGCTGGCGTCGTCCGGGATGCCGCGGGGTCGTCAGCTCCGTTCCCGGTGCGCTGCTGGCCGTGGGCCCGTGGCGTCGCGCCCCCGGACCCTTGGCCCCCTCATGCCGCGCGGCAGTGCTCCCACCTGCACTTTCACGGGTGTGAGTCATGGACGTGTCGTCCACGACTTTGGGCAGGTCGTTCCCTAGT
>CAZOWW010000254.1:0-2377 GCA_964583765.1 uncultured Kineosporiaceae bacterium
GCATCATGGCGACCCGCACGTCCTCCTCCGGCGGGCGCGCGAGCCGCGGCGGCACCGGGCGTGCCGGCGGCACGCGTTCCCGCGCCACCTCGGCGGCCGGGCGGTCCCGTGCCACGTCCCGGGCGGGCACGACCCGGCAGACCACCCGGACGGCGACCGCCCGTTCCCGCAGCGTCCGGCACGGGCGCCGGCCGGTCGGCTGGCCCCTCCCGTTGAACCTGATCGCCGGGTTCTGGATGGGCACCGCACACCTGCTGGGCGGGGCGGCCCGTTCCCTGGGCCGGGGGGCCCGCGACCTGGATCCGGTGCACCGCCGCGACGGCCTGGGACTGTCCCTCGTCGGCCTGGCGATCGTGGTCGCCGCCGGGCAGTGGTGGCACCTGCACGGCCCCTTCGGCACGGCGGTGCACACCGTCGTGGCGCGCACGGTCGGGCAGGTGGGCCTTGCGGTGCCGCTCGTCCTCGTGGCCATGGGACTCCAGGTCCTGATCCGCCCGGAGGACTCGCAGACCACGTCCCGGGTCGCGATCGGCCTGGGCGCCATGGGCCTGGGGATCTCGGGACTGGTGCACATCAGCGAGCACCTCCCGCCGCCGTCGCGGCCAGGGCCCCTTGAGGGCGCCGGCGGCATGATCGGCTTCCTGGTGTCCTCCCCGCTCGTCCACGGCCTGACCGTCTGGGGTGCGGTGCCCCTGCTCTGCCTGCTGGCCTTCTTCGGCCTGCTCGTGGTCACCGCCACCCCCGTGCACGCGATCCCGGACCGACTGCGGGATCTGCACGACCGGCTCACCACGCTGCGCCCCGAGGGCGAGGACCCCGCCGGTACCGGACACTCCGGGGCCGGGGACCCGGCCGACACCCGGCCGCGCGGACGCCGCGGGCGCGGTCGTCGTGACCTGGGTGACGGGCCGCGTGAGGGGGACGAGGCCTTCGAGAAGGCCGTGGTCACCACCCCGCCCGAGAACGCGGGCACCAGGCGCCGGGGCGCATCCGCCCGGAGCGGCCCGAACCTGGTCGGGGCCGCGGTCCCCGGGGTCGCCGTGCCCCCGCTGGAGGTCCCGGGAACACTGGAGCACGCCGGGGACGCCGACGGCTCCGGTGCGGAGCAGCCGCCCGTCCGGGGAGGCCGGGCCGGCCGCGAGGCGGGGACGGCAGCTCCCGTCGCCAAGGCACCCCTGGAACCCCCGCCGACGACCCAGTTGCCGCAGCGCGTGGAACAGCTGCAGCTGACCGGGGACGTCACCTACACCCTGCCGCCCTCGGACGCCCTGGCACCCGGCACCCTGCCCAAGGCCCGCAGCGCCGCGAACGAGCGTGTGGTGGCCGCCCTGACCACGGTGCTCGAGCAGTTCGAGATCGACGCCCAGGTCACTGGCTTCAGCCGCGGGCCGACGGTCACCCGCTACGAGGTGGAGCTCGGCCCGGCGGTGAAGGTCGAGCGGGTCACCGCGTTGAGCAAGAACATCGCCTACGCGGTGGCGAGCGCGGACGTGCGGATCCTGTCCCCGATCCCGGGCAAGTCGGCGATCGGGATCGAGATCCCCAACACCGACCGCGAGACGGTGTCCCTGGGTGACGTCCTGCGCAGCCAGGTCGCGCGCAAGGTGGAGCACCCCATGGTCATGGGGGTGGGCAAGGACGTCGAGGGCGGGTTCGTCATCGCCAACCTCGCGAAGATGCCCCACCTGCTCGTGGCCGGGGCCACCGGCGCCGGCAAGTCGAGCTTCGTCAACTCCATGATCACCTCGATCCTCATGCGGTCCACCCCGGACGAGGTGCGCATGGTCCTGGTGGACCCCAAGCGGGTGGAGCTGACCGCGTACGAGGGCATCCCGCACCTGATCACGCCGATCATCACCAGCCCGAAGCGCGCGGCCGAGGCGCTGCAGTGGGTCGTCAAGGAGATGGACACCCGCTACGACGACCTCGCCGCCTTCGGGTTCAAGCACATCGACGACTTCAACAAGGCGGTCCGCACGGGTCGGTGCACGGTCCCGCCCGGCAGCCAGCGGGTGCTGCAGCCCTACCCCTACCTGCTCGTGATCGTGGACGAGCTGGCGGACCTCATGATGGTCGCCCCGCGCGACGTCGAGGACTCCATCGTGCGGATCACGCAGCTCGCCCGGGCCGCCGGGATCCACCTGGTCCTGGCCACGCAGCGGCCCAGCGTCGACGTCGTGACCGGGCTGATCAAGGCGAACGTGCCCAGCCGCATGGCCTTCGCGACGTCCTCGGTCACCGACTCCCGGGTGGTCCTGGACCAGCCCGGGGCGGAGAAGCTCATCGGCCAGGGGGACGGGCTCTTCCTGCCGATGGGGATCAGCAAGCCGATCCGGGTGCAGGGCGCGTGGGTCACCGAGTCCGAGATCCACAAGGT
>CAZOWW010000255.1:0-2356 GCA_964583765.1 uncultured Kineosporiaceae bacterium
GATGGAGCAGGAGCAGGAGCGCGGCATCACGATCACGTCGGCCGCGACGACCTGCTTCTGGAAGGGCACCCAGATCAACATCATCGACACGCCCGGTCACGTGGACTTCACGGTCGAGGTCGAGCGGTCGCTGCGGGTGCTGGACGGCGCGGTTGCCGTCTTCGACGGCAAGGAAGGTGTCGAGCCGCAGTCCGAGACGGTGTGGCGGCAGGCGGACAAGTACAACGTCCCCCGCATCTGCTTCGTGAACAAGATGGACAAGCTCGGCGCGGACTTCTACTTCACCGTGCGGACCATCCGCGAGCGCCTGGGTGCGGTGCCGTTGCCCCTGCAGTTGCCGATCGGCGCGGAGAGCACCTTCCGCGGGGTCGTCGACCTCATCGGCAACCGGGCCCTCACCTGGAGCGGCGAGGTCGGCAAGGGCGAGGACTACCAGATCGAGCCCATCCCCGAGGACCTGGTCGAGCAGGCCGCCGAGTACCGGCACCAGCTCATCGAGACGGTCGCCGAGTCGGACGAGGCCCTGCTCGAGAAGTACCTCGAGGGCGAGGAGCTCACCGACGCCGAGATCAAGGGCGCGATCCGCAAGCTCGTGCTCACCGGCGAGGTCTACCCGGTCCTCTGCGGCACGGCCTTCAAGAACAAGGGTGTGCAGCCGGTCCTCGACGCGGTGGTGGACTACCTTCCCTCGCCGCTGGAGGTCCCGGCGGTGGAGGGGCACGCGGTCGGCCACGAGGAGCGGACGCTCACGCGCAAGGCGGACTTCAACGAGCCGTTCTCCGCGCTGGCGTTCAAGGTGATGAGCCACCCGTTCTTCGGCCGGCTCACCTACGTCCGCGTGTACTCCGGCCGGGTGGGCAGCGGCACGCAGGTCGTGAACTCGACCAAGGGCCGCAAGGAACGTGTCGGCAAGCTCTTCCAGATGCATGCCAACAAGGAGAACCCGGTCGACGAGGCCTCCGCGGGGCACATCTACGCCTTCATCGGGCTGAAGGACACCACGACCGGTGACACCCTCTGCGACCCGAGCTCGCAGATCGTCCTGGAGTCGATGACCTTCCCCGAGCCGGTCATCTACGTGGCGATCGAGCCGAAGACCAAGGGTGACCAGGAGAAGCTCTCCACCGCCATCCAGAAGCTGGCCGAGGAGGACCCCACCTTCCAGGTCAGGCTCGACGAGGAGACCGGCCAGACGATCATCGCCGGTATGGGCGAGCTGCACCTGGACATCCTGGTGGACCGCATGCGCCGGGAGTTCAAGGTCGAGGCCAACGTCGGCAAGCCGCAGGTGGCCTACCGCGAGACCATCCGCAAGAAGGTCGACAAGTACGACTACACCCACAAGAAGCAGACCGGTGGGTCAGGGCAGTACGCGAAGGTGCAGATCTCGATCGAGCCGCTGGCCACGACCGAGGGCACGCTGTACGAGTTCGCCAACAAGGTCACCGGTGGGCGCGTCCCGAGGGAGTACATCCCGAGCGTCGACGCCGGTATCCAGGACGCCATGCAGTTCGGCGTGCTTGCCGGGTACCCGTTGGTGGGCATCCTGGCCACGCTGCTGGACGGTCAGTACCACGAGGTCGACTCCTCCGAGATGGCGTTCAAGATCGCTGGCTCCATGGCGCTGAAGGAGGCCGCCCGTCGGGCGGACCCCGTGCTCCTGGAGCCGATGATGGCCGTCGAGGTGCGCACGCCCGAGGAGTACATGGGCGATGTCATCGGCGACCTCAACTCTCGTCGCGGGCACATCCAGGCGATGGAGGACATCAGCGGCGCGAAGATCGTGCGGGCGCTGGTGCCGTTGTCGGAGATGTTCGGGTACGTCGGCGACCTGCGCAGCAAGACGCAGGGCCGGGCGGTGTACACGATGCAGTTCGACTCCTACGCCGAGGTTCCGCGTAACGTGGCGGAAGAGATCGTCAAGAAGACCCGCGGCGAGTAGATCCTCGTCGCGCACGAGGTACTGCGAGCAGCACCAACTAACCACAGTCCGACAGGAGGACCACCGTGGCGAAGGCGAAGTTCGAGCGGACTAAGCCGCACGTCAACATCGGCACCATCGGTCACATCGACCACGGCAAGACGACGCTGACCGCGGCGATCACCAAGGTGCTGCACGACAAGTTCCCGGCACTGAACCCGTTCACGCCGTTCGACCAGATCGACAAGGCCCCGGAGGAGCGGCAGCGCGGTATCACCATCTCCATCGCGCACGTCGAGTACCAGACCGAGGCGCGTCACTACGCGCACGTCGACTGCCCCGGGCACGCCGACTACATCAAGAACATGATCACCGGTGCGGCGCAGATGGACGGTGCGATCCTCGTGGTCGCCGCCACCGACGGCCCGATGCCGC
>CAZOWW010000256.1:0-2330 GCA_964583765.1 uncultured Kineosporiaceae bacterium
CATCACGTCAAGCCGAGTCCGCGGACGACGACCACCCCATGACCGAATACTTACGTCTGGACGCCTACACCACCCGGGCGCCGGTAGTGAATACGGATCTGCGAACCGCCCTGGACCGCTGGCCCACCTTCGCTCCCTGGGCCACGGCCCTCGGTTTCCAGTCAGTCCATGCCCTTCCACTGCGTCTGCGCGCCAAGGTGATCGGGACCCTGAACCTGTTCGGCACCCAGGTCGGAGGTCTGGAACCCGGCGCGGTGAAGGTCGCCCAGGCCCTGGCCGACGTGGCCACCATCGGCCTGCTCCAAGAACGAGCCATCCACCAAGGCGAGATCCTCACCGAACAACTCCAACACGCCCTGACCAGCCGCATGAGCATCGAACAGGCCAAAGGCGCCCTGGCCCGAACCCACGACATCGACATCGACCACGCCTTCGAACTACTCCGCAGCTACGCCCGCCACCACAACCTCAAACTCATCGACATCGCCCACACCATCATCACCAACCCGGACAGCATCCCCGACCTGACCTGCACCTGCCCCGCCCGGCCAGGCACCCCACCCCCAACCTCCGACACCCACACACAGAAGCCAACGACGCCACTGCCCCCGTGAACGGCTGCGGCTCAGGCCCCCACCGACCACGACCAGCCACCGCAGCCCCCAGCCGCGGACGTCGCGACGATCGCTGGAGGCCGCCCCACGCCCACCGACCCCTGTACCGGCTTTGGAACCTTCAGTAGGAACCGTCGTTCTCCACGGCGCCCGGGCCCGAGTCCTGCTCCGCTGCCAAGGCCGGCCTGCCCAGACCACCACGGGGCCGATCTGGTCCCCGGCCCCTCGGGCATGACCCCCTGGCCTGCCCGCCTGTGGCTGGTGCTGGCCCCGAACCCGGTCCCGGCCACAGGACCTACACCAGGCCCTTGTCCACCAGCCGCCGGGCCAGGAGCCGATCGTGATCCAGCGTGTGCAGGGGCCACCAGCCCTGGAAGAACTCCACGACCCACAGCGGATCCTTGTCGATCGCCGGATCCGCGCACAGCATGTTCAACTGATGCACGAACAGCACGTGCTGGGCCACTTGCGCCCGGGCCCGGGGTACTCGTGCACGCTCATCAGGGCGTCCTTATGCGTCACCTGGGACCCCACCTCCAGCGGATCACATCCACCAACTCCCGGACGGCAATCAGTTTCCCGAGCGCGGTACGGGCTTCAAACGCCCTCAGAACCGCGGCCAGTTCCTCGTGGGCGTCGTCCATGAACGACACCCCCACCCGCATGCCATCGCCCCCTACGCCCAGCACTGGTGTTCGCCTCCCGCGGACTCCCACAGACCGTCGACGCCACGACAGCGCAGATCAGCAACTTCGGCCGCGGCGTGCACCCGGGGTCCAACCCGCCGTACCACCGGGACACCGAGCAACTCCGCGGTACCCGTGGCCTCCAACAGACGAACCATCAGCTGGGAGATGACCGCCCGTACCCAGCCCCCTCACACCGGTCCGGGCCAGACGCCACCGAAGGCGCCCGGCCCGGGAATCCGTCGGTCATGCAGGGTCGACGATCATCGGGGGGCAGTCGACCACGACGCCGGCGGCGCGCAGGCCGCGGATCTCGGGATCGGCGTTCGACGGGCCGTCGGGTGCCGCGTTGACGAGCAGCCCCTGGTTGAACAGGGATTCCACGTCCTGATGCGAGGTGAGGCGAGTGCGTTGCCCGGCGTCGATCGCGGCCTGGGTCCAGGCCACGGGGTGGACGTCCCACAGCGGGCTGTACTGCAGCGCCGAGCAGTTCGCCGGGACGGCCAGGTCGGAGCACTCCGGCTCTTCACGGATGATGTTCAGCGGGTCGCCCTCACCGGCCACGGCGGACTGCAGGCCCTGACGCTGGGGGTTGTTCACGCCACGGGGGCCGTTGACGATCGGGATGATCGCCTCCCGGGCGGACAAGGATGGGTCGTCGCTGCCGGCCTGCGGGGCTGTGCCCAGGTTCGGGGCGTAGATGGCGTTCTCCAGCGCGGCGATCTGGGTCACCGAAGCGTCGGTGGACAGGTAGTGCACATTGTGGCCGAGGTAGAACTCGCTGGTGAGCCGAAGAGCGACGCGGTGACGCCGCACGTCGATGGACAACACCTTGCCGTGCAACCCGGTCCGGTTCGCGATCTGCGGGCCGTTGTAGACGACCTTGCCGTCGAAGCTGAACAGCGGACTGTAGCCACGGTCACCGGCCGGACCCGCATGGGTGGGAGGGTTCACGGGGAACAGGTCCGGCCCGGGAAGTGGCGTCCCTGATAGTGGTGTAGGGCAACGAGCGGTCGGCGTGTTCATGGAC
>CAZOWW010000257.1:0-2281 GCA_964583765.1 uncultured Kineosporiaceae bacterium
TGAACCAGACCCTGGTCCGGTCCATCAACACCTAGGTCGTGGCGCTGCTGCCGGTCGCGTCCATCCTGTTCATCGGATCGTTCCTGCTCGGTGCGGGCACGCTCAAGGACATCTCGCTGGCCCTGTTCGTGGGTATCGCCGCGGGCACCTACTCCTCGATCTTCATCGCCACCCCGCTGCTCGTGCAGCTGCGGGAGCGCGAGCCGGAGCTGCGGGCCCAGGCCGCGCGGGTGCGCAAGCGCCGGGAGGCGGCGGGGGCGCCGGCTGCGGCCGCACCGGCCGCGGGTGGCGTGGTGTCGGTGGGTGCCGGGGCGATGGCCGCCGGTGCGGTGCGGGCGCCCTCCGGCGGACAGCGTTCCCAGCCGAAGCGGAAGAACCCCCGTCCTCCGGGAAGCAAGCGTCGATGAGCGTCGCGGACCCGTCCGTGGAGGCGATCCTGGCGCGGGTCCGGGACGTACCCGACTTCCCCCGACCGGGGGTGGGGTTCAAGGACATCACCCCGCTTCTGGCCGACCCCGAGCTGTTCGGGGCCGTCGTCCGGGACCTGAGCAGGGTCCCGGACGGCGGGTCCCCGGTGGACGTCGTGGTCGGGATCGAGGCGCGCGGGTTCGTCCTGGCCGCACCGGTCGCCCTGGGCCTGGGCGTGGCGTTCGCGCCGGCCCGCAAGAAGGGGAAGCTGCCGTACCGCACCGTCAGCCGCGAGTACTCCCTGGAGTACGGCACGGCCACGGTGGAGCTCCACGTCGATGCTGTCGCCCCGGGCCAACGGGTGCTCGTGGTGGACGACGTCCTCGCCACCGGGGGCACCGCGGTCGCGGTCTGCGAGCTGGTGGAGGAGCTCGGTGGGACGGTGGCGGGTGTTGCCGTGCTCATGGAGCTGAGCTTCCTGAACGGGCGTCCTCGGTTGGGGGAGCGTCCGGTTCGTGCCCTCGTGACCCTGTGACGGCGCCTCCGGACTGACCGCGGGGTTGTGACTCTCTCGACCTTTGCCTGCTCGACGGTGCAAGTCGGCCCGGTCGCCGTAGACTCAAGGCAGGACGAGGTCGGCGGACGCTCTCGGCGCGGTCGGCACTGGGGTTCTGCCACCTCCGGTGGGTACCGTGGTTCGGCCGGACTCTGTCCGGCAGGGTGACCGAGGCTCCGGGCCGGCCCGAGACGGAGGTGGCGTGGCGGACGAAGGAGTGGTCAGCGCTCCGGTGGAGGCCGTGGAGCGCACCGGCGCGCTGCGTGCCGTGCCCTCCGGGGCGACCGCTCGACATCGTCAGCCCTCGCCGTCCGAAGGACTGCCCACGTCCAGCCGGGTGCTCTCGCGGATCGCGCGACTCGGTTCGGGGCGGGGTACCACGACCTCTCCTCTCCTCGAACCCCTGCTGCGGACCTTGCGGGCCTCCCACCCCAAGGCCGACCTGACGATCCTCGAGCACGCCTACGATGTGGCCGCGCTGGCCCACTCGGGGCAGAAGCGCAAGAGCGGCGATCCCTACATCACGCACCCCGTGGCGGTCGCGGCGATCCTCGCGGAACTGGGCATGACCCCGCCGACCCTGTCCGCCGCGCTTCTGCACGACACCGTCGAGGACACCGCGTACACGCTGGACCAGCTGCGGCAGGACTTCGGCGAGGAGATCGCCATGCTGGTCGACGGGGTCACCAAACTCGACAAGGTCAAGTACGGCGACGCGACCCAGTCCGAGACCGTGCGCAAGATGGTCGTGGCGATGTCGAAGGACATCCGGGTCCTGGTGATCAAGCTCGCGGACCGACTGCACAACGCCCGCACCTGGCGGTACGTGCCGGAGGCCTCCGCCGCGCGCAAGGCGCGGGAGACGCTGGAGATCTACGCGCCGCTGGCCCACCGGCTGGGCATGAACACCATCAAGTGGGAGCTCGAGGACCTCTCGTTCGCGGCCCTGTACCCCAAGGTCTACGACGAGATCGTCCGGCTGGTCGCCGAGCGGGCCCCCGCCCGGGAGGACTACCTGGCCCAGGTGCGCGAGCAGGTCACGGTGGACCTGCGGGCCGCGAAGATCCGGGCGGTGGTCACGGGACGGCCCAAGCACTACTACTCGGTCTACCAGAAGATGATCGTCCGTGGCCGCGACTTCGCGGACATCTACGACCTGGTCGGCGTCCGCGTGCTCGTGGACACCGTGCGCGACTGCTACGCGGTGCTGGGGTCCCTGCACGCGCGCTGGAATCCGGTCCCGGGCCGGTTCAAGGACTACATCGCGATGCCCAAGTTCAACATGTACCAGTCGCTGCACACGACCGTGATCGGGCC
>CAZOWW010000258.1:0-2215 GCA_964583765.1 uncultured Kineosporiaceae bacterium
GCCGGGTCGCCGGTGAAGGTGCTCGGCGACGGCGAGGTGTCGGTGGCGCTGCAGGTCACCGTGCACGCCTTCTCCGCGTCCGCGCGGGCGAAGCTCACGGCTGCCGGTGGGACGGCGACCACGCTGTAATCCCCGGACCACTACACTCCGGTCGACCTAGCGGGTCGACCGGAGTGTTATGGTCACCGCACCGAGGTGGGTCCGACCGTCGTGGTGACGGACGGTGTCCACTCCCTGTCTCGACGAGCCGTCCGAAGGCGGGCGGCACGTAGGAGGTACCGTGCTCACCGCGTTCGTCCGGGCGTTCAAGACGCCTGACCTGCGCCGCAAGCTGCTCTTCACGCTTGGGATCATGGCGCTGTTCCGGTTCGGGTCGTTCGTGCCGACTCCGGGGGTCAGCTACCCACACGTCCGACAGTGTCTGAGCAAGATATCGGCGGCCGGCGGGAACAACCTGTACCAGTTGGTCAACCTGTTCAGCGGTGGTGCGCTCCTGCAACTGTCGGTGTTCGCGCTGGGGATCATGCCCTACATCACCGCGAGCATCATCGTCCAGTTGCTCACCGTGGTGATCCCGCGCTTCGAGGCGTTGAAGCAGGAGGGCCAGTCGGGTACCTCCAAGCTCACGCAGTACACGCGGTACCTCACCATCGGCCTGGCCGTACTGCAGTCGACCACTCTGATCGCGGTGGCCCGCAGCGGCCAGCTGTTCAACGGCATCGACTGCCCGCCGGTTATCCCCCACCAGAGCCTGATCAACATTCTGATCATGGTCTTCACGATGACCGCGGGCACCGGTCTGATCATGTGGCTCGGTGAGCTGATCACCGAGCACGGGATCGGCAACGGTATGTCGCTGTTGATCTTCACGTCGATCGCTGCGCGTTTCCCCAGCTCGGTGTGGTCGATCGGCACCGCCAAGGGGTGGTGGACCATGGCCATGGTCATCGCCATCGGCCTGCTCATCGTCGGCCTGGTCGTGTTCGTCGAGCAGAGCCAGCGGCGCGTTCCGGTGCAGTACGCCAAGCGCATGGTCGGCCGGCGGATGTACGGCGGGTCGAGCACCTACATCCCGATCAAGGTGAACATGGCCGGCGTCATCCCGGTCATCTTCGCCTCCTCGTTGCTGTACCTCCCGGCCCTGATCGCCCAGTTCCGCCGCAACAGCAAGGAGGGTTGGGTCGACTGGATCCAGGTCAACCTGACCAAGGGTGACCACCCGATCTACATTCTCTCGTACTTCCTGCTGATCGTGTTCTTCACCTACTTCTACGTGGCGATCACGTTCAACCCCGACGAGGTCGCCGAGAACATGAAGAAGTACGGCGGCTTCATCCCGGGTATCCGGGCCGGTCGGCCGACCGCCCAGTACCTGGACTACGTGCTCACCCGGATCACCCTGCCCGGTTCGCTGTACCTGGGCCTGGTCGCGCTGATCCCGCTGGTGGCCCTGGTCCTGGTGAACGCCAACCAGAACTTCCCGTTCGGCGGCACGTCGATCCTCATCGTGGTCGGCGTCGGTCTGGACACCGTCAAGCAGATCGAGTCGCAGCTCCAACAACGGCACTACGAAGGGTTCCTCCGATGAGATTGCTCCTGATCGGCCCTCCCGGGTCGGGCAAGGGGACACAGGCCGCCCGGATCGCCGAGAAGTTCGGCATCCCCACCATCTCCACGGGTGAGATCTTTCGGAAGAACGTTGCGGCCGGCACCGAACTGGGGCGTCTCGCCGACGGCCTCATGAAGGCCGGCAAGTACGTGCCGGACGAGGTCACGAACGCGCTCGTCGCCAACCGGCTCGCCGAGCCGGACGCGGCCGAGGGCTTCCTGCTCGACGGGTACCCCCGCACGCTGGCCCAGGTGGACGCGCTCGACGAGATGCTGACCAAGGCCGGCACCCAGCTGGACGTCGTGGTCGAGCTGACCGTGAACGACGACGAGGTGGTCACCCGGCTGCTCAAGCGCGCCACGCTCGAAGGTCGCGCGGACGACAACGAGGAGACCATCCGGGCCCGGCAGCGCATCTACGCCGAGCAGACCGAGCCCCTGGTGTCGGTTTACGGCGGGCGCGGCCTGCTGGTGCGGGTCGACGGCATGGGGGAGCTCGACGAGATCACGGAACGTCTCGTCTCGGCGCTCTCGTCGATCGGCTGAGCAGGTCTTTCACGGCCTGCACGAAGGACCAATCCCGGCGAGCCCGGGCGGCCCGGCGCAG
>CAZOWW010000259.1:0-2131 GCA_964583765.1 uncultured Kineosporiaceae bacterium
AGATGATGCCCTTGAAGCGGACGCGCTTGTACTTGCCGCAGTAGCACTCCCAGTCGCGGGTGGGGCCGAAGATCTTCTCGCAGAAGAGCCCGTCCTTCTCCGGCTTGAGGGTGCGGTAGTTGATGGTCTCGGGCTTCTTCACCTCGCCGTGGGACCACTGACGGATGTCCTCGGCGGTGGCGAGTCCGATGCGGAGCTCGTCGAAGAAGTTGACGTCCAGCAAGACTCTGCCTGCTTTCTCGTGAAGTGCTGGGCCTACGGTGTCTCTTTGGTCCGCGGAGCGGACCTACGTCGTGTCCGGCCGCAGATCGGGCCGTCGGGGTGGGGGCCGGTCGCGTGCACGGACCGGGAGGACGGGGACGAGGCCCCGCCGCCGTGGCGGCGGGGCCTGCGCCTCAGACCTCGTCGACGCTCAGCGCGCCCTCGTTCGGCCGCCGGGAGAGGTCGATGCCCAACTCCTCGGCCGCGCGGAACACGTCCTCGTCGGTTTCCCTCATCTCGATCGCGAGACCGTCGCTGGAGAGAACCTCGACGTTCAGGCACAGCGACTGCATTTCCTTGATCAGAACCTTGAAGGATTCCGGGATACCCGGCTCCGGGATGTTCTCGCCCTTGACGATCGCCTCGTAGACCTTGACCCGGCCCAGCACGTCGTCGGACTTGATCGTGAGCAGCTCCTGCAGGGCGTAGGAGGCGCCGTAGGCCTCCAGGGCCCACACCTCCATCTCGCCGAAGCGCTGGCCACCGAACTGTGCCTTACCACCGAGCGGCTGCTGCGTGATCATCGAGTAGGGGCCGGTGGAGCGGGCGTGGATCTTGTCGTCGACCAGGTGGTGCAGCTTCAGGATGTACATGTAGCCCACGGACACCGGGGCCGGGAACGGCTCACCGGTGCGGCCGTCGAACAGCCGGGCCTTGCCGGTGGAGTCCACCAGCCGGACGCCGTCCCTCGTCTTGCAGGTCGACCCCAGCAGGCCGATGATCTCCTCCTCGCGCACGCCGTCGAAGACCGGCGAGGCGACGCGGGTGTTCGGCGGGGCGTTGAGCACCTCGGCGGGCAGGTTCACCGCCCAGTCGGGGTGTTCGTCGGTCTCCCAGCCGCGCGAGGCGACCCACCCGAGGTGGGTCTCCAGCACCTGGCCGACGTTCATGCGGCTCGGCACACCGAGCGGGTTGAGCACGACGTCCACCGCGGTGCCGTCCTCGAGGAAGGGCATGTCCTCGATCGGCAGGATCTTCGAGATGACGCCTTTGTTGCCGTGGCGGCCGGCCAGCTTGTCCCCGTCGGTGATCTTGCGCTTCTGGGCGACGTAGACCCGCACCAGCTGGTTGACCCCGGGCGGGAGCTCGTCGCTCTCCTCGCGGTCGAACACCTTGACGCCGATGACCGTGCCCGACTCCCCGTGCGGCACCTTGAGCGAGGTGTCCCGGACCTCCCGGGCCTTCTCGCCGAAGATCGCGCGCAGGAGGCGCTCCTCGGGGGTCAGCTCGGTCTCACCCTTGGGCGTGACCTTGCCGACGAGGATGTCGCCGGGGACCACCTCGGCGCCGATCCGGATGATGCCGCGTTCGTCCAGGTCGGCGAGCACGTCCTCGGCGACGTTCGGGATGTCGCGCGTGATCTCCTCGGGACCCAACTTGGTGTCCCGGGCGTCGACCTCGTGCTCCTCGATGTGGATCGAGGACAGGACGTCGTCCTGCACCAGGCGCTGGGACAGGATGATGGCGTCCTCGTAGTTGTGGCCCTCCCAGCTCATGAAGGCCACGAGGAGGTTCTTGCCGAGGGCCATCTCGCCGCGGTCCGTGGAGGGACCGTCCGCGATCACCGTGCCGACCTCGACCCGCGAGCCCTCGTCGATGAGCACGCGCTGGTTGTACGAGGTGCCCTGGTTGGACCGGCGGAACTTGGCGATCCGGTACGTGGTGTGTGTGCCGTCGTCGTTCAGCGCGGTCACGGCGTCCGCGGAGACCTCGGTGATCACGCCGGGCTTCTCGGCGACCACCACGTCACCCGCGTCGGTCGCCGCCCGGTACTCCATGCCGGTGCCGACCAGCGGCGCCTCGGCCCGGACCAGCGGCACCGCCTGGCGCTGCATGTTGGAGCCCATGAGGGCGCGGTTCGCGTCGTCGT
>CAZOWW010000260.1:0-2075 GCA_964583765.1 uncultured Kineosporiaceae bacterium
GTGCTCCCCCCATCAGCGTGGACGTCGCGGCCGGCTCCTGCGCCCGTGCCCGGGACCGCACCGGGCCGGGCACCAGGCGGTCGAGGATCGGGGGGAGCACGCCACGCTCCGCCTGCGCCCGCAGTGCCCGCGGATCGATGCCTGCCGCGACGGCGTGGTCGTGACGCCCGGTGAAGGCGGCGTCGAAGAGCGCGAGGCCGTCCGCGGTGTCCAGGGGGATCAGCCCTCCGCGGGCCGCCCGGGCGACGTCGGCCTCGTCCAGGTGCCGGGTCATGCCGCTGGCCTCGGCCCACATTCCCCACGCGATCGCGGTCCCTGCGGCACCGCGGGCCCGGCGACGTCGCACGAGCGCGTCGAGCGCGGCGTTGGCGGCCGCGTAGTTCCCCTGCCCCGGCGACCCCAGTACGCCGGCGGTGGAGGAGAACATCACGAACGCGGTGAGATCCGTGTCGCCGGTGAGCTGGTCGAGGAGGAGGGCCGCGTCCACCTTGGGGCGCAGGACCGTCTCGAACTGCTCGCGGGTGAGCGACTGCACGATGCCGTCGTCGAGGACCCCGGCGGCATGGATGATCACCGAGAGCGGATGCCGGGCCGGGACCTGCGCGAGGAGTTCCTTGACCGCATCCGGATCGGCCGTGTCGCACGCCGCGAAGGTGACGTCCGCGCCCAGTCCCGCGAGTTCGCGGGCGAGCTCGGCCGCCCCGGGAGCCTCCGCGCCCCGGCGCCCGACCAGGAGCAGGTGCCGGTACCCGTGGCCGGTGATCAGCCGGCGGGCGACGAGGCCGCCCAAGGTGCCGGTGCCTCCGGTGATGAGCACCGTGCCCTCGGGGGTGGTGCCCTCGGCGGGGCCGGCCGGATCTCCTGCCGGAGCAGCCACGGGATCGCGGACCAGCCGGGGGACCAGGAGCGTGCCCTCGCGAAGCGCGAGCTGCGGTTCGCCGGAGGCCACCGCCTGGCCGAGACCGAGTTCGGAGGCCTGCGTGCCGTCGAGGTCGACCAGGACGAGGCGACCGGGGTTCTCCGTCTGCGCCGTCCGGATCAGCCCGGCGACCGCGGCCTGACCGAGGTCGGGGACCTCCTGGGGAGCGGCCACCACCGCGGACCGGGTGACCACGGCCAGGCGGCCTGTCTCGCCGGAGGTGAGCCACTCCCGGATCGCGTCGGCGACCGGGAAGAGGGTGTCCCGGACGCTCGGCGCCGCCTCCACGCGCAGCACCCGCACGTCGTCCGGTACCGGCCCGGAGGCTTCGGCGGTGGCCGGGCAGGGCAGCCATTCGAGGTGGAAGAGGGTCTCGCCGTGGCGCCGGGACTCGGCCGTGATCGAGGGGGCGGCGCCGAGGGTGAGACCGGCCACGGTGGCCACCGGTGCTCCGGACGCGTCCGCCAGCGCGAGGGCGTAGGACTCCGTGCCGGTCGAGTCGACCGACCCGTCCTGGTCCCGGTCGCCGCGGACGCCGAGCGGGGTGAGCCTGACCCGCACCGTCGTCGCCCCGGTCGCGTGGATGCCCACTCCGTCCCAGGTCAGGGGAACCCGGGCGACCGGCTCCTTGCCCACCAGCGCGGTGGCGTGCAGCGCGGCGTCCAGGAGGGCGGGGTGGAGAGCGAAGCCGGTGGGCTCGACGCCCTCGGGGAGGCGGACCTCGGCGTAGAGGACGTCGCCGTCCCGCCAGGCGGCGGTCAGGCCCTGGAACACCGGTCCGTACCCCAGACCGACCTCGGCGAGGCGGTCGTAGAGCCCGGCGACGTCCATGGAGCGCGCTCCGGGAGGCGGCCACGCCGTGAGCGGAGTGCCTGTGACGGTCTCCTCGGCCAACACTCCCCGGGCATGACAGCGCCATGGCTGCTCCCCGCCCGCTGTGGGGTGGCTGCCGGGCGTGGAATGGATCTCGACCGTGCGTTTCCCGTGCTCGTCGCGCGGACCGGCGGACACCTGGATCCGGACGCCGTCCCCGACCACCAGCGGCGTGTCCGTCGTCAGCTGCTCGATCGTGCGGGCGCCGACCTGGTCCCCGATCGCCGTCGCGAGGTCGAGGAGGGCGGTGCCGGGGAGCAGGACGGTGTTGTGGATGGTGTGG
>CAZOWW010000261.1:0-2065 GCA_964583765.1 uncultured Kineosporiaceae bacterium
AGCAGGCCGATCGCCAGCTCGGCGGCCGAGGTGATGTTGGAGGTCGGCGCGTTGACGACCATGACGCCGGCCTGGGTGGCGGCCTTGACGTCCACGTTGTCCAGGCCGACCCCGGCCCGCGCGATGACCCGCAGGCCCCGACCGGCGGCGATCGCCTCGGCGTCCATCCGGGTGGCCGAGCGGATCAGGACCGCATCGACGTCGGCGAGGGCGGGCAACAGCGCGGAGCGGTCGGACCCGTCGACAGAGCGGATCTCGAAGTCGGGCCCGAGGGCCGCGACGGTCGCGGGCGAGAGCTCTTCGGCGATGAGTACGACGGGCTTGGTCACGACGATCCTCCGGAGGGTCAACTGATGCGTTCGCGAGTCTAGGGGTGGCCATGTCCCCCAGGGACGTCCGGAACGGATCGATCCCCCTTCGGAGGACGTAACATCGGCCACGTGCGGATCCTTTTTGTCGGTGGCACGGGACTTATCAGCTCGGCCTGCGCCGATCTCGCCGTGTCCCGGGGACATGAACTGTGGCTGCTCAACCGGGGCCGAACCGCCCTGGTGCCCCCACCTCCCGGCGTGCACCGGGTGCACGCCGACCTGAGCGACCCCGCGGCCGTGGCCGCCGCGGTGGCCCAGGTCGAGCAGGCCGGGCCGATCGACGCGGTGGTGCAATGGCTGGGGTACACCCCCGACCGGGTCGAGGCCGACCTGAAACTGTTCGCCCGGGCCGGGCAGTACGTGTTCATCAGTTCCGCCAGCGCCTACCTCAAGCCGCCGAGCCCTTACCTGGTGCGCGAGAGCACCCCGCTCGGCAATCCCTTCTGGCAGTACTCCCAGTACAAGATCGCCTGCGAGGAGTTGCTCCGGGCCGCGGACACCGAGCTGCCGATCACCGTGGTGCGGCCCTCCCTGACCTACGGGCCGAGCCAGGTACCGGTCTGCGTGAACAGCTGGGAGAAGCCGTACACCGTCGTCGCCCGCATGCGGGCCGGCAAACCGGTGATCATCCCGGGGGATGGCACCAGCCTGTGGACCCTCACCCACAACAGCGACTTCGCGGTCGGGCTGCTCGGCCTGCTGGGCAACACCGGTTCCTTCGGGCGCGCGGTGCACATCACCTCGGACGAGGTGCTCACCTGGAACGACATCTACGCCCTGGTGGCGCAGGCGGCCGGGGCCGACCTGCATGCCATGCACGTGCCGACGGACGCGCTGGTCGCGGCGGACCCCGAACTCCTGGGCACGCTGTGGGGTGACAAGGTGCACAGCGCGGTGTTCGACAACACCCTGATCAAGACGCTCGTGCCGGAGTTCGCCGCGCGGGTCCCCTTCGCGCGTGGGATCCGCGACACCCTTGCCTGGTTCGACGTCGATCCCGCCCGCCAGGTGATCGACGAGCAGGCCGATGCCCTCTGGGACCGGGTGGTGTCCGTCTACATCCGCGCGCTGCGCGAGGTGAGCGGCCTCCAGCCGGCCGTCGGAGCCGAGACCGGCCTCACGGCCTCGGCCGCCCCCGACGCCCGTTCCCACGGAGCGCCCACGGCGGGCTCCGATGCCGAGGGGACACCCGACCCTGCCTCCGGGAGCAACTCCACCGCGAGCAACTCGACCGGAAGCGGCGCGGACGGGTCCCGTCCGGAGCCGGTGGTCACCCGCGGGGAGGGCTGAGCGCGCAGGGGCGCAGGAACACGAAGCTGTCGGTGGCGCGGGGCAGGATCGATCCATGATCCCGGATCTCCTCCTGCCCCCCGTCCCGACGACCGTGCCCGAGGACGAGCTCACCGCCTTCGTGGTGGCCGCCAAGGCGGCCTGCTACGCCGGGGGCGGCGCTCCGGCCCCGCCCTCCCGCCGCGGGAGCGTGGACCTGCACCACGCCCAGGGCCCCTGGACCTACCAGGACAGCTACGTCGGCGGCACGGACTTCCAGGGCCAGGAGGTCGTCCACCACGACGGCCGGGTGGTCTGGGCGATGACCTATTACGGCTACCTGCTCGAGCCGGAACTGCTCGACGCGGCCGCGGCCGGGAAGGTCATCAAGGCCGCGCTCAGCGCCCTCTACCTCCAGGGCAGGT
>CAZOWW010000262.1:0-2053 GCA_964583765.1 uncultured Kineosporiaceae bacterium
GCGTGCCGATCATGAGCGATCGACGTCCCGTCGCCCTGCTCTACGCGGCGCGTGACACGGCCCGCCCATTCGCGCGCGACGACGTGGAGGCGGCGACGACCTTCGCCCGTTACCTCCACTCCGCGATGATCAATGCGGAGCTGTACCAAGCGCTGAAGGACAACGAAGCCGCCCTGCGCCACCGAGCCAGTCACGACCCGCTCACCGGTCTCGCCAATCGCGACCTCGCCAACGAGTATCTGGGCGACGCGCTGGCCCGGGACGATCCCTCTTCCGTCGGGCTGCTCTTCTGCGACCTGGACAAATTCAAGGCGATCAACGACCGGCTCGGCCACGCTATCGGGGACGAACTGCTCTGCCTCGTCGCCGAAAGGCTGCGCTCCGGCCTGCGACGAGGAGATCTTCTGGCCCGGCTCGGCGGCGACGAGTTCCTGTTCGTGCTCGACGGCATCACCACGATGGACGACCTCACCGAGATCGGCGACCGGGTGGCGGCGACGATGGACCAGCCGTTCATGCTGCGCGGCGAGGCCGTGTTTGTCACCGTGAGCGTAGGCGCCGTCCGGGGCGAACGCGGACACGCGACCTCGATGTCGCTGTTGCGCGACGCCGACGCCGCAATGTACGCCGCGAAAGGCAAGGGCGCAGGGTTGGTGCAGGTCTTCGACGACCGCGCGTCACGACGCTCACGGGAGCGCCTCGACCTCCGTTCCGACCTGCAGTCGGCGCTCGACCAACACCAACTCTCGGTGCACTACCAGCCAATCTTCGATCTCCTCACAGGTGAGATCGTCGCATTCGAAGCCCTCCTGCGCTGGCTCCACCCGGTCCGAGGCCCGATCCCTCCAGACCAGTTCATTCCGCTGGCGGAGGAGTCCGGGGAAATCATTCCCATCGGCAACTGGGTCCTCGCCGAGGCATGCCGGGACCTGGCCACGTGGCGCCGCACACTCCATCGACATGACCTCACCATCAGCGTCAATCTCTCGCCGTTCCAACTTCGGAACCCTGCGCATGCCGCGCACATGCTCGACCTGATACTCCAGGCCGAGATCGACCCGACCGATGTCTCCCTGGAGATCACCGAAAGCGATTCAATCCAGGCCGAGGTGGCCCAATTCATCACTCCGTTGAAGGCCGCGGGCGTACATATCTCCCTCGACGACTTCGGAACCGCGTACTCGTACCTCGGCGACCTCCGCAGACTACCGGTTGATTGCCTGAAGATAGATCGCTCCTTCGTCTCCGGCCTGGCCGCCGACCAGGGACCGAGGAACATCGAGCACGGCGTCGTCCGGGGGATCCTGGCCATCGCGGACTCACTCAAGCTCATCGTTGTTGCTGAAGGAATCGAAACCGCCGAGCAGCGCGCCGAGCTGGCCGCGCTGGGGTGCCACTTGGGGCAAGGATTCCTCCTGTCCAAGGCGGTTCCCGCTGCGGATGCCATTCGCCTCCTCCAGAGTGGGCTCCGTCTGCCCAGGCTGACTACCCGCCTATCAACCACCGAGTCCACCGACCGGCATGGCACCATACCCTCGCCGAGGTTCGCTCCAGAGGAGATGCCTCGCAGCGAGAGCTGCTCGCGCCCGCAGGGGTGGCAACCGACGTCACCGGACCTGCCGCCCTCACCTGAGTGAGCACTTCCCTTGGTCGCGTGACCCCACGTGGTCGCTGCTCACGCGAACCATCTCCCGTCGCGGTCCGCAGCGCCTGCTCCGGGACCACCCCGATCGCCTGGCCACGCCCGTCCGCTGATGAGCCAGGGCATGGAAGAAGAGGGCGACCGGGAGGGACTCAGTACCCAGAGCCGACCAGAGCGCCCGGAGCGTCACCCGCCGAGCCTGAAGTCCCAGCGCACGAGCCACACCACCACCTCAGTGACCAGCGCATTTTCACTGCCGTGGCCAATCAGCGACGATCGGTGTGACCGAAGGCGTGCGTCACGGGCGACTGCAGAACTGTCCATGTCGGTCTGCGGCAGCCTGAGCACAGCCTGAGCACGGCCTGGCACCCGGCCGGCGCATGTGGTGATCAGCGGCGCCGATCCCCGACG
>CAZOWW010000263.1:0-2044 GCA_964583765.1 uncultured Kineosporiaceae bacterium
GAGGTCAAGGCGAAGAAGGCCTCTGCCGCGGTCGGCGCCAAGTTCTTCGGGGACGCCGGCGGGTACGCCCCGACCATCGGCATCATCGGCACGGTCATGGGCCTGGTGCACGTGCTGTCCAACCTGTCCAAGCCCGACAAGCTCGGCGAGATGATCGCCGGTGCCTTCGTCGCCACCCTGTGGGGAGTCATGACGGCCAACGTCATCTTCCTGCCCATGGGCAAGCGGATCCTGACCGTCGCCGGTGAGGAGGCGGGTCGCATGGAGATCATCATCGAGGGGGTACTGGCCATCCAGGCCGGCTCGAACCCGCGGGTCGTGGCGACCAAGCTCAAGTCGCGCATGCCACCGGCCGGACCGGCCCCCGCCAAGGACGCGGCGTGAGCGGGCACGGCGGTCACGGCGGGCGCGGTCGCCGCGGCGGGCACGAGGAGGAGCACGCCCCGCACGAGAACGAGGAACGGTGGCTCCTCACCTACTCGGACATGATCACCCTGCTCATGGTGCTCTTCATCGTCATGTTCGCGATCAGCCAGGTCGACCAGAAGAAGTTCATGGCGCTGAAGACGGGGCTCGCCGCCGGCTTCGGGGCACCCGTGACCATGGTCGACGGCGGTGACGGGCTCCTGAATCCCGGCGGGCAGGTGGACCCCAACGACGTCAACCTGAGCGGTTCGGCCGGCGGTGGGGCGAGACAGAACATCAAGGATCCCTCCCAGGCGGTGACCCCGAGTACCGTCGCCCAGCTGGCCCAGGCGATGAGCAAGGCGCAGGTGGCGGCCCAGGTGAAGTCGCTGCAGCAGGCCGAGGCGGCGCTCAAGGCGGCCCTGCACAAGGCCGGGCTGACCACGTCCGCCACCTTCCGGTTCGACGAGCGCGGGCTGGTGATCACCATCGCCACCGACGACGTGCTGTTCTCCAGCGCGAGCGCCGAGCTGCGTCCGCGGGGCCGTCACGTGCTCGACGCGCTCGCGCCCACCCTGCGCCGGCTGCCCAACCGCCTCAGCATCGACGGGCACACCAACCAGCTGCCGCTGCGTGCGGGATCCCGATGGTCCTCGGACTGGGAGCTCTCCGCCGCCCGGGCCACCAACGTGCTGATCTACCTCAACCGGCTCGGCGGCATCCCGGAGAACCGGATGTCGGCCACCGCCTACGCGGACACCGAGCCGCTCATCCCGCCCAGTGACCCGCGGTCCGTGAACCGGAACCGCCGGGTCGAGATCGTCGTCCTCGCCGAGACGGACGACTCGCTCGGCCGCGCCGTCGAGGCGCTCGGCAACGAGACCAGTACGGCCACCCCCCGCGCGACCACGACGACCCCCGCCGCCTCCCGGAAGACCACGAAGCCGGCCACCTCGGCGGTCGCCTCCGGGACCCCCACGCGTACCTCGACCACCGGGAAGGGGAAGGCCCCGCGCACCACCCCGTCCCACCACTAGGGCACCCCACGCGCCACCTCCGGCGCGTGCCGCCACACCGGTGGGGTCGCCGGGTCCGACGACCCCGCCCCAGGACTCAGTCGAAGGGAAGACCGCCATGGCCAAGTCGAAGGGCGAGGCGGAGGACAAGGACGGCAAGGAGGCCGCCGAGGGTGGCAAGAAGAAGAAAATGATGATCATCGGAGTGGTCGTGGTCGCCCTCGCCGTCGGCGGGTACATGTTCCTGGGCCAGAGCAGCAGCAAGCCCACGACCGGCCCCAAGAAGCCGAGCCCGGGACCGGTCGCCACCCTCGACCCGATCACCGTGAACCTCGCCGGAGGCCATTTCCTCAAGATCGGTCTGGCGCTGCAGGAGAAGGCCGGCGGCCCGGCCGAACTCGACGGCGCCGAGGCGCTGGACCTGACCATCTCGCTGTTCAGCGGGAAGACCCTTGCGGAGCTGTCCGAGGCGAAGGGGCGCGAGGCCGCCAAGGCCAAGTTGATCGCGGCGGTCACCAAGGCCTACGAGAACAAGGTGTACGACATCTACTTCACGGAGTTCGTCATGCAGTAGCCGCCCCCCGCAGCCGCCACGGCCCGTCGCTGCCCGGCGGCGGGCCGTG
>CAZOWW010000264.1:0-2027 GCA_964583765.1 uncultured Kineosporiaceae bacterium
ATCACGTCAAGCCGAGTCCGCGGACGACGACCACCCCATGACCGAATACTTACGCTCGGGCAGGCATTGACGTTCGCCGAGGTGGCGGTGGAGACGCTGCTCGATGCGCAGGGGAAGGCGGTGATCGGTGAGGTCGCCGAGGGGCTGGACCAGGCCCTCTGCTCTCACTACGGGGTCTACCAGGCGCAGGGAATGACGATGGTCGACCTCGGCGTGCCGTTGCGGGACGCCTTGGCGCGGATGCGGGCCCACGCCTGGGCCGAGAGCCGTCCCCTGCCCGAGATCGCCGATGACATCATCGCGGGCCGGCTGCGCCTCGCGCCGGACACATCATGATCCAGGCAATTGGTCGGACCGACCGGCAACGGACTCCAGAGGGAGGCCTCGATGGCTACCGTTTCACCCGAACGGCTCGCGGAAGTGTTCGTCGAAGTAGCAGACACCCTGGTCGACGACTTCGACCTGATCGAGTTCCTGCAAATGCTCACGACCCGCACCGCCGAACTGATCGGCGTACCCGCGGTAGGCCTGCTCCTGGCCGACGCCCACGGGCACCTGCAGGTCATGGCCGCCTCCGACGAGGCGACCAGGCTGCTGGAACTGTTCCAGGTCCAGATCCGTGAAGGACCCTGCCTGGACGCCTACGCCACCCAGACACCCGTGATCAACGCAGACCTGCGGACCGCCGCGGACCGCTGGCCCACCTTCGCCCCCCAGGCCACCGCCCTCGGCTTCCGCTCGGTCCACGCCCTCCCCCTGCGCCTGCGCGCCAAGGTCATCGGAGCCCTGAACCTGTTCGGCACCCAGGCCGGAGGTCTGGAACCCGGCGACGTGAAGATCGTCCAAGCCCTTGCCGATGTCGCCACCATCGGCCTACTCCAAGAACGAGCCATCCACCAGGGCGAGATCCTCACCCAGCAACTCCAGCACGCCCTGACCAGCCGCGTGATCATCGAACAGGCCAAAGGCGCCCTGGCCCGAGCCCATGACATCGACGTCGACCGGGCGTTCGAGTTGCTGCGTCGATATGCCCGTCATCACAACTTCCAACTTGTTGACGTCGCTCGCGCCGTGGTCACCGATCCGGACAGCATCCCCGACCTGACCCATGCGTGACCCCGCCCGGATCGCAGGGTCGGCGAGCCACGAACATCACGGGGGAGTCCTGGGCCCTTCCCACCGCCGTCCGGCCCGCCGAACACGGTGAAGGTCCGTGGCCCAACTGCTCCACCCACCGTTGAGGGGTCGGTGACGATGTGCCGTCCGTTGAGCAGCACTGCAGCGGGGCGACGGGCAACCGGAAGCTGTCCGGGGGCGAGTTCCGGACCGTCCTGAATCTCTGGATCGGCCGCCGGATTCGTGTCAGAATGGAGTGTCAAGCGGTCTTGGTATTCGTCCGGACCCTGCGTTCCTCGCCGCTCAGTGTGCTCGGTGTCGGCGGGAGCGAGCTGACCATGTCCGAAGTTTCGCGTCTTCCGGCCCCCGTATTCAGTAGCTACGAATGGCAGAACCACGGCGCCTGCGTCGGGGAGGACTCCTATCTGTTCTTCCACCCCGAGGGCGAGCGGGGGGCCGCTGGGCGGGCCCGCGACAGGGCGGCCCTCGCGCTGTGTGCCACCTGTTCGGTCATCGCCGCGTGTCGACAGCATGGGTTGTCCGCGCAAGAGGCGTACGGGGTGTGGGGTGGTCTGACCGAGGGCCAGCGTGAAGCACTGATCGTGGCCGACCGTCACGCAGTTGCGCGACCTCGTTCCTCCGAGAGGCGCTCCCCTGAGCGAAGACCCCACCGGCGTGTGGGCGAGCTGCATCCTGTGCGACGGCCTGACCTCCCTCGCCCGAGGGAGATTCCTGCCCAGCACGGCAGGCCCGCGGATTCGGCCCCGTCGTCCTTGTGATGGGTCCGTCGTGTCGTTCGAGCCGAGCAGCCCACCCACTCACGAGGACACCATGACAGAGACCGTGACCGCCCGACCGGCAGAGCACGTCGACAAGCCCTGGGGGTGTGAACAGATCGTCGCTGTTGTCGA
>CAZOWW010000265.1:0-2023 GCA_964583765.1 uncultured Kineosporiaceae bacterium
AGAACGTCTCCCACGGCCACGCGCACATCAAGAGCACCTTCAACAACACGATCGTCTCGATCACCGACCCCATGGGGAACGTGATCTCGTGGGCCTCCGCCGGCCAGGTCGGCTTCAAGGGCTCGCGCAAGTCGACGCCGTATGCCGCGCAGATGGCCGCCGAGGCCGCAGCCCGGCGCGCGCAGGAGCACGGGCTGCGCAAGGTCGACGTCTTCGTGAAGGGTCCCGGTTCCGGCCGGGAGACCGCCATCCGCTCTCTCCAGGCCACCGGCCTCGAGGTCGGGTCGATCCAGGACGTCACCCCGACTCCGCACAACGGGTGCCGCCCGCCCAAGCGCCGTCGCGTTTGACGCGCCCCTGACGAAGACCAGCCTGAGGAGAAAGAGCGACCATGGCGCGTTATACCGGCGCTGACTGCAAGCGCTGCCGCCGCGAGAAGACCAAGCTGTACCTCAAGGGCGCGAAGTGCGATTCGCCGAAGTGCCCGATCGAGATCCGGCCGTACCCTCCGGGCGAGCACGGCCGTGCCCGCACCAAGGAGAGCGAGTACCTGCTGCAGAAGCGCGAGAAGCAGAAGGCCGCGCGCATCTACGGCGTGCTCGAGAAGCAGTTCCGGGGCTACTACGAGGAGGCGAACCGGCGCCAGGGCAAGACGGGTGAGAACCTGCTGCGCATCCTGGAGTCGCGCCTCGACAACGTGGTGTTCCGGTCCGGGTTCGCCAAGTCCCGTGACCAGGCCCGCCAGCTGGTGCGCCACGGTCACTTCCTGGTGAACGGCAAGAAGGTCGACATCCCGAGCTACCGGGTGTCCGAGAGCGACATCGTCGAGGTGCGTGCCACCTCGGTCGAGCTCACGCCGTTCATCGTCGCCCGGGCCGAGGCCACCGAGCGCAACGCTCCGGCCTGGCTCGAGGTGCTGCCGAACAAGCTGCGCATCCTGGTGCACGGGCTGCCGGCACGGCAGGTCATCGATGTCCCGGTCCAGGAGCAGCTCATCGTCGAGCTCTACTCGAAGTGACCTGACGCCTGGAGCGGGTCCTGCCCGCTCCAGGCCGTCGTCGTCCGCGCCACGGCACGCCCGGATCCCGGGCCGTGCCCGTGGTGGTGGGGACCCCGTCGGTGGACCAAGGCCGGTGGGGTCGCAAGGGCATGAGGCGTCATATGGCGGGCGCCCATGAGGAAGGTGGATCCATGCTCATCGCACAACGTCCGAGCCTGACCGAAGAGGTCGTCTCGGAGCACCGGTCGCGGTTCGTCATCGAGCCGCTGGAGCCCGGCTTCGGGTACACCCTGGGGAACTCCCTGCGGCGCACCCTGCTGTCGTCCATCCCCGGTGCGGCAGTGACCAGCATCCGCATCGACGGCGTCCTGCACGAGTTCACCACGGTCCCCGGGGTGAAGGAGGACGTCACCGAGCTGATCCTGAACATCAAGCAGCTGGTGGTGTCCAGCGAGCACGACGAGCCGGTCGTGATGTATCTGCGCAAGCAGGGACCGGGCGTCGTGACCGCCGCGGACATCGCGCCGCCGGCCGGGGTCGAGGTGCACAACAGCGACCTCAAGATCGCCACTCTCAACGCGAAGGGCAAGCTGGAGCTCGAGCTCACGGTTGAGCGTGGTCGCGGGTACGTGTCGGCGCAGCAGAACAAGTCCGGGGACCAGGAGATCGGCCGGATCCCGGTGGACTCGATCTACTCGCCGGTGCTGAAGGTCACCTACAAGGTCGAGGCCACGCGTGTCGAGCAGCGCACGGACTTCGACCGGCTGATCGTGGACGTGGAGACCAAGCCCTCCACCGAGCCGCGGGACGCCATGGCGAGTGCGGGCAAGACCCTGGTCGAGCTGTTCGGTCTGGCGCGTGAGCTCAATGTCGAGGCCGAGGGCATCGACATGGGCCCGTCGCCGTCCGACGCAGCACTCGCCGCGGACCTGGCGCTGCCGATCGAGGAGCTCGACCTCACCGTCCGCTCCTACAACTGCCTCAAGCGCGAGGGCATCCACACCGTGGGTGAGCTCGTCGCCC
>CAZOWW010000266.1:0-1975 GCA_964583765.1 uncultured Kineosporiaceae bacterium
TGCACCGGCAGCTACTGCCCGCCGTGCGCGGGGTGATGAATCGTACGCAAGGAGCAATCATGGCCAAGGCTGCGCTCGAGCTGCTCGGTGTGCTGGGGTCCCGGGCGGTGCGACTGCCACTGGTGAGCGCCACCGAGGAACAGGTCGCGCTGCTGGCCGGGGACCTCGCCGAGGCAGGTCTTCGGTGAGCCACCCGCACCCGGAGTTGACACCCCCCGGACCGCTGGCCGAGGGGGCGCTGCGCGTCGTCCCGCTGGGCGGTCTCGGCGAGATCGGCCGCAACATGACCGTGCTCGAGTACGACGGTCAGCTGCTCGTCATCGACTGCGGGGTGCTGTTCCCCGAGGACCACCAGCCGGGTGTCGACCTGATCCTTCCGGACTTCACCTGGATCGCGGATCGCCTCGAGGACATCGTCGCGGTCGTGCTCACCCACGGCCACGAGGACCACATCGGTGCCGTGCCCTACCTGCTGCGGCTGCGCCAGGACCTGCCTCTGGTGGGTTCCCAGCTCACCCTCGGACTGGTCGAGGCCAAGCTGCGCGAGCACCGGCTCACCCCGCTCACCCTGGCGGTGCGCGAGGGGCAGGTCGAGCAGTTCGGTCCGTTCCGCTGCGAGTTCGTCGCGGTGAACCACTCCATCCCAGACGCCCTCGCCGTCGCCGTGCACACCGGGGCCGGCACATTGCTGCACACCGGTGACTTCAAGATGGACCAGCTGCCGCTGGACGGTCGCCTGACCGACCTGCGCGCCTTCGCCCGGCTCGGGGAGCAGGGGGTCGACCTCTTCCTCGTCGACTCGACCAACGCCGATGTGCCCGGGTTCACCGTCTCCGAGCGGGAGATCACCCCGGTCCTCGACACGGTGTTCGCCCAGGCCGAGCGACGCATCATCGTCGCGGCGTTCGCCTCGCACGTGCACCGGGTGCAGCAGGTGCTCGACGCGGCACGCGCCCACGGCCGGCGGGTGGCCCTGGTGGGACGTTCCATGGTGCGCAACATGACCGTGGCCAAGGACCTGGGCTATCTCCAGGTCCCGGACGGCCTCCTCGTGGACGCGCGCGCAGTGGACGACCTGCCGGACGACGAGGTCGTGCTGATGTGCACCGGCTCCCAGGGCGAGCCGATGGCCGCTCTGTCGCGCATGGCCAACCGGGACCACAAGATCCTCGTCGGGCGGGGCGACACCGTCGTGCTCGCGTCGTCCCTGATCCCGGGCAACGAGAACGCCGTCTACCGCGTGATCAACGGGCTCACCCGGCTGGGCGCCCGGGTGGTGCACCAGGGCAATGCGCGGGTGCACGTGTCCGGGCACGCCAGCGCCGGCGAACTGCTGTACTGCTACAACATCCTGCGCCCGCGCAACGTGATGCCCGTGCACGGCGAGGTCCGGCACCTGGTCGCCAATGCCGAGCTCGCGGTGCGGACGGGGGTCCCGCCCGAGCGCGTGGTGATCGCCGAGGACGGGGTCGTGGTCGACCTCGTGGACGGCGTGGCCCGCATCGCCGGTGCCGTGGAGTGCGGCTACGTCTACGTGGACGGCGCATCCGTCGGCGAGCTGACCGAGGCGGATCTCAAGGACCGGCGGATCCTGGGCGAGGAGGGGTTCATCTCCATCGTCGTGGTCGTCGACTCCGCGGCGGGTGCCGTGGTCGCCGGGCCGGAGATCCACGCGCGCGGGTTCTCGGAGGACGAGTCGGTCTTCGACAAGGTGCGCCCGCGGATCGTCGAGGCACTCGCGGACGCGGCCGCCAGCGGGGTCGTGGACACGCATCAGCTGCAGCAGGTGCTGCGCCGGGTGGTCGGGCGCTGGGTCAACGAGAGTTACCGCCGCCGTCCGATGATCATCCCGGTGGTCGTCGAGGCCTGATTCCGCTGGGGGGATCGAGTCCGGTCCCGCGCTCGACCGAATTCCCGCCCCGGGCCGTTCCCGGGGCGGGTGGCCGGGCGAGCCTCCCCCGATCCGGGCGTGTCA
>CAZOWW010000267.1:0-1934 GCA_964583765.1 uncultured Kineosporiaceae bacterium
GGGTGTGAGTCATGGACGTGTCGTCCACGACTTTGGGCAGGTCGTTCCCTAGTCTGATTGCTGGCTGCATAATCAGATTGGGAGGGTGGCATGGGCAAGGACTACTCGGCGATGACGGTGGGCCAGCTCGAGGAGTTGCGTTCCCTGGTGCTTGACCGCATCGGCGCGGTTCCGCAGTTCCGACGTGGGTCGTTGCAGGTGGGCTACCGCAAGTGCGGTCGAGCGAACTGCCGGTGCGCCCGCCCCGGCGAGCAAGGACATGGCCCCCGTGGGTTGTGGACCCGCACCGCGAAAGGCCCTGGCGGCTCGCGTGGGCAGTACGTCCCGGTCGAGGCGATCGAGCAGGTCCGTGCCGAGCTGGACAACTACGCCCAGTTCGCCGCGCTGGTCGAGGACTACATAGAGATCAACGAAGTGCTGTGCACGTCCGGGGTGGGGCCACCGGAACGCCGGACCAGGCGTGCCGATCCCGCTGCCGGTGGGCAAAAAGGGGGCTCGAACGCCGAGCGGACGACCAGGAAGCGCTGAGCGTACTGGCCGACCAGATCGCCGAACTGGCTGCCCAGGAGGCCCGGCGCCTGGTCGCCACCGCTGCCGGACTCCTGCGGCACGCTCAGGACGACGGCGAACAGCGCACTGTGGGCGTGCTGGAGGCGATCGAGCGCGCTGCTCAGGCCGCTGCCGCGCAGATCGGGCTGGCCGCCTTGGCGGGGGTCGTGGACTGGGCCGGCACCCGGACCCCGGCCCGCGCCGACTGCCCCGGCGCCGGTCATGACGCGCGGCTGGTGGCCCGGCGCACCAAGACGGTCCGCACCTTGCTGGGCAGCGTCGCCACCACCCGCGGCTACTACCACTGCGCGACCTGCCGGCAGGGGTTCGCGCCGCTGGACCACCGGCTCGGGGTGGCCGGCACCAGCTTGTCCCCAGGGTTGAGCCGGGCCTGCGCCCTGGCCGGTGCCGAGATGCCCTACGACATCTCCCGGCGGTTCATCGCCACCGTGACCGGTCTGGACCTGACCTCGACCTCGACCCTGACCCGCACCGCCCGCGCCCAGGGCGCCCGAGCCCGCGAGCTGATCGCCGCCGAACGTGCCGTACCCGGGCCCGTGCCCGTGCCCGGGATCAGCGCCGGCGGACCGGACTTGTGCTACATCGTCCTGGACGGCACCGGCGCCCCGATGCTGCCCAGCGAATGCACCGGCCGCCCGGGCAAGGACCCCGCCAAACATGGAGGACGGGCCGGGACCAGGGAGGTCAAGATCGGATGTTTCTTCACCCAGTCCGGTCGCGACCCCGACACCGGTGAGCCCGTCCAGGACCCCGGCTCGGCCAGCTACATCTCCACCTTCGAACCCGCCGCCACCTTCGCCGTGCACGCCAAGGCCGAGTACCACCGCCGCGGGTTCGACCAGATCCGCCAGCCCGTCGTCCTCGGCGACGGCGCCAAGTGGATCTGGACCATCGCCGACGAGCACTTCCCGGCCGCCACCCAGATCGTGGACTACTTCCACGCCCGCGAACACCTCGCCGACCTGACCAAGACCCTCACCCCGGTCCTGAGCGACCCGGCCGCCTTCGAACAGGCCCTCGTGGACCACCTCGACCTCGGCGACACCCCCGCGATCGCCGCTGCCATCGAAGCCCTCGACCTACCCGAAACCGCCTGCGACCTGGTCAAACCCGCCGCCACCGAGGTCGGCTACTTCACCAGCCACCACCACCGCATGCAGTACGCCGACTTCCGCGCCAACGGCTACTACATCGGCTCGGGCCCCGTGGAGTCAGCCTGCAACACCATCGTCAAACAACGCGCCAAACGAGCCGGCATGCACTGGACCATCCGAGGACTCGACCCCGTCCTCGCACTACGAACCCTCCACCAGTCCGGCCGCGACCACATCCTCTGGCCAGCGCCACAAACCTGACGCACACCC
>CAZOWW010000268.1:0-1932 GCA_964583765.1 uncultured Kineosporiaceae bacterium
CCCCCCCCCCCCACCCACACCCACCACCCCACCCCCACCCCCCCCCCCCACCACACCGACCGCCCACGCCCTCGAGCCGATCGTCGATGGAGGTTCGAAGGCACGTCGCCGTACCACCAGGGGTCGGCGCAACCGGAGGGTCGCCACGCTCCGGGGCAAGGGAGCACAGGGGAGGGGAGAGCAGGGAGGCCTCGGCCTCGGTTTCGGCCTCAGGCCAGGGAGAGGAAGAGCTTCTCGAGCTCCTCGGCGGTCATCTCACCCTCGCGGGACTCGTCCAGGAGGCACTGACGCAGTCCATGGGCGACGATCTTGAACCCGGCCTTGTCGAGGGCTCGGGAGGCCGCCGCCACCTGCGTGACGATGTCCCGGCACGAGCGCCCTGCCTCGATCATGGAGATGACACCGTCGATCTGGCCCCGCGCCCGTCGCAGCCGGTTCGTGATCTCCCGCGTCACCCGCTCGTCCATCTCCATGACCCTGCAGCACCTCTTGTTCTTCCCGCGTGGACGTCCGTGCGACGAGGAACGGCTCCCCGTGGCGACGGCGGTCACCCGCTTGCTCGACCCGTTTCACCGACAGGGGTGGCGGCCCGGATGCGGGACGTCCGTGACGGCACGGTCCGAGGGGAACCACGGCCTGTCCAGGTGATCTTTCTGTAATGGTCGCAGATGGACTTCAGACAGTTCGGGTGGCTCCTCGTCCCCGGTCTGCCGTGCACCGCCTCCAGGGGCAACACCCCGCGGATTTCCCGCGGCCGGCCGCCGAAGGGCTGCTGGGGCCGGTCAGTAGGTGAGACCGGCTCACAGGAGCTCCCAGGGGACGGACCTGCGCGAGGGCGGGGTGATCTTCGAGCTCCCGATCGAAAGCGTCGATCTGCCCTCCGTGCGGGAGCTCGTCCTCCTCGGTGTCGGTCATCGGCGGGTACGTGGAAGCCTTTGACGCTCCGTATCCGACTTGGCGCGGTGGGGGCTGTGGGCGATCGACGCTCGAACCTCTCCGGAGCGGTGGGCGCGGCGGACCGCACCGGTGCGCAGCGAAGCAACGGCATACGCACCGTGACCTCAGGCGGCGTGGGGCGGACCGGTGGTCCGTCCTGCCGTCCTGTGCCGTCGTCGCTGCCAGGCTGGGTCGGGGGGACGGCGGGGCGCGCGCACGGCGTCCGCGGTTGCCCGAACGCACTGCAGGGGCCGCTCGAAAGCGACCCCTGACCTGTGTGTCCGCGAAGTGGGCGATACTGGGATCGAACCAGTGGCCTCCTCGGTGTGAACGAGGCGCTCTCCCGCTGAGCTAATCGCCCGGGCAACGAGAGTGATGGTAGCGAATAGGAGGCCCGGAGGACCAATCCGTTGCCGTCGGCATGCCGTCACGGGGCTCGAAGGGGGCTCGCCCGGGGGGTGTGGCGACCGGGTGACCTGAATACAGTGAGTCACCAAGGCGTTATCTTCGGTTGAGCCCGATATGAGTGAGTAGTCCCTCCCGTCGGATTATGCGCTCGCGACCTCGAAAGCGTCACTCTCAAGCTCACCCGTCCGGCGGGTTTCGGTTGGCTGTGAGGGGGGAAAGATGCCGCCAGGGGCCGCTCAGATGCCCGCCAGTCGAGTGAAGGAGTTCCATGCAGCCGCATGTGGACGTCGAGGCATCGGTCCAGTTGCGACTGGTTGTCGCCGACGCCGACACGGTGCCCTTGCCGGTGAACCTCCGGTACAGCGCCACCGACCCATACGCCGTTCGAGCGGTGTTCTCCGGTGATGGCATGGAGGTGGAGTGGGTCTTCGCGCGAGACCTCCTCCGCACCGGCCTCATGACCCCGACAGGGGACGGAGACGTACATGTCTGGCCCTCGTGGGGCACCGGTCGGGAGCTGTTGATGATCTCCCTGACCTCACCCGACGGCCAGGCAGTGCTCGAGGCCACCGCGGACGATGTCCGCCG
>CAZOWW010000269.1:0-1923 GCA_964583765.1 uncultured Kineosporiaceae bacterium
TCCTCCAACATCACCGTGAGCGAGGGCTCCGGCGGCGGCAGCACCACCACGACCGCCGGCGGCGGCTCGACCACGTCGACGAGCGCGTCGACAGGTACGGGCACCGGCACGCTGGTCTCGGCAGGCGGCAAGTGCCTGAGCGCCAACGGGACCGGTAACGGCTCGGCGGTGCAGATCGGGACCTGTGACGCCAGCGCGACACAGACCTGGACGTTCAACTCGGACAAGTCGCTGCGCACGGTGAACAACACGATGTGTCTGGACGCGGCGAACCAGGGCACCGCGAACGGCACGGGCCTGCAGTTGTACCAGTGCAACGGCCAGTCGAACCAGCAGTGGGGCTGGGGTTCGAACAGTTCGATCGTCGGGGTCGGCTCGGGCCGGTGCGTGGACGTGCCGAACGGTTCGACCACGGACGGCACCGCGGTGCAGTTGTACGACTGCTGGGGCGGTGACCCGCAGAAGTGGACCCAGGGCGGTAGCGGCGGCGGTGGCGGGACCACCACCACGACGTCCAACACCGGCGGCGGTGGCGGCGGGAGCTTCGGCGGCGGCAACGCCACCACGCTGGGTGCAGCGGCGGCGCAGTCGGGCCGGTACTTCGGCACGGCGATCGCCAACAGCCGGCTGGGTGACTCGACGTACACCGGGATCGTGGCACGCGAGTTCAACATGATCACCCCCGAGAACGAGATGAAGCCGGACGCCACGGAACCGAACGGCCAGGGCGGGTTCTCGTTCTCCTCGGGCGACTCGATCTACAACTGGGCGACCAGCCACGGCTCGAAGGTCCGTGGGCACACGCTGGCCTGGCACTCCCAGCAGCCGTCGTGGTGGGGCAGCCTGTCGGGCTCGGCCCTGCGCTCGGCGATGATCGAGCACATTCAGGGTGTGATGGCCCACTACAAGGGCAAGCTGTCGTACTGGGATGTGGTCAACGAGGCCTACGCCGACGACGGCTCCCAGAACCGGCGCAGTTCCAACCTGCAGAACACCGGGAACGACTGGATCGAGGTCGCGTTCCAGACGGCCCGGGCAGCCGACCCGAACGTGAAGCTCTGCTACAACGACTACAACATCGAGAACTGGTCGGCCGGCAAGACGCAGGGCGTCTACAACATGGTCAAGGACTTCAAGTCCCGTGGCGTGCCGATCGATTGTGTCGGGTTCCAGACCCACTTCACCGGCGGGTCCTCGATCCCGTCGAACTTCCAGACCACGCTGCAGAACTTCGCCAACCTCGGCGTGGACGTGGCGTTGACCGAGGTCGACGTCACCAACGCCTCCACCTCGCAGTACGCCGGGTTGACCAGCGCCTGCATGAACGTGTCGCGGTGCGCCGGGATCACGGTGTGGGGCGTGCGGGACTCCGACTCGTGGCGTTCCTCGGAGTCCCCGCTGCTGTTCGACGGGTCGGGCAACAAGAAGGCCGCGTACAACTCGGTCCTGTCCGCCCTGAACTCCCCGGGCACCATGTTCGGTAGCGGCGGCGGTGGCGGTACGACCACGACCACCACCACGAAGCCGACCACCACGACCACCAGCCAGGGCGGCAACACCGGTGGCGGTTGCAGCGCGACCGTGCAACTGAGCTCCTGGGGCAGCGGCTTCACCGCCAACATCACAGTCTCGGCCAACACGAACCTGAACACCTGGACCGTGAACCTCGGCGTACCGTCCGGCAGTGCGATCACCGGCGGGTGGAACGCATCGTTCGCCGGCTCCACCGGCACGGTCGCAGTCACCCCCGGCTCGTGGAACGCAGCCGTCGGCCCCGGCAACCCCGCAAGCTTCGGGGTCCAGGGCAGCGGCCCCGGCACAGGCCTGACCGCCACCGGCACCTGCCCCGGCAGTGGCGGCGGCACCACCACCACGAGCAGCCAGGGTGGCAGCACGACGTCCACGACCTCGACGACGACCACC
>CAZOWW010000270.1:0-1880 GCA_964583765.1 uncultured Kineosporiaceae bacterium
CACCGGCACCGGCGCCACCACCACCTGCACCGCCAGCTGACAACACCCACAACCCCCGGCCGCGGTTCCTGCCCCGGAACCGCGGCCGGGGACCGGGATCTGCCGCCCGGCACCTCCACCGTCCGGCGTGCTCCTGCGAGGGAGCCGGGAACGCCCCAGGAATCACTCGCCCGCCCCCTGTGTCACCGAGTGGCTGCCCCTCTGCTCGGCGGCGACGGAGAAGAAGGAACGATGTTCACCTCCCCTCGTGGAACCCACCGGGTCGCCGCAGGCCTCGCCGGAGCGCTCGGCCTCGGTGTGACCCTGCTCGTGTGCCCGACGCCCGCGCAGGCGGCCTCGACCGTGTCGATCAACGGCGGGGCCACCTACCAGACGATCGACGGCTTCGGGATCTCGGAAGCGTTCGGCCAGGCCAACTCGATCCGCAACCTGTCGAGCTCGCCGCGTCAGCAGGCGCTGGACATGCTCTTCAACACCAGCAGCGGTGCCGGGTTCAGCATCCTGCGCAGCCTGATCCCCTCGGACTCCAGCAGCATCGAGCCGAACAAGCCGTCCAGCCCGTCGGCGACGCCGTCCTACGTCTGGAGCGGCAATGACGCCCAGGACGCGGGGCAGCTGTGGCTCGCGAAGCAGGCGAAGACCAGCTACGGCGTGTCGACGTTCTACAACGACGCCTGGAGCGCTCCCGGCTTCATGAAGACCAACGGCAGTGATTCCAACGGCGGAACGCTGTGCGGGGTCCCGAGCGCCTCCTGCAGCAGCGGTGACTGGCGCCAGGCCTACGCGAACTACCTCGTGCAGCACAGCAAGTACTGGTCGGCGGCCGGGGTCACCCCGACCTACGTGAGCTTCGAGAACGAGCCGACGCTGACCACCACCTACTCGAGCATGCTGATGAACGCCTCGCAGGCCGTGGACTTCATCAAGTACCTCGGTCCCGCCCTGAAGAACTCCGGCTTGTCGACCAAGCTCTCCTGCTGCGAGGCCCTCGGCTTCAACCAGCTGCCGAGCTACCTCAACGCGGCCGTGGCCGATTCCACGGCGAATCCCTCTGTGGGGGTGTTCAGCAGCCACGGATACTCCGGCGCACCCACCTCGACTCTCAGCGCGGGTGGCCGGCCGTTGTGGGAGACGGAATGGGGGGTCAACGGGTCGACCTGGACCAACACCTGGGACTCCACCGCCGAGGGTTCTGGCATCACCTGGGCGCAGCGGATCCACAACGGTCTGACCGGCGCCAACCTGAACGCCTTCCTCTACTGGTGGGGCATCAGCTCCACGAACCACGACAGCGCCCTGATCGGCGTGAGTGGCTCGACGTTGACCCCGTCCAAGCGCTACTACGCGATGGCCAACTACAGCCGGTACATCCGGCCCGGGGCGGTGCGCATCGGTGCGAGCAGCGGTGACTCCAACCTGAAGGTCTCCTCGTTCCGCAACGCCGACGGGTCGGTCGTCGTCGTGGTGCTGAACACGGGTTCTGGTGCCGTCTCGACCAACTTCAGCCTCAGCGGCACCGGGTCCTCCAACGGGACGGTGTCGCCGTACCTGACCAACGAGAGCAGCAGCATGGCCGCGCAGTCCACGATCGGCCTGTCCGGCGGGACGTTCGCCGCCTCCGTCCCGGCCCGGTCCCTGGTCACCTACCGGATCACCGGTGGGACGCCGTCGACCAGCACCACGACCACGACCCACACCACCTCGACCACGACCACGACGCACACCACCTCGACCACGACCACGACGCACACCACCGGGCCGGTGACCTCGACCACGACCCGGAGCACCACGACGACCACCAACGGGAACGCCACCGCCGGCTGCACGGCGGCGTACTCGGTGGCCAGTTCGTGGAGCGGCGGGTTCGTCGCGAACGTGAC
>CAZOWW010000271.1:0-1857 GCA_964583765.1 uncultured Kineosporiaceae bacterium
GCGGCGCGACCAGCTTCGGGTTCCAGGGCACCGGAACCGGCACCGGCACGACCGCCACCTGCGCCGCCGCCTGACCGGCAACGCGAACACGCCTCGGCGTGCGGGGCCCTCCTGAAGGGCCGAGACACACGTGGGCCCCACGGCACTGGATGCCGTGGGGCCCACGTCCGGTTTGACGTGGATTCCCGGGAGGACCAGCAAGCCCGGATCCCGGGGAAGCCGCACATCGTGCTCGTCCCGGCGGCCCCTCGGCGGCCGGGCGCCCACCAGGGCGATGACAAGAACACGCGGCGGGCAAAGGAAGCCGGTGGTGGCCCGGCCGGCCTGTGGCCGGCCGGGCTGAGGCGTCACACGCCCGTGCAGGTGGGCGTCGGGTTGGTGTTGGAGCCGTTCCAACCGCCGATGAACCCGAACGTCGTGCTCGTCCCGGCGGAGACGGCCCCGTTGTAGGAGACGTTCGTGGCCGTGACCGAGGAGCCGCTGCTGGTCATCGTCGCGTTCCAGGACTGCGTGATGGTCTGGCCGTTCGCGAACGTCCAGTTCACGGTCCACCCGGTGAGTGGAGAGGTCCCGTTGTTGGTGACGGAGACCTCGCCCTGGAAGCCGCCCTGCCACTGACTGATCACCCGGTAGGTGGCGGTGCAGGCCTTGCCGCCGTTGTTCGTCGTGGTGGTCGTGGTCGGCCTTGTTGTCGTCGTGGTGGTCGTGGTCGTCGGCCGGGTCGTGCTCGTCGATGTCGTCGATGTCGTCGATGTCGTTGACGTCGTGGTCTGCGTGCTGGTGCTGGTCGTGGTGGAGGTCGGCGTGACCGTGCCACCCCAGCCGCTGGTGGAGTCCAGCCACGCCGCGCGCTGGGTCATCCAGTCCCGCATGACCTGGTGGGCGACACCCGAACGGACATCGATTTTGCCCAGAACGCGGGATTCGCCGTCTGCTGGGTCACCTATGGATATGGCAATTCGAGTGAATGCCAAAATCTGGCACCGACATACACCGTTGACAACTTCATCGACTTGCTCGATATCATCCACCCGACAGAGATAACCCGAGGTGGACACAGGAACGAGGAAGTCCGACAGGCGTGAGCTGACCACGAGGAGCCCCGCCCGCATGACACGGATCGGCGTCACCGGGCACCTGAATCTCTCCACGGCCACGCAGGAGCTGATCCGCCAGGGGCTCCGCGAGTTCCTCACCGGCTACGACCCCACCGAGCTGACGGGCCTCAGTTGCCTCGCGGCCGGGGCGGACTCCCTGTTCGCCGAATGCGTACTGGAGGTCGGGGGCAGCCTCGAGGTCGTCCTGCCCTCGGGCAACTACCGGCAACGCAAGGTCGCCCCGGAACAGCTCCCGCTCTTCGACGAACTCCTCCGGGTGGCGCACCACGTGCACGTCATGCCGTTCGCCGACGCCGGCCGGGAAGCCTACGAGGCCGCCAACGCGCTGCTGCTGGAGTCCGCGGAGGTCCTGGTCGCGGTCTGGGACGGCCTCGCCCCGGTGGACCGGGGCGGCACGGCAGCGGTCGTCGAACTCGCACAGGCCCGGGAGCTACCGGTGCACGTCATCTGGCCGGACGGCGCGCAGAGGGCCGCGCGGCCAGCTTGATCTCACCGGGCCGGGGTCCAGGCCCGGCGCCGCACCCACCGTCCGGCCTCCGCCCCAGTTCCCCTCCACCAGGTCACCACCCCCGGATCCTCCCGGCCTGTCGAGTCCGCGCCCTGCTCGGACCTCGCACCACGCGCCGTGAACGTCTGCACCCTTGAATCTCGGGGCGGCCACCGACAACCTCCGCCGCCGGGACCGGGGGTGTGCGTCAGGTTTGTGGCGCTGGCCAGAGGATGTGGTCGCGGCCGGACT
>CAZOWW010000272.1:0-1746 GCA_964583765.1 uncultured Kineosporiaceae bacterium
TCGCACGTGGGATTGAGCGGTTTGTGCCGTAGTTGCCGGGTTGGTTGGTTGACTGTGCTGTGGATGGATTGAGTGGGTCGCGTCGGATGCCTCAGCGACCGCGGGCGCGGGTCTCGGATCGGGCCGCGCTGGAGAAGCAGTTGGGCTCGTTGCCGGTGATCGCGGACTTCTCCCGTCGTCTGGATCTTGCGGGCATCATCGATCGGGCCTGTCCGATCAGGGATCTGGCTGCGGCCAGCCATGGGCAGGTGATCGAGGCTTTGATCGCGAACCGGTTGACCGATCCCCGGCCGATGGTCGCGGTGGCCGACTGGGCTCAGGACTGGGCCGTCGAGGAGGTCTACGGGATCCGGGCGGACCTGCTCAACGACGACCGTCTGGCCCGGGCCCTGGACGCTGTGGCACCCCAGTTGGATCATCTCGTCGGATCGATCGGGGCCAAGGCTGTCCAGGAGTTCGGCATCGACGTCACCCGCGTGCATTGGGACATGACCTCGATGTCCCTGCACGGTTCCTACGACCAGGTCGATGAGGGGTTCCCTGCCCCGGCCTGGGGCCATCCCAAGGATCGGCGGGCCGATCTCAAACAGATCCAGGCCGGGATCGCGGTCACCGCCGACGGCGGGATCCCGGTCTTCCACCGCGCGTACGACGGCAACGCCGGCGAGGTCGCTCAGGTCGTCGACACGATGGAACGCTTACGGGCGCTGGCCGATCCCCGCACGTTCCTGCTGATCGGCGACTCCAAACTCATCTCCTACGCCAACGTCACCGCGATGATCCAGGCCAAGGTCACCTTTATCGCGCCGCTGGCCTCGGCCCGGGTACCGGCCGGATTGTTCGCCGGCCTCGATTCCCTGGCCGCCACCGCGGTGGAGTACACCCCCGAACGGGATCAGGACGTCCTCTGGCCCCACCGGCAGACCTACCGGGTGGACGAGGACGTGATGGATCTGGCCGGGCCCCGCAAGAAGGATCCTGTCCATCGTCTGCGTCGGGTCCTGGTCCACTCCAGCGCGAACGCCACCGCCGCGGTCAAGTCGCGTGCCCTCAAACTCGCCCATGCCCGCGAAGACCTGGACACCCTGACCCGCACCGCGGGAACCCGCTACCACCCCACCATCGACGCCGTGAACGCCAAAGCCGACCAGATCGCCCAGCGCCGCAAGGTCAAGTCCTATATGCGTACCACCTTGGCCCTGGATGCCGCAGGCAAGCCCACCTTCACCTGGTCGTTCGACCAGGACGCCTTGGACGCCGAAGCCGCGGGCGATGGCTGGTACGCCTTGCTGACCAACCATGGTCCCGACCTGGACGCCACCGAGATCTTCTCCCGGTACAAGGACCAACCTACGGTCGAACGCCGCTACAGCGAGTTCAAGGGCCCCCTGGCCGTCTCCCCGATCTTCCTGCAGAACAACCGACGGATCACCGCCCTGATCACCGTGATCTGCCTGGCACTGCTGATCTACTGCTTGATCGAACGGCAGGTCCGCCTCGCCTTGGCCCCGGACACCGACATGATCGGCTTCTACCACAACGACCGACGCGCGATGAAACCCACCGCACGCTTGATCCTGCGCGAACTGGACGGTCTCCGCCTGGTCCCTGACCAGCACAATCAACCACCCACGATCCCCAAACCCACCTGGTTACAGGACCAGCTCCTGCATCTCCTCCAAGTCGATCCGACCCAACCCCGATGGCCCTCACCGCTCAATCCCACGTGCGAAGGACGGGGCTAGA
>CAZOWW010000273.1:0-1741 GCA_964583765.1 uncultured Kineosporiaceae bacterium
CGTGCCGCATCGCCATGACCATCTTGATCACACCGGCGACCCCGGCCGCGGCCTGGGTGTGGCCGACGCTGGACTTGACGGCACCGAGCCACAGGGGCCGGTCGGTGGGGCGGTCCTGGCCGTAGGTGGCCAGCAGGGCCTGGGCCTCGATCGGGTCGCCCAGGCTGGTGCCCGTGCCGTGGGCCTCGACGGCATCCACGTCGCCGGGTTCCAGGCCGGCGTCGGCCAGGGCCGCGCGGATGACCCGCTGCTGGGCGGGACCGTTCGGGGCGGTCAGACCGTTGCTCGCGCCGTCCTGGTTGATCGCGCTGCCCCGGATCACCGCGAGCACCCGGTGCCCGTGCCGTTCGGCGTCGGCGAGCCGCTCCACCAGGAGCAACCCCGCGCCCTCGGAGAAGTTCGTCCCGTCGGCATCGGCCGAGAACGCCTTGCACCGCCCGTCCGGGGCCAACCCGCGCTGCCGGCTGAACTCGATGAAGGGCGCCGGGGTGGCCATCACGGTCACCCCGCCCGCCAGCGCGAGGTCGCAGTCCCCGTGCCGCAGAGCCTGGACGGCCAGGTGCAACGCGACCATCGACGACGAGCAGGCCGTGTCCACCGTGACGGCCGGACCCTCCAGCCCCAGGACGTACGCGATCCGTCCCGAGACGACGCTGCTCGTCGTCCCGGTCAGCAGGTAGCCCTCGAGTCCGAGGGGCTCGGGGAAGGCATGCGGCACGTACTCCTGGTGGATCACGCCGGCGAAGACGCCGCCCTTGCGTCCTCGCGCCGTCGTGGGGTCGATCCCGGCGTGCTCGAACGCCTCCCAGGCGAGCTCCAGCAGGACGCGCTGCTGCGGGTCCATGGCCAGCGCCTCGCGGGGGGAGATGCCGAAGAACTCGGGGTCGAACCCGCCGGCGTCTTCGAGGAAGCCGCTCTCCGTGGCGTACGAGGTGTCCGTCCGGTCGGGATCGGGGTCGAAGAGGGCCTCCAGATCCCAGCCTCGGTCGGTGGGGAACGAGGAGATCGCGTCGCGGCCGTCACGGAGCAGGCGCCACAGATCGTCCGGTCCGGCGATCCCGCCCGCGTACCGACAGCTCATGCCGATGATGGCCAGAGGCTCGTGCTCGCGCTCCTCGGCCTCGCGCAGCCGCCGGTTGGCACGCCGCAGGTCGGCGGTCGCCTTCTTGAGGTAGTCGCGCAGCCGCTGCTCGTTCCCCATGTGATTTCTACTCCTTGGTCGGTCAGACCGCGCCGAACTCGTCGTCCAGGGCGCTGAACAGTTCGTCGTCGGTCGCGAGGTCGAGGTCGTCCCCCTCCTCGGAGGTGGGACTCCACGTCCGTACGAGTGCCCGCATCCGGGCGGCGAGTCGGGCGATCGCCTCGGCGTCCAGGTCCGCGGCGAGCAGTGCCTCCTCGAGTCGATCGAGGTCGCCGAGCAGGACGGCGTTGGCGGTGACCGGTGCGGGGGCGAGCTCACTGCGCAGGTGCCGGGCGAGTGCCATCGGCGTCGGATGATCGAAGATCAGCGTCGTCGGCAGGGCACGGCCGAGCGCGGTGCCCAGCCGGTTGCGCAGCTCCACCGCGGTCAGGGAGTCGAACCCGAGCTCCCGGAACGCGCGCTCGGCGTGGATCCGTCCGGTGGAGGTGTGGCCGAGCACGGTCGCGGCCTGTGCCCGCACCAGGTCCAGGAGCACGGCGTCCTGCTCGGTCTCGGTCATCCCGGACAGGCGGCCCATCAGCGTGGACGTCGCGGCCGGCT
>CAZOWW010000274.1:0-1736 GCA_964583765.1 uncultured Kineosporiaceae bacterium
GGGGTTTGCCGCCGGCTTGGGCGCAGGCGGTGAGGTAGTCGGTGAGGTAGGTCAGGGGTTCGAGGTCGTGGCGTTCGGCGGTGGCGGTGATGGTCCAGACCCGGGCGGCCAGGTGCGCGGACCATTCGGCGTGGCTGCCGTAGTAGTTCTTCCGCCCCACGACTGGGGTGCGCAGGGCCCTCTCACTTTGGTTGTTGTCCAGGTCCAGGTCGGGGAAGTCGCGGTGGCGGGCCAGGCCGTCCCACTCGCGGTCCAAGGTGGCCAGCACTTTGGCGGCGGCCGGGTGCAAGCCGGGGCCGGTGGCCTGCTGCTGGCGGACGGTGTCGATGATGGCCAGGGCCTGCTCGAACGCGGCGAGGGCGGTGGCGTGCTCGGGACTGCCGACCTCGGCGGCGGCCATCGCCTGATGCGCCATGTACAGGTCGGCGATCCGGGCGACCCACTTGTCGCGCCAGGCCCGCAGGTAGGGGTGGGCGTCACCGGCCCGGATGAAGTAGCGGCGGATGTGGGCCCAGCACCAAAGGGCGTCGACTCCGTCGAGTCGGGCCAGGCACTGGTAGACCACGAAGAAGTCGCTGGAGAGCACCAGTCGCCGCCCGTCGGGCAGCGCGCCGGCTTCGCGGTCGGCCGCTGTGACCCCGAAGTGGGTGTCCAGCACCGTGTTCGAGCGGGTCGGGTCCATCCGGAACACGACGGTGTCGGCGGCGATGAACACCCACAGCCACCATTTGTGGCCGGTCTTGTCCTGGACCTGTTCGTAGACCCGCCACGTGGTCTCGTCGGCATGCACATGGGTCGCGGCGCCGTTGCGGGCCCGGATCTGGTTCTCCAGGGGTTCCAGCACCCCGGCCAGCGCCTTGAGGACCCCGGCCAGGGTGCCCTCCGGCACGGCCAGACCCTCGGCGCCCAGCATCTTGGCGATCCGGGCCACCGGCAGACCCAATACGAACTTCAAGTAGAGCAGCCGGGCGCAGAACGCGGGGGTGAACCGGCCCTTGGGGATCGGGTTCGGCGCCGGCGGCGCGGTCACCGTCCGCGGCCCGGCCCGATCAGCAGGACAGGTGCACGCCCGCCGGTACCGCGCCCGCCGGTGCACGATCCGCGTCAGGCGCACCGCCCAGTCGATCTGCTCGCTGGCCTCGAAGCCCAGCGCAGTGAACTGCCGGCCGCAGTCCGGGCAGACCCGCTGATCGGGCGGCACATCATGGACCTCCTCGCGCGAAGGCAGATGCGAGTAGTCCCGCCGGCCATGCCCCTTGCTGCCCGGGCGCTGGCCCCGCTTCGGCCGCTCACCATCCCCATCGGCCTGGCCGCTGGCGTCGTCCTGCCCGCCGGATCCATCCGATCCTTGCAGGTCACCCGCGCCGGCAGACCTCTTCTCCGACGAGCGACCGAACAGCATCCGCGACAACACCGCGACCTGCTCGACCAACTCCTCGATCCGGGCCTCGGCCACCGCCAGGCGTTCCTCGGCCCGCTCCGCACGCTTGTCCGCGACCTCAGCGCGAGCCTCGGCCCGCTCGGCCCGCTCACGCCAGGACGTCACCTCGGTGACATCAACGACCAGCGGCCCACCATTCACCAGGAGATCAAAACACCTGGGCGGCCAGGACATCGGTCACGACACGCCCACAACGGACATCTGACACCCACCTCACGCAACAGACACCGCGCCGCCTCGCATCACGTCAAGCCGAGTCCGCGGACGACGACCACCCCATGACCGAATACTTACG
>CAZOWW010000275.1:0-1695 GCA_964583765.1 uncultured Kineosporiaceae bacterium
GGTCGTGGTCGTCCGCGAGGTCGTCGTCGTGGTCACCGGACGCGTCGTCGTCGTGACGGGACCCGAGGTGGTCGTCGTGGACGTCGTGGACGTCGTGCTCACCGGAGTGCCACCGCAGGTGGTGCCGTTGATGCTGAACGACGTCGGAGCCGGGTCGCTACCGCTCCAGCTCCCGTTGAAGCCGATGCTCGTCGAGCCGCCGTTGGCCAGCGCACCGTTCCACGACATGCTCGTCGCGGTGACGTTCTGGCCGCTCTGCGTCCAGTTCGCCGACCAGCCCTGGGTCACCTTCTGGTTCGCGTTACCGAACGCGAAGCCAAGGCTCCAGCTCGACCAGGCATCGCCTGTGTTCTTGATCGTGATGTTCACGGACATCCCACCGGTCCAGTCGCTCGACTGGTAGGTCACCGAACAACCCACCGCCGCCGACGCCGGTGATGCCGGTAGTCCGACCAGTCCGGCCGCGACCACCGCGCCCACGGACACGAGTGGAACCGTGCACCGTCGACGGAGAACAGATCCGAGTCTCATCCCTGTCTCTCTCCTCCTTGAGAAATGCCAGGAATGTGCACGGGCGCCGTTCTCGTGCACATCTGCAATGGCGGTCCGCTCTCTCGCCGCAGGTCACGGACAGAGCTCTGGTATCCCGGAGTGCACCGGGCTCCGTACCGGACGAGGGCGCGACATGACATCGGACCGCAGGGACGACCGCCGTCCCTCGCCCTCCCAGCGGTGGCGAAGATCGCGCCGACGGTGGGGAACACCCACCGACGGCCGAGGCGGCCGGACAGACACTCGCTGGCTCCCGGAGCGAGTGCCAGTGAGTGTGAACCCTGACATCGGCTGCGAACAAGAGACGTGAGGCCCGGATCGCCGGAAACCTCGGCGGACATGACGAACCTCTCGAACCCGCACGCCGTCGCGGACCCGCACCCCGCCCGCCTGCGCGCACCCGCACCTACCTGCGCGAGGCCCCTGGACACGCAGGTGGGCCCGGGGTCCGGACTCGCGTCCGGACCCCGGGCCCACGGGAACTGCCGTGCTGCTGCGCCGACGGGAGACCCGTGGGCGGTGCTGCCGTTCAGCCGGAGCGGTCGTTCAGACCGTTCCGGGGAGCCGTCCCGGCTTCACCACGCCCCACGAACGGGACCCGTGCGGCCGGGACGGCCGCGGATCACAGAGCCGGGTAGGCGTTCGCCACCAGCTGCTGGAACTGGGCCGAGAACCAGGCACCGGAGACCGGAGCGTTGGCCAGGGCACCCGTGGCGCTGTTGCCGTTACGGGCGTTACCGGTGTACGTCGGGTCACACATCTGGTCGAAGCCCTTCCCACCGGGGTTGTCCGCGCCGGTCGGCACCAGCGAGCTGGAACCGTCCGACTCACCCGGAGGCTTGATCCACACGTAGGCGTCGATCCCGGAAGCCGGAGCCGCCTGCGGACGCTCGCCGATACCCGCACCACTCTGGTTGCACCAGTTGCCGGCGTGGTACCGGCGGTCGATGCGCGAGGCGTCCACGAAGGTGTTCACGTCCGTGGAGGTGCTCGCCGCGGTCGGACGGGCCGAGCCGCCCCAGCCGTTGCGGGAGGTGTCGATCAGCATGCCGATGTTCGAGCTGAACCCGTCGCTGACCAGCTGGGTACGCAGCGCCTGGGCGTAGCCCAGCTCGTCCACGTAGTCGTTCCAGTCCACCCACT
>CAZOWW010000276.1:0-1692 GCA_964583765.1 uncultured Kineosporiaceae bacterium
TAGGCCCGCGGCAGGCCCTTGTTGTGGCGTGCGACGGTGGAGGTCTGGGTGCTGGAGACGGTGACGGAGACGTTGTCCAGATAGGCGGTGTCCGCGACCGGGTTGATGGGGATCGAGCCGCAGTGCTGGTCCACGGACAGCCGCAGGGTCACCGAACCGGCCATCGTCGTGCCGAAGATGCCCCCGCTGCAGTCGGGGTAATCGATGATGTACGTGGTCGGGATGAACACGCCGGTGAGCGTGGTCCACGCGTCGGAGGTCACCCAGTCCGCCACGGAGTACGAGGAGCCGTTCGTGGGCTGCAGACGCATGAGCACCGGGGACTGCCCGGGCGCCAGGCGCACCGAGGCCGAGTAGCGGTAGCCGACGCCGGTGCCGAAGCCCGACATGCTCACCAGGGCCCCGTTGTCGTCCGCGCTCGTCATCGCGAGCCCTCTCGCGAGCAGACCGCCCGATCCGTTCTGGGCCGCGTCCTGGGAATTGCTCACCGTGACCCCGCCGGAACCCGTCCAGCCCTGGACAGTGCCGTCCTCGAAGTCGTAACTGTGGACAACTGCACCGGGCGAGGTGGTGACGGCGGAGGAGCGCGCGAGTGTGGTGCCGGTACACGTGGTGGTGAGGACCGAGCGCGAGGTGGTTGCGGGCCCTGTGGTGCCCACCGGTGACGTGCTCGAGGAAGAGGTGGTCCTGGCCGGTGTCGTGGTGGTGGTTGCGCTGTCACTGGGGGCCGCGAGCACGAGCGTGCCGGCGAGCGCGACCCCGGCAGCCAGAGCGGTTCCCACCGCCAAGGTGCGGGACGGGCGTGGTGCGGAGGACATGGGTGGACCTGCCTTTCCTGTGGACGATCTACCGGGACCGGAGGACCTGGGTCGTGCGCTCGGCTGCGCGAGTCGTGATGAGGCCCTCGGACGCGCGGCACCGAGGTCGCGAAGAGGGAGGGACCCGAGGAGGAGTGACCTGCTCGCGAAGGCTGAGCCCAGTGGGTGAGCGCGGTTGGGGTTGGAAAGTGGGGGTGTGACCAGGTGTGGGCCGAGGGTAGGAGCCGGAGATCGCCTCGTCAACGGGGCTCGTGGCTCCTGCGTCGCCCTTTCCGCGTGCCCCGGGTGTTCGCCCCTCCCCGCACCCGGGTGATCATCTCCTTCGCTCACCCGGATGATCCGGGTGAGCACACGCAGAGACGGGCGGGACGCCGTGGCGTCCCACCCGTCTCCGGAGGGCCTGGCGACGACCTGGTCAGGTGTCGCCCTCCTCAGGCAGGTGCCGCGACGGACGCGGCGCCTGCCTGGCAGTCAGCGGATCAGCCGCCGACGAGTTCGGCGTAGACGCCCATCGCGGTGGCGATGTCGGCCTGCGCCCAGAACCGGTGGTAGTTGAAGACCGGCGCGGCGCCACCATCCAGGTAGGTCTGGACCTTGGACCACGACGGGTCGTTCTTGTACCACGAACGGATCGACAAGAACGTGCTGGAGGAGTTGATCGCGTCACCGTTGGGCATCTTGCCCGAGAAGCTCGACGGCACGTACAGGCCGTCCTCGCCGTTGGTGGCGCGGTTGTAGGTGAAGCGGTTGTAGTCCTTGCGCGTCTCGGGAACCGAGTAACCCAGGCTGTCCGAGTGCGCCATGATCGCGTCGAGCAGGCCCTTGGCCGTGGTCAACGCCGAGGAGTTGCTGGCCTTGACGCCGTAGTAGGTCA
>CAZOWW010000277.1:0-1651 GCA_964583765.1 uncultured Kineosporiaceae bacterium
GTCGTCGGCGGTCCCGTCGAAGGAGAGCATGGGGTACTCCATCCCCACGCCGACCGGCCCCTCGGCGACGGACACGTGCGGGTAGGGGTAGGGGAACCACCGCTCGGAGTACTCCTGGATCGACGCCCGCGCCATGTCGGCCGTCCGGCGCCACGCAGCGGCGGACGCAGGGAAGTAGTACGACTGGGCCAGGATCCCGTGCCACCCCGTCGCATCCCACTGGTAGGCGGGCGAGGCGGCGAACACGGCGTCGCGCACGTGCGTGGCGCGGAACTGCCACGTGACCATCCCGCCGTGGTGCACGTGAGCCGTCCCGTCGGCCAGCTCGGCGGCGGTGATGACGTGGACGATCGTGTCCGAGCGCACCGCCTGCGCCAGCCGCGTCCGCTCGACCGGCGTCAGCACGTCCGCCGGATTGGCGAGCGTGCCGGTGGCCGCCACGACATAATTGGCGGGGACCGTCACCGCCAGGGTGAAGTCCCCGTATTCGAGGAAGAACTCGCCGTTCCGGTCCAGGTACGGCTCGAGGTTCCACCCCTTGACGTCGTCGTAGACGTTCACGCGCGGATACCACTGCGCGATCTGGTACAATGACCCATCGCGCCCCATCCGGCTGATCGTGGGCGGGACGACGAAGTGCCACGCGACGTCGAACGTGGCCGTCTGGCCGGGCGCGAGCGGGCGCGGGAGCGTGCCCTGCGTCACGGTCGTGTGGTCCTCCAGGCGCACCGCGGTGGGGCGGCCGTCCACGACTTCCATGAACCGCTCGAAGACGTAGCCGAGGGGTCCCGCGGCCGCGGGGGCCGCCGGGGGGGCGGCCGAGTCGCGCCGGAAGAGGTTTTGCTCCGTCTGGAACCAGAGGGCGTGGAGGGTATCCGGCGAATGGTTCGTGTACCGCAGGACCATGGCGCCGTGGAGCGTCCCGGTCGCCGTATCAAGCACGGCCCGGAGGGCGTAGTCGGCGCGATTCTGCCAGTACTTCGGCCCGGGGGCCCCGGTGGCCGCCCGGGTCGGGCCGGGGAGCGGTGGAACGGTGAGGGGCGCAAACACCGAGGTGTCGCGCCCGATCCTGGGCGTCAGCGCCGCCGGCCCCCGCACGCCGGGACCCGCACACGCGAGACCGCTGACCAGGATCACCCAGAGTGTCCGACACGGACAGGCGTGGGGGATCGACCCGCTGGCAGCCTGCATCAGCGGCGCCTGCGCACACGGGGTACGCGCGTGGACAAGACCAAGCGAGACCAGGGAGCACACTCCCTGGCCGGTCCAGGGCCCCGGGGCCTGGCCAGTCGCGCGCCCGCCACCGGCCTCGGTCCCCAGGGGGAGCGCCCGGGATCGGATGCCTGCCGGGCGCTCACGGCTCGCTGAGCGCCTGCTGGATGAAGAGCTCGAGCAGGGGGTCTTCGTTGGTACCGGGCCCCCAGTTATAGCCGAAGATGCGGATCTTCCCGTGCTTGTCCAGCAGGAACCCCTCTGGCGGGTAGCAGTCGACGTTGGGTCCACACGGCCGGTACTGCGGCAGGGGGGCCGGCCAGTAGCGCCGCTCCCAGTCCGTGTACGCGTCCACCCGCCGCCCGTCGGGGAGCACCTTGTAGCGCACGGTGTCCACCACCACGGCCGCCGGGAGGTGAAACTGCTCCTGGTACAATTG
>CAZOWW010000278.1:0-1604 GCA_964583765.1 uncultured Kineosporiaceae bacterium
GGTCAAGTCCCTGGAAGTGGTGTAAAGAAGATCTTTCGAGTTGATCTTGTCTAGAAGGGTGGTTGTCCTGGTTCGGGGGTGATCGGTTCTGCGGTCTCGGGCCTCCAGTCGTCGATGTCCTCGGGCCAAGGGGCGGGTCGGCCATGGTCATCCCAGAAGCCGGTCTCGGCTCTGGTGGCCAGCAGCGCGGCGTTGAGCCGGGCGCGCTCGTGGGGGTCGGGAAGGCTGGGGTTGTGGTTCATGCCGCGGCCTCCAGTTCGAGCCGGTCACCGGTGCTGGCGGGGGTTGCGGACGGGTAGGTGCGAGCTCGGGTGAGCACGTCCAGGGCCAGGTAGCGGCGTCCTTCGGTCCACTCGTCGTGTTGTTCGGCCAGGACGGCACCGACCAGGCGGATGACGGCGTCGCGGTCGGGGAAGATGCCGACCACGTCGGTGCGGCGGCGAATCTCCTTGTTCAAGCGCTCGTTGGGATTGTTTGACCAGATTTGCCGCCAGATCTCCTTCGGGAAGCCGGTGAAGGCCAGGATGTCGGCGCGGGCGGCGTCCAGGTGCTCGGCGACCTCGGGCAAGGTGGCGCTCACGGTGTCCAGGAGCTTGTCGAACTGGGCGTGCACCGCGTCGGTGTCGGGCTGGTCGTAGACCGAGTGGAGCATCGCCTTGACACCCGGCCAGGCGCTCTTGGGGCAGGTGCTCATGAGGTTGGCGGCGTAATGCGTGCGGCAGCGCTGCCAGGTGGCCCCGGGCAGGTTCGCCGCGATCGCCTCGACCAGGCCGGCGTGGGCGTCGGAGGTGACCAGAGCGACCCCGCCCAGGCCGCGGGCGACCAGGTCGGCGAAGAAGGTGTTCCACGCTTCCTTCGTCTCGCTGGTGGCGACCTTGACCCCCAGGACCTCCCGGTGTCCGTCGGCGTTGACCCCGGTCGCGACCAGCACCACGGCGTTCACGACCCGCCCGTTCTCGCGGACCTTCATCGTCAAGGCGTCCGCGGCCACGAACGTGAACGGCCCGCTGTCGCCCAACGGGCGGGTGCGGAACGCCGCGACCTGGACGTCCAGGTCCGCGGCCATCCGTGAGACCTGCGACTTGGACAACGAGGTGATGCCCAGCGACTGCACGAGCTTGTCCATCCGGCGGGTGGACACTCCCAGCAGGTAGCAGGTCGCGACCACGCTGACCATCGCGGCCTCGGCCCGCTTGCGCCGCTCGAGCAGCCAGTCCGGGAAATAGGTGCCGGCGCGCAGCTTCGGCACCGCCACATCGATCGTGCCCACCCGGGTGTCCAGGTCCCGGTGCCGGTAGCCGTTGCGGGAGTTCACCCGCTCCGGAGACACGAGGCCGTATTCGGCCCCGCACACCGCGTCGGCCTCAGCGGACAGCAACGCGTTGATCGTCGTCGCGAGCAGTTCGCGCATCAGATCCGGCGACGCGTCGGACAGGGCTTGGCCCAGCACGCGGGCAGGGGAGAGCATGGGTGTTGCGGTCATCGTGATGATCCCTTTCGAGAGTGCTGTGAGAGGTTCGCTCGAAAGATCTCGCGGTGACCGCGCCCACGTCCATGAACACGCCGACCGCTCGTTGCCCTACACCACTATCAGGGACGCCACT
>CAZOWW010000279.1:0-1599 GCA_964583765.1 uncultured Kineosporiaceae bacterium
TTGCCCTGGGCGGTGGCCGGCTGGCCGGTCAGGGAGGTGGCCGTGGCCATGAGCAGGGCCTTGACCTGGTCGGGGGTCAGGGAGCTGCGGGCCTGGAGCAGGTCGGCGATCGCCCCGGAGACCACTGCGGCGGACATCGAAGTGCCTGAGCCGCGCAGGAAGTTATTCCCCACCCGGGCATACAGGTTGGCGTCGTACACCACCGATCCGGGGACCCCGGCCGCGATGATTCCTACCCCGGGAGCCACGAGGTCCGCGGCCCGGGTGCCCCAGTTACCGCCCTGGACGGCCGAGAACGAGGCGACCACGTCATCGGCGGTGGTGTCGGTGCCCTTGGTGTCACTGGCGCCGATCGCCAGGACCCAGGGGTTGTAGGCCGGGTTGGCCAGGCCCGGGTAGGTGCCCCCGTTGTTCCCGGCCGCGGCCACGACCACGATCCCGGCCTTCCACGCGCACTCCGCGGCCCAGGACAGCGGGTCGGCCTGCGGTGACTGGGGGGACTGGGTGCCGTACGAGAGGTTCAGGACCCGGATGTTCATCCCGTTGGTGGTCTTGTTCTGGACCACCCAGCCGATCGCGGCGATGATCTGGGACACGTCGACCACGCCGTGCTGGTCGGCGAGCTTGAGGTTGATCAGGCGGGCGTCGGGGGCCACGCCGTAGAAGTTGGTGGTGTCGGTGGCGTAGGCGGTGCCCGATCCCTTGTCCACCTCACGGCCGGCGATGATCGAGGCCATGTGCGTGCCGTGGCCGTTGGTGTCCAGGTAGCGCAGGTCGGTGTTCTGGTCCTCGAAGGACAGGTCCGGGCCGACCACGACCTTCGCCGAGTCCGACAGGGACGGCACTGGCGCGATCCCGGTGTCGATCAACGCGACGTCCACGCCGTTGCCGGTGTACCCGGATCTCCAGGCGGTGGTCGCCCCGATGATCTGGTTCACGTTCGTCATCGAGCCCGCTCGCGCATCAGGGTCGAAGCCGAGTGACTGGGCCGCGATGGTGCGGTCCGCGCTCAGGCCCTGAACCCCGGCCAGGCGGGACAGATCGGAGGTGACGTCTGCGGGCAGTGTGACCACCAGCAGGCCGAGTTGCTCCTGGTCGAGCAGCACGGTACCGCCATGGGCGTTGACCCAGGAGACCACGGGTGAACCCGCGTCCGTGGCGACGCGGACGATGTACCGCCCCGTAGCGGGGGCAACCGAACTGGCGTCGGCAACTGGGGCAGGGCCCAGACCCAACGCGACTACACCGAACGCAACCGCGCCGGCCACTGCACAGGAACGACGACGCATCATGAGGACTCCATGGCATCGGGGACCCCACTATCGTCATTGCGCACCGTAATCAATGAACAGCGCGTGGTGTCGGGACCACCCCTGATGGCCTCCCCTCACTCCAACAGACCACCAGGGAGGGGCCTGATCATGCTCTCCAGGGGTCGGTACGGCGCCGTGGATACTCCACCGGGGGAGTCCGTCAGTGGATCAAGCTAGGGCGTGACCGCTCCTCGTACTGTCGATCACGGCCCGTGCGCGTACCGCTTCCGCGTCAGTGGGGTGTGGTGCCGAGGAAGTTGAGGAGGTCTTGGCGGGTCAGGACGCC
>CAZOWW010000280.1:0-1542 GCA_964583765.1 uncultured Kineosporiaceae bacterium
GGTGGTGGGCTGGCTGCGCCGGCTGTGCATCGTGGCCACCCGGACGCTGCCCGCCACGGGAGCCGGCATCAACCTGATGAGCCAGGACGGATCCCGGGGGGTCGCAGCGGCCTCCGACCCGGCCAGCGAAACCCTCGAAGAACTGCCCAGATCGTCGAGCTGCTGCGGGCCGAGGGGGAACTCGCCTTGGCGAGGCAGTTCCCGCTCCAGCCGTTCTGGCAGTGGTGCGGGTGTGGGGATGACTTCTGCTAGTGCTTCGACACCCAGCCGCCACCCGAAGGCCCTTTCGAGCCGGGCCATCGCACGGTGCCTCTCCTACCGGAGATCGGCATGATCAATATCGATGTCGTCGGCGACGACATCCGGTACGTCGAGGTTCTCGACCGCCCGGACGATCCACGGCCAGGGGCGCAGAGCTCGACGGAGCAAACCGAGCGGTAGCCGAAGCCCGGCTCGGGGATCGCCTGCTCGATCGTCTGATCCCCAAGGCTGCTCACGTCCTGCACGTGCGCACCGAGGATGACACGGTGAGGAGCGTCTGTGCCCGGCAGCACGCCGGGTTCAAGCCTTGAACGCGCCCGGACCGTGTTCGGGCTCGGCTCGTGGAAGTGGCACTGTCGGTTCCCTCCGGGCCGTCCCTGATCAGCGTTCGGGTGAGGTCCTGCGCAATGACTGGGCATGGCCGTCCACACCTTGCCCAACCCGTGGTTTCGGGCGTCGAGCGGGCATCCGGAGCCTGCACGAGATCGCCGCGAATGAGCTCCTCAGGCAGGTGACGGCAGGCGGGACGGTTCACCAAGACCTGGACCGGGACAACGACAGCATTGCCCACGAGCAGAAGTAGGAACACCCGCCGGCCACACCGGCCGGCGCCGGCGCCTAGGGCCCACACCCTCTTCGTGCGCCCCCACGGTCGCGTCGACCTCCGTGATCGTGATCATGGGTGGTCCCCGGCCTCCGTCACACGTCTGGTCTGTTTCAACACATGACCGCTGTGGACTCGCGCGGACGATCGTCCGCGGAACACGCTCACCTCCCGCACGACATCTGCACCGCCCGGTCGGAGACGCCCACACCCGCGATCCCCGTGGACATCACCGATATGTCGCTCATTTCAGGCCGCCACGTCTGCGGTAACAGGTCAGCTCTCGACGTCGACATTCGCGCGCATCACCCTGAGGGCTCCCCCAGCCACCTGCGTGGGATCCCACGCCTTCGGCCTCAGCCACACGCTGCAACGCTGCGGACAGATCTTCGATGGTGCTGTCGACGAACCGACCGCGAACAGCTGCCACGACGTCCGCCGGCGAGAGTACCTTCAGCAAATACCGCGCAGTGACCTCCACCCTCTGCCCACCGCTGGGATCCGTCGGCTCCGCGCCGTCCACCCGCTCGAAGAACGGAAGGCTCCCGAGGTGACGTAGCGGGCTCGACCACCCAGCGACGTGCATCACGGCTTCCTCGTGCTCCAGCCTCTGGCTTTCACTGGGGTTGAGGTGAGTTTGCGACACGGTGGGGCATAGCGGGCGGCAATGCGCGGCG
>CAZOWW010000281.1:0-1535 GCA_964583765.1 uncultured Kineosporiaceae bacterium
CGGGGTGACCAGGTCGCGCGTGGCCTCGGCCGCGCTCACCTGACGGCGCTTGCCGTACCGGCGGCTGAGGTTCTCGTCCGCGATCTTCCGCTGCAGGGTGACGATCGCCTGCAGGAGCGCCTCCGGCCGCGGCGGGCAGCCGGGCACGTAGACGTCCACGGGGATGATCTGGTCGACGCCCTTGGTCACGCAGTAGGAGTCCCAGTACGGACCACCGGAGTTCGAGCAGGCACCGAAGGAGATCACGTACTTGGGCTCGGGCATCTGCTCGTACAGGCGGCGGACGGCGGGGGCCATCTTGTCCGTGACCGTACCCGAGGTGATCATCAGATCCGCCTGTCGCGGACCGTGGGCGAAGGGGATGACCCCGAGCCGCATGAAGTCGTGCCGCGCCATGCTCGCGGCGATGAACTCGATCGCGCAGCAGGCGAGGCCGAAGTTGAAGACCCAGAGGCTGTACCGCCGGCCCCAGTTCAGGACCAGCCGCAGCGGGTGGGGAGCGGCCGCGGAGAGGACTCCGATCCGCGGGGTAGGAAGATCAACAGTAGTCACGACCACCTCAGCGCGCCACGTCGCCAGGCGTGCAGCAGCCCCACGGCCAGCACTCCCAGGAAGATGCCCATCTCGGCCAATGTGGCCCAGCCCAACTCCCGTACCACCGTCGCCCAGGGGAACAGGTACACGGCGTCCACCGCGAACACCACGTAGAGGAAGGCGTACAGGTAGTACCGCACCTGGCTCTGTGCCCAGCCGGTGCCGGTCGGGTCGACGCCGCTCTCGTAGGTCGCGAGCTTCTCCCTCGTCACCACCTGCGGACGCAACAGGCGGTTGGCCGCGAGGCCGGCGGCGAAGAAGAGGACGCCACCCGCGATCACGGCGGCGATCACGATGTACGGATGCTGCGCTGCCACGCCCCGACTGTAATCGGTGCCATGGGCGCCCCCGGTCACCAGGTCCACCGCGGACGGCGCGCCGCAGCCCGCGGCCGACGGGCGCCCCCTTGTCCCGCCCTCGTCCGCCCCGCGCCCGGTCCGCCCGGATGACGGCGACCACTACGCCCGGATCGCTCCTCCCGGGCACCGGGCACCGGTCGCCACGGCCGTTCCCGCTCCCCCGGACACCGGTGCGGGAATCCCGGGTCCCACGGAAACTGTTCCGGTTCAGCCGCGACGACCTCGCCCCACGTCACTCAGGGTCAGGAATCCGGTCCGGAGAGACTTTCTCATTGCATTTCCTGTTTTCTCGGTGAAGGATCCGTGCTCCCGGGCCGCGCTGTGCGGCCCTGATCCCCGGGAGAACGCATGTCCCGTCGCCCCACCCCGCCGCGTCGCCTGACGCCGGCACTGGGGGCCGCCCTCGCCGCCACCGCCCTCGCGCTCGCAGCGAGCGCCGTGAGCGTGGCCGGCCAGGCGCACGCCGCCACCACCCTGCCGTCGGCCGACTCGCCGGCACTCGTCTCCTCCGACCTGTCAGTGACCGGCCGCCCCGGCGGCTGGACCGGCGCCTGGACCTCGGGCCAGCAGCGACTGGTCGGC